>CAZIVO010000179.1:0-2354 GCA_964542765.1 uncultured candidatus Brocadiaceae bacterium | reverse complement strand
TGGCTCCTGGGTCTCAACAACCCAAATCTGCAGTTGCCAGGCTGGTGCACCAAGATCTACAGCACCGGCGATGTCGTGGCCCCGCTCGGCATACCCAACAGTGCCGGCTCCGTGAGCCGCAACTTCCCGATCGGCGCATGGGACCCCTACTACAAGAGCGCAGTCCTCTACTCGCAGCTGATCTCCGTCCACCGAGGACTGCCCTTGCTGTCCTACGGCCGCAAAGTCACTTTCCCGACCACGTCGCCAGGACCCTCCATCAAGCGACTCTGGGCAAAATCGCGCAACGCTTCGGCCGGTACCCTGCAGAACCTCGGGGCGGTCTTCAAGATCGACTTCTGATCCGAATCCCCCAGCTCGCGAACGCCGGTCCTCATCGGTGTCCGCGCGACAAGGGAAATCAGTACCGTGTATTCAGCGCGGCAGAACGAGTTCGTACTTCTTGAACAGCGCGGACCGCAGGGTGGCAATCTCGACAGGCTTGGCAGGGCCTGCCATCACCTCCTTGCGCACGAGAGCCTCGACATCTTCGAAACGCGTGACCTCGCGCGCATCGAGTTCGATCAAGTGGTAGCCCTGCTCTGTTCGGATCGGGGCAGAAACATCTGACACCTTCAGAGATCGCACAGCATCTGCGAAGGCCGCGCCGTAACGATCATAGTTATAGCCATCGAGAAAACCGGCTTTGTCCCGACTCTCCGAGCCAGCAAGCAAGCGCCGCGTGGTTCGATCATCGGATTGGTCGAGCAACGAGGAGATGCTCGCTCCCGTCATGATCCGGCCATGGATCCTTTCCGCACGCGCCTTCGCTTCCGCTACCACCGCCTTCTCATTCTGCACCTTTCCAGATGCAGCCAACCGCTTGCGGGTTGCCGTGAAGGACACCAGGATCTGGCGAACACGGACCCGCTGACCACCAACGCCATAGCGGTGGTCAAAGCGAGCGCGAATGGCTTCGGCATCCCGGCCACGGTGATAACGAGACAGGGCATCGAGGCGGCTCTGCCGCAAGGCTTCATTGGCAAACTTGCAAGACAACCTGCCCTCGGCTTCTCCATCCAGCCGTCGTCTGGAATCCAACTTTCTCTGCACAGCAAGCGGCCGGGCCAAAGCGGGCGCACTCCTGGCAATCTTGAGAGCTTCACATTCCCGCGCAAGCAAGAGATCGAAGGCAAGATCTTCGAGATAGCGCGTACTCAAACGAGCAGCCAGGTAGCGGAGGTACGTCGCCGTGTCCACGGTGCCGCCCTTGAACTCCGCCAGCGAAGCGTCCGATCGACCGGCAAATCCCGGATAGAAAAACGATCCCGAAGAATCCAGGCGAACCGGGTCCGCCGTCATCTGGGACGACCCCGCAAAGAAACCGACAACCACGATCAACAAGCTCCGAACATACATGGTCATGGAGACCTCCTTTGTTCCTGTCAATGGAACCGGACACCATCTTCACCCGATCTCACGGTTCTGAGCAATCTCCTCCTGAGAGGGAAAGCTGATAACCCCCCTTGTATCAAATGTTCTCGAACAGGTCCGGGCACGCACCTGACGCCCTCAACTGCTATCTTGTTCGCCCCATGACCAGTCGAATTCCCCTCCTCGCCCTCCTGCTGACCACTGCTGTCGGCGCTCAGTCCGATGACTGGCCGCAATGGCGCGGCCCGAGCCGTGATGGACTGGTCACGACAGGGCCCACTCTGAAGGATAGCTGGCCTGAATCCGGCCCGCCCAGACTCTGGGTGAGCGAGGAGGAAATCCCGAGCAACGATGACGGGGGCCATGGGAGCCCGGTGATCGCCGATGGAAGAGCCTACCTCTCAATCGTCTGGCACCGTGATGTGCCAACGCAAACGCGCCAGATCAACCAGTTCGCCCTGCGCAAACTCGGACACCAAGGCCTTCGCCTTCCCGATAGCTTGATCGAAAAAGCAGAGGCCGCGCGCATGTCGTTGAACCCTCGATTGCGAGGGAAAGAACTCGAGGCATGGTCCGATCAATGGATCGACAAACACCTCGACAAAGAACAGAAGATCCAATCCGGGGACTATCTCAGGTCACGTTTTCGCAAGGGCAAGCTGGCGATCAACTTTGCGGATCTCAAAAGAATTTCCGCCGCCCAAAAAACCGTCTTCGAAAACCACGAAGCCCTCCTGGTCTGGCTGGATACGCAGAACTTCACGGATGCGATCAGGGAAAAAATCATCCTCGCCGTTCCAGCAACCAAAAAAGCCGCCAACGATGTCGTGATCTGTATCGACATGGCGACCGGCAAGACAGTCTGGAAGACCATGATGCCAGGCGAAGCCACCGGCCGCCGCTCGTCCAGCACTCCCTGCGCCCATGAAGGTCGTATCTAC
>CAZIVO010000178.1:0-2808 GCA_964542765.1 uncultured candidatus Brocadiaceae bacterium | reverse complement strand
CAGGGAGTCCATGGCCCGTTGCGATGGGCGCATCGGGCATGGGTTCGATCCACAGGAAATGCGTATGCGGAAGGCTGGGAGCGCCCTCAGTAGATTCAGGAAATATGTGGCTGCGGTCTTTCGTCTGCCTTGGCCATCGGAGGCGTCCCGGGCATGCGAGAACATCGTTCCGCTGGCGAGCTGCCACCGGGAGTGGGCCCCGAAGCCTTTGCGCAGACGGTGAGTTCGGCGACCGTTTTGGGTGAACCAGGAGATGAGTCCCGGCTCGCGCTGGACGGCTCCCGGCAGCTGACTTAGGGTGCGCGTGTTCCCCGTCGATCTGGGGTGCGGGGCGCAGTGCACCGTCGGCATCGGGCTGTCCATGAGGACATTGGTCCGCGGCTCCGGTGGGCGAGGTTTACCCAAGCATTGAGGACAACTCCCATGCATCACGGCTTGCTCTTCCCGTTCGCTATCTGGCCCGTTGCATTCCTGGCTGTTGCGCATACTGCTTTCGCGCAGGACGAGAAGGCAGGGCCCGTCTTCAAGGATGGTCAGGCGCAGATCGTCAAGGAGTTCTCCGATCCCCGAAAGTGGATCCGGCACGACCTGTGGGTCGAAACCGATTTCGATTCCGATGTCGATGGTCGGCTCGATCGCATGCACGTCGATGTCACCCGGCCCGCGCAGACCGATGGCGAAGGCTTGAAGGTTCCGGTCATCTACGAGACGAGCCCCTACTTCTCCGGCACCGGATCGACGGCCAAGGAGCACTTCTGGAATCCCAGACAGGAGGTTGGTGCACAGCCGCCCATGCATGCCACGCCACCGCCGATTCCTCATCGCCAGCGTCGTTCGGTGATCTCCAACTCGCAGATCCGGACCTGGGTGCCACGCGGTTTTGCCGTGGTCCATTCCGAGTCGCCTGGCACCGGCATGTCGCAGGGTTGCCCGACCGTCGGCGGAAAGAACGAGTCGCTCGCTCCCAAGGCGGTCATCGATTGGCTGAACGGACGGGCCGAGGGATACACCGAACCTCGCGGTGGCGAGAAGGTCGAGGCCTACTGGTCGACGGGCAAGGTGGGGATGACCGGAACCTCTTACAACGGCACCCTTCCCCTGGCTGCGGCCACCACCGGAGTCGAAGGTCTCGAGGCGATCATTCCGATCGCGCCGAACACTTCTTACTACCATTACTATCGATCCCACGGTCTCGTCCGTCACCCCGGTGGTTACATGGGCGAGGACATCGACATCCTCTACAATTTCATCGCCAGCGGCGATATGGAGAAGCGCGCCGGCTGCGACGCCAGGATTCGTGATGGCGAGATGGCCGAGGGTTTCGATCGGGTCACCGGCGACTACAACGACTTCTGGGCGGGCCGTGACTATCTGAACCAGCTGGGGAAGCTGAAGGCGGCGACGCTGATGGCGCATGCCTTCAACGACTGGAACGTCATGCCCGAGCACAGCGTGCGGATCTATCTGGCGCTCAAGGAGAGGGGAGTGCCCTGCCAGGCCTTCTTCCACCAGGGTGGTCATGGCGGTCAGCCGCCGCTCGAGCGGATGAATCGCTGGTTCACGCGTTACGTCTACGGGATAGAAAACGAGGTCGAGAAGGATCCGCGCGCCTGGATTGTCCGTGAGGGAGATCGCCGGACCGATCCGGCTCCTTATCCGGATTATCCGCATCCCGATGCGGCTCCGGTCACTTTGCACCCGCTGGCCGGCGGTCAAGAAACCGGTGGCCTGAGCCTGTCGGCGAGTTCGAAGCAGGGCGAGGAAACCCTCGTCGACGATGCCTCCGTGTCCGGTTCCACGCTTGCCGCCGAGGCTTCCAAGCATCGGCTGCTCTACGCGACGCCGGAACTGAAAAAATCAGTGCACCTGTCGGGGCTGTCGAAGTTGAAGATCCGGCTGGCATCGAGCAAGCCGGCCGCGAACCTCTCGGTCTGGGTTGTTTCACTGCCCTGGACCAAGAGCCGGAGCATCACCTCCAATCTCATCACTCGTGGTTGGGCTGACCCTCAAAACCACCGATCCCTCACCGAGAGCGAACCGCTGGTGCCGGGTGAGTTCTACGAGTTGAATTTCGATCTGCAGCCCGACGATCAGGTCATCCAGGCAGGCCAGCGCATCGGTGTGATGATCTTCTCCAGCGATCACGACTTCACCCTCTGGCCGAAGCCGGGCACCGAGTTGACCGTCGATCTCGATGCCACCTCGATCACCATGCCGGTGGTGGGGGGAGAAGAGGCGTTCAAGCAGGCGATCGGTGGGGATCAGCGTTGAACTGTGACGTGAGTCAGGCCGGCATTCAGTTCGGAGAGAAACACGAATCGTGAAGACCCTTTCCAGCATCTTACTTTTCGTGGTTGCCGCTTCGCTCTGCTCTCCGGTAAGAGCGCAAGCTTCGCTCGAAGAGAGACTCAAGGCTGCCGACCCTGATTTCCTCGCCAAGGAAGCCCGCCTGCGCGGGAGTCCGAAACGCGGCGCGATGGTGTTTCATACCTCGGCCGCAGGCTGTGTGAGATGCCACTTGAGTGGGCAGAAGGCCTCACCGCTCGGTCCCGATCTGGCCACGCTCGGAAAGGAGGTGACCGATCGGCACGTGATCGAATCCCTCTTGCACCCTTCAAGGGCTATTCGCCCGGGATACGAGACGATCACCCTGGTCTTGCGCGATGGCCGCTCCGTGAGCGGGTTGGTTGAAGAGGAGAGCGATCGTGAGGTCAGCCTTCGCGAGTCAAGGGATCTCGAGAAGACCCTCGTCATCGCCAAGAGGAATGTCGTCGAGCGCAGCGTCGGTGCGAAATCCATGATGCCTGT
>CAZIVO010000177.1:0-3161 GCA_964542765.1 uncultured candidatus Brocadiaceae bacterium | reverse complement strand
ACGATTCCATTGGCCCCCAGGTTGCCATCCGACATGTCGGCGATATGCATCGAGCCACCCTTGCCACGACAGTATCCGGCCTCCATGCCCATGATCTCGGCCATCATCGGTTCGAGGCGAGCGCCCTTGGCCAGGCAGTGACCGTGGCCTCGGTGTGTGGAGGTGATGTAATCGTCGTCACGGAGTGCCGAACACGCACCCGCGGCAACCGCTTCCTCACCGATATACAGATGCGCTAGACCTGGCATCCAACCGCGTGTGTACACGTCCCACACATGCTCCTCGAACTTGCGGATTTCGACCATCTTCCGATACATCTGCCACATCATCTCGGGATCAACTTTGACCGGAGAACGGGCACGTCGAGGTGCGGCGGGTTTGCGCGTAGCCGGCCCTGCCCCACGGCTCGGGGCCTTCTTGCGTGGCACAGGTTTACGTGGCATCCGTTGTCGTTTTGCTCTGCATCATGAGGGCAGACTTGAGTTGAAGTCAGTTGGCCTTGAGGAGCGGGCTGAAGATAGCGGGCCCCTGAACCTGGTCAAGAAGGTGAAGGATCGTGCAAAAAAAGACCAGCGATGACCCGAGGTCGTCGCCGGCTTCTTCGTTCTAAAGGTTCTAAAGATCGTATGCGGAATGCGGAGGTTTATTGCTTGTCTCGGAAGTAGGCGGCATTGATCTCGATATACTTGTTCCATTCTTCCGGCAGGTCCTCTTCAGCAAAGATGGCCTCCACAGGGCATTCTGGTTCGCAGGCGCCGCAATCGATGCACTCATCCGGATCGATGTAGAGCATATTCACGCCCTCACCGTCAACAGGATGGATACAGTCAACGGGACAGACTTCGACACAAGCTTTGTCCTTTACATCGACGCAGGGCTCCGCGATGATGTACGCCATTCTTTTTTTCTCCCAAGCTTCTGAAAAATGTCTGCTGTTGCTGTTGGAAACCTATATAGACAGGCCCTCGAAAACTGTCAAGAACGGACCCCGTCAGGCGGCCAGCTCCTGTTTCATCGAGGCCACACTGAAGTCACCCTGAGCCTGAATCTGCACAGTAAGGCACTGTCTTTCGTCCTCGTCGCGAGTGAGGCTGATCTGTGCCTCACCATAGATCTCAGACAAGACAGCCAGAAGGTCCTCGCGCAGCGCCTCGAGAGTTTGTGCCGAATTCGGAGAGCCCAATCGATCGAAGACGGACATCTGCAGTTCAGCTCCGCGGAACTGGGCGCGACCCTCGACTTCGGGTGCTTCTTCGAGACGTTGGCAAGCGTTCAAGGCCGCCGACAGTGCTGCTCGAAGGCACTGTCTTGCGTCGCCGTCGACCGGTCGCTTGCGGCCATAGCGTAAACCCATACGACCATCGGTGCTATCGAGACTGTAGTCCGACTCGTGACCGACCAGCAGGGTCTGTGGGCCATTGGGGATGTGTGTGTAATCAGCGACATCGATGAGGACCTCATCGCGGGGCTCTGAGATCCACCGGTTGAAGATGCGAAAGACCTCCTCGGGGGATACACTGGTCTCATCCTCAAGATAGAACTTGATGTTGAGGCGCTGCAGATCGTTGGGCATGGGTCAGATCGTTCGTTTGAAGCGTGTTCACAAGTGACAGCCACCGATTGGTGACTGACGTCGTTTCAACTGCCCGCCAATGTGCCTTCGGCGTCCGAGATACGACCATAACAGGCGAAGGCCCCCTCGATGAAGAGTTGTGCCTCTTCGATCGTGCGGTGCGCGTCCTCAGTACTGGGGTTTGTCAGGGGTTCTTCGTGATTGCGGAACAGATACCTGGCGAATTTGTCTTTCGCAAAGGGATCAAAGAAGAGTTCGGTGTCGACGAAACGAGTACGGAATTCTTCGATGATCCGTTCCGCATCGTCGCCGACATCAAGGAACTGTGTTCGCACAAGGGCACGCGCAGCTTGAACCATGGCGCCGCATGCGGTGCTGTACGCACCACCCGCATCACCCTCATCCAGCAGAATCTGCGCCTCGAAGGCCTCGCGTTCAGCGGCGGTTAGTTCAAACTGCGCAAGCGGTACCACTTCGCCGGCACACTCGCCCTTGCCCATGTCGTCGATTGTGTATTCGCGTACATCACCCCAGTCGCGATAGAAGGAGGGGTCTTCTTCATAGGTGGGAACCTGGGCCAGATCATCGAGAATCGCTTTGACCTCGCGTTTTCCGATGCGGCCGATGTAGTCCTGGAAATTCTCTGCCTGTTGGCGTTCGCCGATGAATCTCTCCGCCAGCCGCTCGACCACGGCGGGGATGTTCTTCGATGGGACGGCGGCCATGGGCAGGCCGAAGGAGCCCGCGTTGTCCTTCCACCGACCACCAAGGATGACCTGGAAGTGAGGGACCGTCAGACCGTTGATCTTGCGCGAGATCCCGTAGAATCCAATATCCGCCGCATGGTGCTGGCCGCACGAATTGAAACATCCGCTGATCTTGATCCGTAGATCCTGCACAGCCGCATCCAGCGTGTGATAACGCTCGGCAAGGCGACGACGCAACTCTCCGGCGAGGCCGCGAGAGGAGGAGATGCCGAGTTTGCAGGTGTCAGTTCCCGGGCAGGCCGTGATGTCGACGATGGTGCCTGCCGCAGCGCCACCCAAACCGATCGCTTTCAGTTCGCTGTAGAGAGCGGGTAGATCGGCCTCACTGATCCAGCGAAGGACGACATTCTGCTCCACCGTGAGGCGGACCGTATCCTTCACGTATCGCTGGGAAATGCTGGCCAGCGAGCGCATTTGATTGGACGTCAGATCACCGAGGGGCAGAAAGACGGTTACCACCACGTGGCCCGTCTGTCGCTGCCGGTACACGTTGGTCTCATGCCACGCCTCGAAGCCCTCTGGCTGGTCGGCACCATTGAGGGCCTGGCCGGGCTTGAGAGGTTCCTCATCGGTATCATCAAGATCATCGAGATAGGAGGTCCAGCGGTTATCGTGGGGCAATTGCTGGCGCTCTTCCAATACAAGCCGCTTGAATTCTTCAATTCCGAGCTTGGCGATTAGGAACTTGACCCGTGCACGAGCCCGGTTTCGCTTCTCGCCAAGACGGGCGAAAACACGACCGATCGCTTGTGCCAGCGGCAGTAGCTCCTCTTCGGAGACGAACTCATCGAAGAGTTTTGCCTGATGGGGTACCGCACCTA
>CAZIVO010000176.1:0-3592 GCA_964542765.1 uncultured candidatus Brocadiaceae bacterium | reverse complement strand
GCACTCATTCCTACCCCTGGCGCAACCAGCAACTGGAAGGTCACGTCGAGGCCCACAAGGGAGGCGGCCCGCGGAATCGGCAAGAACCTTTTCGAACTCCCGCTCAGCAGCCCGGGAATGACCGTCAGGCTGCGCGGCTCCATGTAGACACGGACCCCGGCAGCAGACAGAGGATCGGTGAGGCTCAAACCGAAGAGCCAGACGCCGAAGAGACCCGCAGGAAGTTCCGTCGACAGGGTGAGATTGGAACCGATGGCTGGCTCCAGAGGAGCCACCTCCACCGTGCCCAGTTGAGGCAGCGGGCGCGAGTTCGTGATCCGGACGCCCGAGCCCAGTGTCGTCCCCGTGATGTAGCACCGTGTCAGCGTTGCCGTTGTCGCCGGCAGCACCGAACTCCCGCGAACCACGCATTCATCCACGGCCAGCCCGCGCGATCCACTGCTGCGCAGAATGACGCCCTCGATGATGGAGTTCGACAACTCCAGGGCAGCGCCGGCAGTCGACATCAAGACCTCGCCACCTCGCAGATGACAGTTGTCGATGTGCACCGGACGCTGGCCACCACGAAGCTGGACACCTCCGGACAGGCGGCTGTCGCGCAAGGTCAGGGATGATCCAGCAGACGTCATCGCAATCGCCTTGCTACGACCCGCGACCTCGCAGAGCTGAACGACAAGATCCACCGCCGCCGATGGATGGCCGTCGATCGACAAGCCTATATCCACTGCCGACATCCTGACGGCATCGCAGAGCATCTTCAGGCCTCGATCCATGCCACTGGCACGGCGCAGGGCGACTCCCGTCGAGGTGCCATCGATCCGCAGGTGGCGCAAGGTCAGGTCATACAGGCCACCGGCACCAAGGTCGAAGACCAGGCCTTCGCGCCCACCCTCGATCGAGGTGTCAACGAAGGCCACCCGGCCTTGCCGCTTGCGGCCGACATCGCGCAGCCGGACCGCAGTCGGCAAGCCAACGAAACGGCAATCTTCGAAGAGCAACTCGGTGAAACCATTGTCATCGCGCAGGGTCGCATCGAAGCCAGCGACCAATTGCCCGGTGAAGAGCACGTTGCGAACCTGGGTGCCGTAGACGGCATCCCTCTGCAACAGGGTGACCCCGGTCTTGCCACCGCGAAGCTCGAGGTTGCGGAGATCGCAGAAGTCACTGTCGATCACCAGCCCGCGGGTAGTCCCCATGTCGAACACCACGCGACCATCGACGCCACCGATGACGAAACCGTGCGGGTTGTGGCCCACCGTATCCAGATCGCGCTCGAAGGTGATCTTGGCGGTTCGCTTCTCGTCGACATCAGCCCAGGCGAGATCGTCACCACCAAACAGCTGCGCCTGCTCTTCTTTCGAAAGCTGGGCCCGGGAGATGACCTGGCGGTTGAGGAGGACAACCTCGTTCAGCGACAGATACTTGTCACCGAGCTTGCCGTGAGAGAGAGGGTCATTGATGAAAGCAATGCCATGCGTGAAGCTCTGCGCTCCGATCGAACTAGCGCCGATCAGCGCGAGAACAATCGAAGCTGTGCGGACCTTCTGCATCTTCATGCCTTGTCACCCGCCGACGGTCACCTTGCCGCCATTGCTGGTGGTCACACCACATCCATTGGCGCTCGGATCCAGAGCAAAGCCTTGCGTGAAGAAGGAATGTCCCGACAGATTGCTCTTGTTCGGGATGGCCAGCCCCAAGCTCGCCTGGCCGCCACTGAAACTGATGCCCACGGGCAGTTCCAGGGACTGGTAAAGGTAGCAACCAGGCATGTTGAGGATACTCAGGTTGGTGGACGCGCTCTTGATACCGAGCGCCACCCAACCGTTACCGCTGGCCGGACCATTCGAAAGATCGACGTTCAGCTTGAGACCGACGCCGGCGATACCGGAGTAACTCAGCGCCAGAGGCTTGCTCGCCGAACATCCCGAGCCATAGCAGGAGATCGATCCGCCCTGATACAGGGTGAGACCGGAAGGAATGCGCGCCTGGCCCCTGCGATTCTCAGCCACGAACACACCGTAGTAACTCATCCCGACGAAGTAAGGGAAGGCAGAGTCACCCTTGGCGTCGATCGTCGCGAAATAGGCAAAGGTGCCATTGGGATACTCGGGCGTCACGCAGACGCGGCCATTGAACTCGTCGAGATCGCCCGCACCCTTCACGTAAATATAGTCCTGAGAGTAGATGCCGAGAGGATACTGACTGCTGACTGGCGGCCCATGCTGACTCGGCGGCAAGGGCGGGCCATTGGGCAAACTTGTTCGCGTCGTCATGTTTCTCAAGCGGTAACTCGAGTTCATGCGCTTGACACCGCCGCTACCATTGGTGTTCACGAAGCCGTAGGGCCCATAAACAGGGAAGCCGTCGGAGGCAAAGCCGATGAGCGGCGAATGCCTGTGGGAGTTGTCACACAGATCACGCAGCAAGAGTTCCGGCCGCTGATGATGATGGTAGTCACCACGGGGCGCAGGATGGCCGAGAGCCTTGTCCCAGCCATTGTTCTTGCCAATGACGGGAATCGCATCCTCCCACCAGATGCGCTGATTATTGTACGAGCGCGCGTCCGTGGGATTGAAGAACACTACACCATTCACGAGGATGCCGATCGGGCCAAGACCCGTCAGCGTATTGTTACCGTTCTGCTTTTGAGGCGAACGCGGAATGCGGAACTTGAAGTTCTGGTTCGACGGCGTGTTTGGGTTCCTCCCCCATGGCCCGATCGGATAGGACGGGATACCCGTAGATTCGACGAAAGCGTCAGTAGCGTTGTATTGCACCCGTGTCACGTTCGCCGGAATCTGACTGACGATCGCATGAATGCGCGAGTCCGTGCTCTGTCCTCTGGCGCCATCACGGTTGACCAACCACGATGTGATCGCAGGATCGGTTTGAGCACATGTTGCCGAGCAGAATAGAGCCAGAGAGGCGAGGGACAAAACCGGGATACGCATCATCGTTCTCCAAAAGTGGGCAGGGGGTAGTTCCTTCGATAAACGCAAGACGAAGAAGGAATCCACCATGCCTGTCTATCTTACGACAGAGTCATTGCACAGAAAGGGCCGCCGCTCCTCGGGCGAACATGTCCGACAGGACCGTCCTGGTCTGCCCATGCCAATGCGCATGTAGAGTTCACGACCACGAACGAATCGAGTAGACGGGAAGCCACCCCGTTCTGCACACAAGCCTGTACACAAAGAGGGCCGGAGCAAGGTGCCCCGGCCCTCTTCAAAATTACCGCTGAGATCAACTCAGTGGGTAAACTCCGTCACCAAGGCATAGCCCTTTGAGAGGCTGCCGGAGACGGCTGTCGGCGTACCACGCGCATAGATGCGGTAGACTGGTGGCGGCGGTGGCGGCGGCGTTGCGATCGTGGAGCTAACACCGTTCGAGAGGGTTACCCCGAACGTGCTCTTCGGATCCAGCGAAGCGCCCTGCGACCAGGTCGTGACCTTGTCCATTCCCGTTACATATGGGAAGTACTTGTTGCCGGTGTTCCAGTAACCATCCGTTGCACGCGACTTGCCCGCATAGCTCGACGGGAAGCTGAAGACGGCGTCGGTGTAGAGTTTCATCGCCGGCGTCGCAGCACACA
>CAZIVO010000175.1:0-3953 GCA_964542765.1 uncultured candidatus Brocadiaceae bacterium | reverse complement strand
GCCATGCCGGCGACGAGCCGGAGGCAGATCTCGACCTCGCCGCACTGCTCTTGAGCAATCCATGGGAGACCGATCTCGAACTGGTCCTCGAACTGCGCGAACAGATCCGAACCTCCGTGATGCCGCCCGAAGACGAGCCTCAGCCATCGTCACAAGAGCGCCGAGAAGCCGTTGCCTGGACCGACAAATTTCTCCGCCTCGCGGTCACTGCCCGGCCCAGAGACCCCGGCCGAGTAACGGTACGCAGACTCTCGCGGACGGAATACACCAACACCATCAGGGATCTATTGGGGATCGAAACCAACGTCGCCGACAGCTTCCCGGCAGATGACCTCGGCTATGGATTTGACAGCATCGGCGACGTCATGTCCGTGTCGACGACTCATCTGGAGAAATACCTGGAAGCTGCTCGCGAGATCTCCGAGCAGACCATCCCGAACGAAGATATCGCCCATCCACCGCAGCGACACTTCAAAGCGGTATCGATGAAGTCGTCCTTGCGCAACAGCCGACAAGGTAGTGCCGCCGTTCTCTACACCAGCGGCACCCTCTCGCAGAAAATCGAGTTGCCACGCGAAGGAGATTACCTGATCCGGGTACGCGCCTACGCCTCGCGTGGAGGCAAAGAACTCGCCCGCATGCGAGTCAGGATCGGCGCAAAGACCCTGGACGAAATCGAGGTCGCCGCCACCCGGGGTCGTCCCAAGGTCTACGAGCTACGAGCGCGCCTGCTGGGAGGCAACCGCAGCGTCAGCGTGAGCTTCCTCAATGACTATTACCAACCCAAGCATCCCGACCCCAAACTCAGGGATCGCAACCTGTATCTGGATTGGATCGAAGTCGTCGGGCCACTCGATCGATTGGAGCCGACCTTCGGCCACCGCTGGATCTTCGCTGCCGACAACCCTCGCAAACACCCCGTGGAACGCGCCCGATCCATCGTCACCACGATGATAGGCCGCGCCTGGCGACGGCCGGCCAAAACGGTTGAAGTCGATCGCCTGGCAAACCTCGTCAAGGCCGCGGTCCAGGACGGCAGCAGCTTCGAGCGTGCCTTGCAACTGGCGCTGCAAGCTGTTCTCGTTTCGCCGAGCTTCCTGTTCCGACTCGAACCCGAAGCTGACGACGCTGAGGTCGGCACGCACGATCTTGATGGATGGGCAATGGCCTCGCGCCTGAGCTACTTCCTCTGGAGCAGCATGCCGGACCAAGCGCTCTTCGACCTTGCGAGTTCGAAACAGCTGACACGGCCCACCGTCCTTCAACAGCAAGTGTCGCGCATGCTCGCCGATGAGCGCTCGTCATCGCTGGCCAAGAACTTCTCCGCCCAGTGGCTGGAACTTCGGCGCCTGAACGAAGTCATGCCGGACCCGGAACTGTTCCCCCGATTCACCCAGAGCACCAGACGCGATATGCGCCTCGAAACGGAGATGTTCTTCCTGTCGGTGATGCGAGAAAAGAGGAACGTCTTCGACCTTCTGGACGCAGATTTTTCCTTCCTCAACGAGAACCTGGCCGACTTCTACGACATCGAAGGAATCGAGGGTGCCGAGATGCGGAGGGTTCGATTCGACGATGGTCGACGGGGCGGAGTGGTCAGCCACGCGAGCTTCCTCACCGTGACCTCGAATCCGACCCGCACATCACCCGTCAAGCGAGGCAAGTGGATCCTCGAGAACCTTCTCGATGACCCGCCACCACCGCCGCCACCGAATGTGCCGGCCCTGGCAGAAACACCCGAACTGTCCAATCCGGCATCGCTGCGCGAGGCGATGGCCCAGCACAGCACCAACAAGGTCTGCGCATCCTGCCACAGCCGCATGGACGCAATCGGCTTCGCCTTGGAGAATTACGATGCGGTCGGGCGCTGGCGTGACGGCGATGCCAAGGGCCCCATCGACGCATCGGGCAAGCTCCCCGACGGCCGCAAAATCGACGGCCCGGCCGGCCTCAAGAAGCTGCTGCAGCATGACCGAGCCTTCCTGCGCTGCCTAACCAAGAAGCTCTTCACCTTCGCAATCGGGCGAGATCCATCACCATTGGATTCGGTTCACATCGATGATCTCGTAGAATCCCTGGAGGCTCGCCCCACGATCGAGGACCTGATCAAGGGTATCGTCAAGCTGGAAGCTTTCCGGCAACGCATGGTGGGCGGCTGATGCTGGAGATGATCACATGGCACAGGTAATCCGACGCTTACACCTGTCACGTCGAACGTTCCTGCGCGGAGCAGGCGCCAGCCTCGCCCTGCCCTGGCTGGACGCGATGACTCCGGGCCTGGGAACAGCGCCCAAGCCCCCGCTACGAACAGCATTCCTGTTCCTCCCCAACGGCGTCAACATGTCTGACTGGACACCGCAACAGTCGGGCCGTGGCTACGACCTTCCATCATCGCTCGATCCCCTGAGCAACATCCGCGAGGATCTTCTCGTCCTCTCGCGGTTGGCGATCGATGGCGGCCGAGCACACGGTGACGGACCAGGCGACCACGCACGCTCTGCCGGTAGCTACCTGACCTGCGCACACCCGCGCAAGACCGGCGGCGCCGACATTCACTGCGGCATCTCCGTCGATCAGGTCATCTCCCAGGCGATCGGCAAGAAGACGCGCTTCCCCAGCCTGGAACTCGGCATGGAAGCTGGGCGCTCGGCGGGCAACTGTGACTCGGGCTATAGTTGCGCTTACTCGAGCAACATCTCGTGGCGAACGCCGACCACGCCGGTCGCCAAAGAGGTTGACCCCAAGGCTCTGTTCGCGCGCCTGTTCGGAGACCCTGACTCCCTCAAGACCGCCGCGGCGCAGGCTGCGCGCCAGCGGGAAATCGCCAGCATCCTCGATGTGACCCTGACCGACGCCCGCAGCCTGCGTGGCCGATTGGACAGGGCCGATCAGGCCAAGCTCGATCAATACCTGACCGCGATTCGCGAGATCGAGTTGCGCATCGAAAAAGGGAAAACAGCAGATGAGGGCAAGCCCATCCCCGAAGGTTTGCTCGATCGCGTGAACGGCACGGGAAGCTATCTCGACCAGCTACGAGTGACATATGAGCTCATGACTCTGGCCTTCCAGGCTGACCTGACGCGGACGATCACCTTCATGATCGGTAATGCCGGCAGCAATCGCAGCTACCGCTGGATCGACGTGCCCCAGGGGCATCACTCCCTGTCGCATCACGGCAACAAGCCCGAAAAACTGTCGATGATCAGCAAGATCAACCGCTTTCAGGTCGAAGAATTCGCACGCTTCATCGGGCGCATGAAAAAGATCGAAGACGGTCCCGGCAACCTCCTCGATCACTCCCTGATCTGTCTTGGTTCGGGGCTGGGCGACGGCAATCGCCACGACCACATGAACCTGCCGATGCTGCTGGCGGGCCACGGAAACGGAACGGTTCGAACAGGCAGGCACCTGGTCTTCCCGAAAAACACGCCGATGGCCAATCTCTACCTGACGCTGATCCGCGCAAACGGACTCAGGCGCCAAGGATTCGCCGACAGCACGAGCCCGCTGAAACTCAGCTGAAATCAGATCCGTCCGAGAAATATGAAGCAGGCCGGCACATCGCTGACGAAGCCCACACCCGGCTACCTTCTGGTCGCTCTGATGGTGATGACCACGCCCTCCTGCGAAACGAACCAGCTCGCCACAGCCCGACAGGATGGTGCGTGGATGCCGCTCTTCGACGGCAACTCCCTGCGGAACTGGAAGATGACGGACTTCCCCAGCCCCGGCCCGGTCACGGTCAAGGATGAAAAGATCCTCCTGAGTGCGGGCCAAGCCATGACCGGGATCACCTGGACCGGAGACTTCCCGCGGCAGAATTACGAGGTGAGGCTGAAGTCCATGCGCGTCGACGGCAGCGACTTCTTCTGCTGCCTCACCTTCCCCGTAGGTCAAGGCCACTGCTCCCTGGTCCTCGGCGGTTGGGGGGGCTCGCTGGTCGGCCTGTCTTC
>CAZIVO010000174.1:0-3957 GCA_964542765.1 uncultured candidatus Brocadiaceae bacterium | reverse complement strand
TCACCGTGCAAATTCTTGATTGTGTGTGCCAAACCGATCGCCCCTTCACTTTCAGGGATCGTCACAGCCGCACCCCAGTCTCCGGCGATATCGCGTACACCCGGGACATCAAAACCCACCACCGGAATCCCTGCAGCAAAAGCTTCGATAGCGACCAAGGGACAGCCTTCGCGCAGACTTGGAAGCATGAGCACATCCATTGCCGGCAGCCATTGCGAGGCCTCTGAACGGGCGCCCAACATGGATATGTTCGGCGGCGCGCTGGCCTGAAGCTTCCTGCGACTCGGACCATCACCGAGCATCAGGCCACGTGCATCGGTTGAGTGGCGGAGAGCCTCGATGAAGATCTCCGGTCGCTTGACGCCGGTAAAACGGCCAATGAATCCAATCACCAATGTGTCACGAGCAATGCCGAGTTTCAGGCGAAGACCATCTCTCTTGTCCGTATCTATCTTCTCGAGTGGAACGGCTGGCGGGATCACGTCAATCTTGTTCGCGGGCGCCACTCCCAGTTCAGCCAACTCCGCACGACACGATGGGCTGACCGCGAAGAGGAGGTTCGCACGTCGCGCAGCGCGCATCTCCAGGCGGCGGAATGCCTCTCCCACCGGAGCGGGATAGTAGTCGCGCAGTACCAATCCATGGAAAGTATGGGCGATGACCGGAACCCTTTCCTTGTGGGCTGCCGCACGCCCTACCCATCCTGCCTTACTGGTGTGGGTATGAAGAACATCGGGACGCCAGCCACGGATCCACCGGCGGAGAACTCGCATGGCTGCCATATCGCGCAAGGGGCGAAGACTCCGGCCGAGAGTGTCTATACGGGCAAAACCCTCGACCGCTTCCCCTGCAAGAATCTGTTCGGGTGCAACCTGGGGGATCCTGGTTGCTGCCAGATCGATCGCGTCCTCCCCTCGAGAACAGGCACCGACAACAAGAAGGCTGCGGAGGCCCTGATCTCGATGTGCGTGCCAAAGAGCCACCGCCTGCCTGGTCGGCCCACCGAGGTTCGGGCGGGTGAGTACGCGCATGATTTTCATGCGGCACTCTCTTCGATATAACGAAGATAGACCTCGTAGGCTGCCAGCAAATACAGCCCGTGGCCAACCCGAAGCGCACCGGCTCGATGGCGGTCAAGCATGCGGGTCAAGCCGGTGGCGTGGATGTGCTCACGCTCGAGAGTTCTACGATCGCGTAGCAGATCCGTCAGACTGCAATCACGGCGTAGCCAGCGATCCAGCGGCAATCCGAACCCTATCTTCTTCCGGTCCAGAGATCCCGGCGGCAACTGATCACGGAATGCATCGCGGAGGTGACGTTTACCGATGATCGTGCGAGGATCAGAGGCCTGTGTCGGCGCGCTGCTGAGCAACCCGGGGTCGAGAAAAGGGCAACGCCCCTCGACACCTGCCGCCATCAATGCTGTATCCAGTTTGGGCAGAAGATCCCTGCGAAGATAGATGTGGCGATCCACCCAACGGGCTCTCTCCAGCGCGGTCGGCCCACCGCCGTCGGGGAGCTCCGTTGTTTCCGAGATGCCCGGCACCAATACTTCGTCGAGAAAACCAGGGGGTACCACTTCGAGAAGGCTGTCGTAGGGCCGGTTCGCAGCCAGCGCGCGAATCAAACGAGCCACACGCCCCATCGCCAGGCGTGGGCCCGGCAGGCGCCTCCACCCTCTGCCAGGCAAACGCACCGCGGCACGATGGCGATCGTAGCCAAGCCACAGATCATCAGCTCCTTCTCCCGAGAGCAAGACCTTGATCCCATCGGCGCGTGCCCTGCGCGCCAGGGCCAGCGCCGCAAAGACAGAAGGGTCACCCTGCGGGAGTCCTGTCATGCGCGTCAAATCCGAAAGGTCATCGAGAATCTCCGCCCCGGCTTCCACGGTTTTGAGTTCGGTTTCTGTCGCCTTCGCGATCTCGCATGCCCAGCTCCGCTCCTCGTCCGGAGTCCCCTCGGCGCGGAATTGATAAGCCACTCGGTCGAGTCCAAGCTCTTGCAATGAGGCAGCGATACAAGAACTGTCGATTCCACCGGACAGGCAAAAACCCACCGGGACCTCGGCTGTCGCACAACGCCTCACGGCAGCGAGAACACGATCACGAAACGAGATTCCGTTAGTGCTGACAGGCAGAGAGGAGTCCGGCAGAGCTGTCGGCCGGGCGCCCGCACGGTGAACGCCGGAGGGGCATTCGGTAAAGGTGAGGCCCGGATTGTTCAGATCAGGACCAAGGGAGAAACCGTAGCGAAGAAACCGGGAGCGCTCATCGGCATCAAGATGGACGTCGAGCGCAAGCGCGCGCAAAGCAGAAACAGTGGAAGCAAAGGCGACGGTTCGCTGACCATCTCCGATCAGATAGAGAGGCTTTTCACCCTCAGGGTCCCGCGCCACCCAGAGGTCATCCTTGATCGGATCGAGAACCGCCAGAGCATAGGGACCACAAGCATCGCCGAGAGCTTGAGGGCCTCGATCGCGCATGCGCAGGAGAGCAAGCTCGCCATCGTTGCGGGTGAGAGCCTGATCTTCGAAGCGAGCCCAATCCGAACCGGCCGATGTCACAGCACCATTGAACAAGGCCACCCGTCCGGTTTCGGCACAGGTCAGCGGCTGCGCCGCTCGCGCATCCGTGATCGCCAGGCGTGCGACTCCCAGCCACCAGTCACCGGCCTGGATCAAGCGAACCCCATCGGGTCCTCTCCACCGCATAGTATCGAGAGCCCGCTGCACCATGGAGCGATCGGGGACCCAAGACCTGCGCACACCGAGTATGCCGCACATATCCACCTACAGTCTCCTGCACGGACGACGAGTGGACACGCCCCTTTCACGCTTTATTGGTTTTCTCGGCGGCTACCGGGTGCCGCTAGCGAGTCATACCGAGGGCAATGTGCCCAGCAGATGAAAGTGCCAGCCGAGCAAAGCCGAATAACCAATCAAAACCAGTGCAAGGCCGACGCGTGAAACGAGAAAGTTCTTGGTCAAGGTCAGGAAGATGATACAGACCCCGATACCGACTGATTTCACCAGGATAAAGAGCCAGACTCCGCCCCAACGCAACACCATGTCGACGAAGGGATTGATCTCCTGGCCACCGTGTGAAAGGAAAATCATCGTGAAGAAGGCATCGAGGATATTCAGTGTCGCCACGACGGTGACGACGAGAAACAAACCCCACCCATGAGTGTCGGCGATGTAACCGACGCGCTCATCTGCGCGCCTGGCGCCGCGGCGCCGGCCTCCGAAAAGGGTGTAGCGATTGAGCACTGAGCCACCGGACTTGCGGCGATCCGGCCCATGTCGCTGACCGGCCGAAGACATCGCCGCCACCGGCGCAGTCTCCACCATTCTTCTTTTGTCCTCAGCCACCAATAAAACCTATCCCATCTTTCTCTGGTTCGGCATGTGGGAAGGACCTTCGACACCCCTTGTCTCAAAACGGGACAAGAGTGACGCGGCTGACCATGCCAAGGGCGCCTCAGTGGCCGTGAAAGGCGAACGACTCCTCGACCACAGCCTTGAATTTCCTGTCCGGTTCCTCGCGCTCGTAACCGTCAGGCATCAGCTTGATGATCTCTCCTTGACCGAGTGGCACCATGAAGAGGTGGCGCACCACCTTGAACTTGGCAAGTTCGGTCACATCGGGCTCACGCCACTGCTCTCCAGCGAAGGCTTGCACCTTTCCCTGCGGGTCCTCGCTCAGGGTCACCGCGGAACCTTTCTGTCGAAAAGTGACCTGCAGATTTTGGTCGCGGTCCCGGCCTTCACGCTGGAAGGCCACATCGCAAACGATCACGCCCGAGGACACGGCATTTTGGTGCTCGATCCTCACCCTGCCACTGAAGTTCCCTCGCTCATGAAAAGGCTCCGGGCCAGACCGAGAGCAGCCTGCCAGCATCAGCAAGCACAGGGAAAAGAGGGTTTCTCGGCAGCAAAGGTGTGCCTTCATGGAATAG
>CAZIVO010000173.1:0-4209 GCA_964542765.1 uncultured candidatus Brocadiaceae bacterium | reverse complement strand
CGGACCGCCGTCCCGGAAGCTCCGCCTCGGTAATAGTCACGAGCACGTTGCCCCCATGCCGTTCCCGCTATATCGAGATGGACCCATGGCGTATCACCAACGAAGGTCGACAGGAAGGCTCCGCCCGAGGTACTGCCATTCCCATGCGACGGGCTGTTGAGATTGGCAATATCAGCAAACTTGCTCTTGATCTGCTCGCGGTGAACATCCCACAAGGGCAAGCGCCAAAGCGGCTCATCACAAGCCTCTCCGGCCGCAAGCACGTCAGCGACCAGATCATCATCATTGCCCATGATTCCGGTCGCTTCGTGACCGAGCGCGACGATGACAGCGCCGGTCAAGGTCGCCAGATCGATCATCATCTTGGGCTTGTAGATCTTGCGCGCGTATGCGATCGCATCCGCGAGGATGAGCCTTCCTTCGGCATCTGTGTTCAACACCTCGATCGTGGTTCCATCGCACGCAGTGGCGATATCGCCTGGCTTTTGCGCGTCAGACCCTGGCATGTTCTCCGAAGCCGCCACCACGCCGATCACGCGAGTTCGACCCCGCACACCACGCAGGCCACCATTGCGAATCGCATGGAACATCCCCAGAACAGCGCCACCACCACACATGTCGTAGCGCATTTCATCCATCCTCGCGGCGGGCTTGATGCTGATACCGCCGGTATCGAAGGTCAGCCCCTTGCCAATCACACAAACCGTCTGCTTGGCACCGGCCGGCCGATAATCGAGCAGGATGAGTTTCGCAGGTTGCTTGCTCCCGCGCGAAACTCCCAAGAGCGCCCCCATCTTCAGGCGGCGCATATCACGCTCTTCCAGGACCTTGACCTTCAAGCCCGGAGCGGCCAACTTGCGCGCCTGACTCGCAAGGTAACTCGGGGTGCAAATATTCCCCGGCAGGTTGTTGAGATCGCGAGCAAAAACAGCGGCCTTGGCACCTGCGATCCCTACCCGAAAACCCGCGGCGAACTCCTTGCTCTTCTTGCCGGAATAAGCGACCTCGGCACGCTGGCCCTGGCGCCGCTTCGGTTTCACCTTGCGCGGATAATCGTAAATGTAAGCACCCAAGATCAAGCCTTCGGCGAGTGCTCGGCCGGCAGCGAAAGCATCCACACCAGCATGGTCGGTGTCATTGATCCACAGGCGACAGCCTGCCAGCTTCAGCCCCTCCGTCTTTTGCTGTGCGATCGCAGCGGCGCGACGCAGGCGCTCGGCCGACACCTTGCCAGCCTTTCCCATACCGATGAAAGCGAGCCGTTTCGGGCCGCTCCGAGCCGCTTGATGAAACACGCTCACCTTGCGGAAACCCGTCGCCAGATCACGCGTCGCACGGGAAGCCTTCACCGCGTCCTTGGATCGAGCTCCAGCGTTCGGAACACGCCCATCGAAGGCGAGACAGAACAGCAATTCCGGGCGAGACGGCTTCAGGGGGAGAGGGAGCAAGCTTACCTTCATGGAGCGAACGGTAGCCGCGGGACGACCTCAGCTGAACCCTCCTCCGGCTCAGCTTTCAGGTTTTCGCCCACTTTCCCTGCCAACCATCACCGATGTGCTGCGACATTCGTTCGCCATCACCGCTGCTCGGCCGCCGCAAAGGCCTTCAGACCTGTGGACGATCCGTCGGCAGCTCTCCCACCCAGCGAGAGTCATCGCTCCTCGCGAGCCGTTCCTTCTTGAAAATCGGAGCTTCCTGCTTGAGCCGGTCCATCAAGAAGCGGCATGCATCGAAAGCCGGAGCACGGTGAGGAGAACCTACCACCACCGCCACGCAAGTCTCGCCGATCGGAATCTCACCCAATCGATGCACGACCCGCATCCTTGTGACCTCGAATTTTGCCGAAGCCTCCGCCAGCAGCGAGGCCATCACCTCGAAGACCATCTCCTCGTAGGCCTCATACGAAAGGCTCTCGACGACACTGCCGTCATTGTGATTTCGGGTCACGCCCGCGAAGGTCACAACAGCTCCGTCCTCATCCGTCCTTACTTCTGCTTCCAGCGCCCGTGGATCGATCGGCTCCCTGGTCAAATCGAATCTGAACGCCGTGTCCTCGCCACCGCTGATCGGCGGAATGAACGCCACCTCATCACCGTCGGCAAGAACCCTGGTCGGATCGGCATACTCACGATTGACCGCACATGCGAGCTTCAGCCGCGCGAGGTCCGGCGCACGTTCGGCCAGGAGCTCCTTGAGGCCGTTCACCGTCATCCCTTCGGGCACCTCGAACTCGAATACATCCGAGCCGAGAAGTTCCCTGACGGAAGCAAAGCAACGAATCACGATCTTCACGAACTCTCCCATACGGCCGGGGAGCGGAGAGATCAAGCCAGCCCTTTGAAGCGACCACGAGAGTCACACACCGGGACTCGTCATCACCGACCGACCCGGCCTCGGTGCGCGAGGGTCCGGATGACCAGATCCGCCAACTGCGCCCGCACGGCCGTGATCTTGCGATTCGCCCGCGTCGGGTGGACGCGATTGGTCAGCAAGACGATGCACAGGCCTCTCTTCGGATCGCACCAGATCGAAGTGCCGGTGAATCCCGTATGCCCGAAAGCTTCGGGCGATAGCAGACTCCCCCCCGATCCGTTCTTGCGAAAGGTGTCCCAGCACAGCCCCCGAGAACTCCCCTCGACGATATTCGCCGGTCGCGTCGCCTTCTTCACGAACTCCGGCGAGAGCCAGGAGCTCCCACCATCGAGAAAGGCATGGCCGATGCGGGCAACGTCTTCGGCCGCGGCAAAGAGACCCGCATGCCCCGAGACTCCGCCCATGGCGAAAGCATTCTCGTCATGCACCTGACCACGAACGACGTCGCCTCTCCAGGTATCACGCTCGGTCGGAACAGCATCGATCGGGCGACCCGTAGCTGCGAAACAAGCCGTCTTCATCCCCAGCGGATCGAACACCTCGGACTTCACCAGTCGCGCAAAGTGCATCCCCGAGACCTTTTCCACGCAGGCCATCAAAACGATCAGTCCGAGGTCACTGTAGACAGTTCGCTCGCCCGGCTCGCATGTGAGTTCCGCCTCGATCGCAGCCGCTACGATCGCCTTCTTACCCTTCAATGTCTGAAAAAATTTGACATGGGAAGGTAGCCCCGAAGCATGGGCCATCAGATGACCGACCGTGACCTTCTCCTTGCCTTCGCCCCTGAAACTCGGCAGGAGATCAGCGACCCGCGTGTCCATCCGCAGCTTTCCAGCCATCACCAGCCGGAGAACCGCCGGGCCAGTCGCACAGACCTTGGTCAAGGATGCCAGGTCGAACAGGGATCTACGGGTCACCTTCTTCGATCCTCTTTCATAGGTTTCGGTGCCAGCGGCAACATGCACGAGCGGTCGACCATGCCGGCTGATCAAGGCCACCGCCCCCGGGAAGGCACCATCAGCGATGGCATCTCCAAGCATCTGCTCGACGCGGCCGGTCAGTTCCTTCGCGACGGTGGCCGAAAAGCCCGCTGAAGCCCACGAATCCTCTCCCTGCTCCACCGGAGCGCAGGAAACGACCAGGCAACCGATGACCGAGACGACGCTCTTCACGAACAGGCCTGTCTGCCCTGCTCCTCCAAACCCGAGGATTTCAGCAGCGATGCGGCCGCATGATCGAGCAAGACGATCCCGTTCGGATGCATGCGGATAGCGCTCGCCGGACATGCGGGATCGATCGGCCCCTCGATCGCTTCCTTCACCGCCTCGGCCTTGGCCGCACCCGTTGCCACGAGAACAAGGCGATGCGCTGACAAGATGTCATGCATGCCCGAGGTGATCGCCCAGCGGGGCACAGTATCGGAAGCGAAGGCGCCCCGCGCAACGGCACGGGTTTCATCGGTCAACTCCGCACGACGCAGGACCGAAGAAAACTCCGACCCCGGCTCGTTGAAGGCGAGATGACCATTGCGCCCGATACCCAAAAACTGCAGTCGGACACCTCCGGCCACGCGCACTGCCTCCCGGTAAGCAGCTATCCCCGAAGCATCGCTCGGCACCGGCAAGAAACGTCCCTCTTCGAGCATCGAGCGAAAAGGGGGGCA
Organism: uncultured candidatus Brocadiaceae bacterium; assembly: GCA_964542765.1. Lineage (GTDB taxonomy): Bacteria > Planctomycetota > UBA1135 > UBA1135 > UBA2386 > CAZIVO01. The sequence continues at coordinate 173 of CAZIVO010000173.1, read as the reverse complement.
GGCCACCAGCAACTGCGCCATCATCCCGCCGACCCGTTCGATGCCAAAACCCTCATACTCATCCAGGTGCGTTCCTCGAAAACTCCGCGCATCGAGTCTGCCTTCCTCAAAACGCTCACGGAGCCTCCCGAACAAGACTTTGAAGGTTTCCCCCGTGGCAAAAGACACCAAGG
>CAZIVO010000172.1:0-4328 GCA_964542765.1 uncultured candidatus Brocadiaceae bacterium | reverse complement strand
GGCGGCGGGCATGGCGTGGTGGAGGCCACCGGTAGGATTGAAGGCGTGGTCGGCCTGCCCGGACATGACCGATTCGACGCAGCCGATGGTGGCACCGGCACGGGCTGCGGCTGCGGCATGCTGGTTCGGCCCCAGTGGATTGTCCGCCGTACCCAGGCCCCATCGGGGAGCCGTCGCCACGAGGTCAGCGGACGGCGGGTCCTCCGAAAGTGCCGTCACCGCGTCGAGGTAGGCTGCGGTGTGGGCGGTTTCGAGCTGCCGGCGATCCGCCGGAGGGCACCGTAGTAACTCGTTTTCAAAAAAGAGCTTGTGCCGCTTCAGAAGATCGTAGAGGGCCGTTTGCCGGTCCACGGCGAAGACGTGGCCCGGCCCCAGATCGTAGTCTGGTAAAGAGAGAGCATCGACGATTCGAGCAGAAGTCATGATGTCTTTGTAAGTTGCTTTATAATAAAATCTTATAGCAGAACCCTCTTTTGGGCCGAGAGGTTTTTTTCTGCTGAAAAATCCCTCTCTTTTGCCGTCGGATACCCCGACTCACGACACTTACTTGTACCTGCCATGACGGATTCTCCACTCGCATCCCAGGCGTTGAAGGGCACCGGACCCCAGGATCTCATCCTCGTCCAGTCGGCCCTTACCGGCGACCGGGCTGCAGTACAGGAGGTCCTTTCCCGGTTGTCTTGCGTTGTGAAGTTCATCTATCGGTTGAATCAATCCCTCGGTTACGGGCTCCAGCCGGAGTTCCTCGAGGACGTGACCCAGCAGGTCTACATGGCCGTCTGGACGCGGCTGGATGGATTCGCCGGATCGGCAGCGCTCGAGAGTTGGGTCTATGGATTTTGCCGGAATTGTCTGCGTGCGGAAGCTCGCAAGAGGGCGCAAGTCTTGCGAACGACGCGCTTCTCCTCCGATGAGGTGGAGATGACCGAGGAGGTTGCTGCCAGCGAAAGGCCCGATGAGCTTGCTTCACAAGCGGAGGGGTCTGAGGCCGTGCGTGATGAACTCGAGCAGTTGAAGCCGGCAGAGCGGGAGGTGGTGGCCTTGCGTCACCTGGAGGGTTGGAGCTTCGAGCAGATTGCCCGTCAACAGGGCCTGCCCGCGAGCACAGTCAAAGATCGTTGCTATCGGGCCCTCATGAAGATGAAGGGTCGATTGAAGAGGCGAAATGTCATTGTATGAAGATCATGAGTTCGAGCAGTTCCTCGTTGCACACGCGAACAAGGACCTGACTCCTTCCGATCGTGACCGGTTACAGACCATGGTTGGTCTGGATGAGCGGTATGCGATCGAGATTGAGGGAGTCAATGAGGTCCACCGGTTGTTCGATGTCGAGCGCGGACTGTTTTCGAAGGTTATGGCTCCGGTGGAGCCTGCAGAAGAAGCCAACGAGACATACCAGGCCATCGCACGGGCCGCAGCCTCCGGCGAGGAGGAGTTGCGGGTCAAGCTGATGACAAGAACAGCCAGTGCCCGGGAGACTCGAGGCCGCATCATCCCCCTGAGGCGCAATCTTTGGGCTTCTGCGATCGCCGTGGCGGCTGTCTTGGTGGTCGCCCTGGTTCTGGTGTTCGAGGGCGGCACTGCGCCGACCCTGAACCCGAATACGCCGGATGCAGGCCGACTCGGACCCGAGTCTTCTCGCATCATCTTCAATCCGGAAGTGACCATGGCATCACGGGAAGTATCCTGGAATGCAGTCATCGGCGCGCGCACTTATGATGTCGTGATCGAGGACGTGCAGGGCAAGACGTTCTTCTCTCGTTCCGCGGATCGAGCCGCCAGTATCACTTGGACGTTCACGAAGGATCAGTATCGAGAGCTGAGCACCGCCACCGGCCCCCTTTATCTGCGGGTCGTGGCGAGGGATGGGGCTGGAGTGGTCATCGCCTCTTCGGGCGATCTGCAGCTTTCTGTGCGCTAACCTTCTTCCTTACATTCGCCTCCGGTGTAAGGGCACAGGAGCCGCTCGAAGAGTTCGGGCGGCTCTTTGGTTTGGCCGTCGAACAAGGCAGCGCCGCTCAGAATACCAAGCAGTTCCGCGAGGCGATCAGCAGGCTGCGCGCCGCCGAGCAACTCATCGCTGAGTTGCCCCCAGACCGTCGCGACCTTGCTCGCTGGTTCGTCGGTATCCGCGAAGCGGAGTTGCTGCTCTTCGCCGGGCGGTCCGAGAAGGCTGTCGAGAAAGGCCTCGCGGTTCGCGACTGGGCCACGGATAAGCCTGACATCTACAAGGGGCATTACCGTGTCCGATTGCTGATCATCTTGTGGCTCGGTATGCCTGGGACCGAGTTCTATCAGGAACTCGATGAGGGGGCGGAAGTGGATTGGCTGCTGGATGGCCACCGTGAATCCGAGGACCTGGTGAAGGCACCGTCTCTGCTCGGCAAGTACCGCATTCTCCGTGCCGAGTTATTGCTGCGCCGTGGCGAGGATCAACTGGCGATGAGTCTTCTGCGCCAGATCGCCGAAGAACTCTCGGCGCGAATGGCGGAGATCGACAGGCAAGCGGGCCTCACCCCCGAGGACCCATCGGTGGAGCGTCTCAAGGAAAAGCAGCGGCTGGAATCGGATCGCGCGGCCTGCCTTCAGATGCTGGCCAACGAATACCATGTGAGTCACGACCTCACCCGCGCCCGGATCTATCTCGAACAGTTGCCGGCGGAGCAGGGGAGGTATCAACTCGCGCAGATCGCGCTCAAGATGGGCGATCCCGAGACGGCCGAGCGCCTGGCTCGCGACCTGGAAGCGATGGATTCCTCCAACCGCTACCGCCCCGAAGATGCCGTGATCGGGCAGTTGCTGGGGGATTCTCTCGAGGCGCAGGAGAAGCTGAAGGCGGCGAGGGGGGCTTATGAGAAGGTCCTGGTCACGGCGCATTCTCCCGAGGCCCGCGCGGCTGCACGGAACGGGCTTGGGGATTGCTGGCGTCGTGAGGGCGAACTCGACAAGGCCAGGGCCGAATATCAGGCAGCTGCAACTCATCTCGAGGGCAGAAGCTCCCATATTGCTCGCGCCACCGGCATCGAGAATGCGAAGGATCAGGGGCTTGTCGAGGAGCTGGCCGGCGATTTCGGCCGAGCTTTCAAGCATTTCGAGCGATCACTGACGATGGCCGAAGAAGCGCGCCAGGGGATCGCGCGAGATCTCATGGGAGTGGCCTGGCTCGAGCCGGATTTTCTGCCGGGCGTGGACGGAGCTTTGCGAACCCGAAGGGCCGATGGAGAGGATCTCTGGAGGATTCTTGCCCTCATGGATCAATGCAAGGCTCGCGGCATGCTGGACTGGATTCATGATCCTCCGCGCGGAGGTGATCGCAAGGCTCTGCGGCAGGCGATCGGCGCCCTCGTGCTGGCCGAGGATCGGGATGATTTTCTCAAGCAACAACGTGAACTCGAGGCCGAGAGATCGAAGTCCACCGGCCGCCAGCGCCGCTTCGCCGTGCCCCTCGATGCAACTCGCTTGCGCGAACTGGTGGGGAGCGAACCAGGCACCTTGTTCCTCTCTTACTGGGCCGGTCGGCAGCGGGTTCGCCTGATCGTGGCTCGAGGCGGGGGAGCGGAGATCACGGCCCATGACCTGGGTTCGAAAGTATCGGCGCTGGCCTTGCTGGGCGGGGCGTACGAGAGTGTTGCTGATCCGGTGCCCGATCCCTGGCCTGCGATCGACCGTGCAGCGCACTTTTTCTTGCCCGAGGCCCTGCACGAGGAACTCCGGAATGCCGATCGCCTGGTGTTCTGTCCTGGCCCGGACCTCGGCCGATTGCCCTTCGAAGCCTTGCGCATAGGCGGGCAGCCACTGGGGACCTTCAGGCCGATCGAATGGGCTCCATCCCTGTCCGTGCGCCATGAATTGAAGGCTCGTGAAGCGGTCGGCGATGCGGTGGTGGTCATGGATTCGGTCATCACGAGCGCGGACAAGAGGGCCCGTCTGGGGGTCGAGCCGCTGGCGTTTTCGAAAGATGAGGGAGATAGCATTGCCGAGCTCTATGGCGATCGTGTTCGTCGAATCAGAGGAGGTGAGGCCAGTTTCTCGGGCTTGACCGAACTTCTCGAGTCAGCGCCTCCGGAGCTTCTCCACATCAGCGCTCATGCCGTGGCCAGCAGTCGGATTCCATCGGCTTCCCTCCTCCTCCTTGCGGGGGATGAGTTCGTCGACATGGCTTCGATGGCGAGTCTGCCGCTGCGGGGATCTCTGGTCGTGCTGAGTTCCTGCAGTTCCGCCACCGGGGAGGAGAGGAGTGGTGAAGGTGTTGTTGGAGTGCTCTGGGGACCCCTCGCGGCGGGTTCGAGAGCGGTCGTTGCATCTTTGTGGAGGGTGAACCAGCAGGC
>CAZIVO010000171.1:0-4334 GCA_964542765.1 uncultured candidatus Brocadiaceae bacterium | reverse complement strand
CGGAATGGCAGCCGGCGCGGCCACTACACCATGATTTCCTGTTCGGGGACGTAGATCTTGGCGCCTCCGGAAATCAATTCACGAACGCCCTCAGCAATATGGTGAGGCACGAAGGGCTCACCATCGTACTTGCGGATACTCGCATCAACGGTGATCCCCGTCTCGCTCCGCAAGTAGCGGAAGAACTGACCGGAATGGTTGTTCTCGACCAGGATCGTCTTCTTTGCCGCCGACAAGATCTCGATCACCGCCTCGGCGTGGAACGGGACGATCCACTTGATGGCTAGCTGGCTGGCCGTGACTCCTGCCGTAGCCAACTGCTCGATCGCCTCGGCGATGACGCCCTGGGTCGAGCCCCAACCAACGATCGTGACCTCGGCGTCTGCCGGACCCTCGAGTTCGGGCGCCGCGACCTGCTCGAGAAGGCGGGAGAACTTGCGAGCCCTCTTCTCGACCATCATGCGTCGCTTGATCGGGTTGGTGAACTCGTCGCTGAGCAAAACGTTGTCCTCGTCGTGTTCGTCAGTCGCGACGACATGGGTATAGCCAGGGGTCCCCGGGAATGCTCGGGGCGAAACCCCGTCCGCTGTGTTCTCGTAGCGAAGATACTCGCCGTCCGGGTCACCATTAGGTTCGGTGATGATCTTGCCCCGGTCGATCTCGGGTTGCATGTTGATCGCACCGGGGTCAACGCTGAACGTGCCTTCGGAGATCAGCAGGTCCGATATCACGATGCCCGGACACTGGTATCGGTCACACAGGTTGAACAGATCAGGGATCGTGTTGAACGCATCGAGCGCATCGGTCGGCGCAACGATCAACCTTTCAAAGTCGCCTTGGCTCGCACCGAGTGCCTGCCAGAGGTCACCCTGTTCGGTCTTGGTCGGCACGCCGGTCGAAGGACCTGCCCGCTGCACGTTGATGTAAACAACAGGAATCTCCATCATCGAGGCTGCGCCGATGGCCTCGGTCATCAGCGCAAAACCGCCTCCCGACGTCGCGCACATCGCGCGTGTGCCAGCGTGAGCCGCTCCGATCACCATGTTGGCAACACCGATCTCATCCTCGACCTGGCGAACCATGATGTCGAGTTCCAAGGCGTTCTTTGCCATCCAGTGCAGCACGCCAGTCGCCGGACTCATCGGGTAGGCGCAGTAGAACTTGACGCCCGCAGCGGCACCGCCCATCGCGAGGGCATCGTTGCCTGTCCACACCGCAAGCGGCTTGGGGCCGGTCGGGACTTCACCAGCGATTCCTTCGAAGTTCGCCGCCGCATAGTCATATCCAGCCCGCGCTACCGAGACATTTTCTTCGACAACAGCATCGCCCTTGCGACCAAACTGCTCGGCGAGCACCTCCTGCAAAACGCCGAAGTCCAGCCCCATCAGGTACATCATCGCACCCAGAGCGACAGTGTTCTGAATGAGCTTGTTGCGACTATCCTCGGTCAACTCCTTGATCGGCAGAGGACAGAGTTGGACACCATCGGACATCTCGCCTGGCTCGATCGAATCCCCGTTGAACAGAACGTGGGTACCCGACCGCATCAGCTGCAGATGCCGGTCCATCGTGTCCTGATTGAGGCAGAGCAACAGATCCAGCTTGTCGCCATGGCTCCGGACCGTGCGGTGGCCCACTCGAATCGTCAGGAAGATGTGCCCACCTCGGATGATGGACTGGTAGGCGTTGTACGCGTTCAGATGGAGCCCGCGCCGGATGAAGATACGGGAGAGCAGGTTGCCCGGGGTCGCAATGCCCTGGCCAGCTGCGCCGCCAATAGCGATAGCATAGTCGAAGTCGTTATTTGAGCTCATTTAAGGATCACCGCCTCACGGGCTGATAGACCGGCGGGAGAGTATAGCCAAGTCCCCCAACCTCCTTGCAAGTATCCGTATCGATCATCTGATTCCTCCAGCGGCGGTGCTGAGGGAAATCTGACAACCAGACAAACAGTGGACCGATGGCGAAATTGGCCCCAAATCCCCTGTAGAGGATTCAATCCGCCCATCCAAAAAAGGAGGGTCCGGCGACTAGCGAATCACGGAGCCTCTATCTTGCAAAACTCGCCCATCGGTAACCAGTCTGTCATTTTCCTGCAGGTGTTCACCCTCACATGTATGGGAACTATTCACCATGAAGGCGCCCTGATTTCGCTCATACGTATTCGCTCTTCTGCGAAGCCAGAAAAGCGTAACGGCCTGCGAGATTTCCTGGTTTCAGGTCACTTGCAGTCAGGAAAACTATCGACGTACTTGATCTTGTAGTCAGGGAAAGAGTCAACGAACTTGACCCTGTAGTCAGGGAAAGAGTCCACGAACTTCCACTTACCAGGCTTGTCCGGGAATGAGGACACGAGCTTGACCTTGATGTCGGCAAACGAAGACACCAGTTTGACCTTCACATCGGGAAAGGACTTGACCACCTTGATCCTGCCGAAAAGGCGACATTTGTCAGGAACCTGCCGCTGTGACGGTATCGGCCGAACCGGTGACTCTGCTGATGATCGAAGACCACCGCCGAAAAACGCCAAGAGGAGCAGAACCCCGCTGCTTGAAAAACTCAATCTCATAAGCACTCCTTACGCCAATGAGTGCAAAAACCATTCCGGGGCGAGGTGCGAAAGCGCTCCATCCGGTGGACTCACCGGTTTCCTGGCGTTTTCCCTTTCGCTCCTGACCGATATGATTTCCCTCAGCCCCACCTGGGGGATCTATCGCGAAACCTGTTTCCAGGAAATCACTGCTCATGAGACCCTCGCCTTTACTCATCGCCATCACTCTCGCCGCGAGCATCGCCCAAGCGCAACCTCGTCCCGGTCCCACCGTCGACTGGAGCCAGGTGGAGGAACGCATCGCCTGGTACGGCACCTGGGAAGGCGCTCGCGCCGCCGCCGAGCGAACCGGTCGCCCGATCCTGGTGACGTCAGGTGCTCCGCATTGCCACTACGCCTCAGGCATCTGGTGACCCGGTAAGCAAGAGACGGACAGGAGTTACCTGTCCCAACAAGCGGTGGTGAAAGCGTCTCGCAAGTTCATCTGCGTGCGACTAGCAACCTATGAAGACGAAAGCGAGCTGTCCTTTCTGAAGTCGATCTACGTGAAAGGGGGAGATCTCCAAAACTCGGTCTTCGGGATCCTGGCACCCGATGGCAAGACGAGCTTGGTGAGGACCGGTCGCTCACCGGGCTGGGCCTTCCGCGATGCTGAGGACATGGTACGAGGCATGGACGAGATCGCAGCTGAATACCCCGAGACATCCGGCGGCCTCGATGCACTCGGCCTGCCGTTGAACCATGACCTGCGGCTCGGCCTGAACATCGCGGCCTGTGACCGTCAGATCCTGCTCGTGACCTATGCCGAGAATGAAGGGCAACTCCAAGCCTTGCAGAAGAAGGTCCTGTCGCTGGCCTGGAGCCAGGACTTCATCGGTCACTTCCTCTACGCGGCGTCCACCGATCCGCAAGATCTCAAACCCATCGAAGGCGCCGTCGCCGAGGCTGGCATCCTGCTGATCGAGCCCGGAGCCTATGGGCAGACCGGCAAGCAGCTCGGTCATGTTCCGATCTCCGCCAGCACCGATGCGCTGGCAGCGGGCATGAATTCCGCCATCGGGCGACATGACAACAAGAGCGTCGATTCGAGAGCTCACATGGCAAAGGCCAGGGAAGAGGGCATCGAATGGAAGACCGCAACACCTGTCACCGATAGCTTCTCCCGGTCGCATGGGCGCGGTCGCTCGGACGGACGTGGCAGCGGTCGCTCCGGACGCGGTGACGACAGGAGAGGCGAGCGCGGTGGCCCGCCAGATCGGGGCCGCCGACGCTCCGGACGCGATGGTGGTCGCTCCGAGCGTGGTCGCGAAGAAGGCCGCACCGAGGGAACCGAAACCGGTGGCGGCGAGGATCTCGCCGAGCGGGTCTCATCCCTGAAGAAGCGTCTCGAGGAGGCCAAGAAGGCCGGCGACAAGGCCACAGCCGAGCGCCTGCAGCGTCAAGTGGACCGCGTCATACGGGCTCTGGGCGGCGGCAAAGAGGGCGAGGACAAGACCGAAACAAAAAGCGGTCGCTGATCCTCACTCGCAGTTGAACAGAGAGGCTGCGCCGCTCAGCGGTGCAGCCACATGACCATGGTGCGCGTGACCAGATCACGGGCATCGCGCTGCACGAAGTGACCCGCGCCCGGGATCGTCACCAGCGTCAGATCGCTGTCGAGCCATTCCCAAGTGTCGTTGAGCGCGCCGGGCAAGAGAGCCGTGTCGTCGAGACCATGGATCATCAAAACCGGCACCTCGACAGTCGGCATCTCGCGACTCGACGCAACCCCGGCCTCATCCGC
>CAZIVO010000170.1:2131-4441 GCA_964542765.1 uncultured candidatus Brocadiaceae bacterium | reverse complement strand
ACAACCTGACGGATGGCTTCGAGTTCTTCTCCGAGAACCGAAGTGACGAGGTCTCGGCTGACCACCTGACCGTCATCCAGGCACGCGCCGTGGCGGATCCACTGCCAGACCTGTGTCCGGGAGATCTCGGCCGTGGCGGCATCCTCCATGAGGTCATACAGCGGCACACAGCCGGAACCGCGCAACCAGGCCTCCATGTAGAGAACTCCGACGTTCAGATTCTGGCGAAGACCGGTCATGCTGCGCGGGCCCTCGGTCTTGGCGAGGAGATCGTCCGCCGTCACGGCCACGTCCTCGCGAAGCTTTGCGAGCTGGTTCGGCGACGGCATGGCGGCGTCGAACTCCTGCTTGGCGATCGCCACCAGTGCAGGGTGGGCTACCCAGGTACCGTCATGACCATCTTGGGCCTCTCGCTTCTTGTCGGCGCGCACCTTGTTCAGCGCCAGTTCGTTGCGCTCGGCGTCGTTCTTGATCGGGATTTGCGCTGCCATACCACCCATCGCATGAGCGCCGCGACGGTGACACGTCTTGATCAGAGCAAGGCTGTAAGAGCGCAGGAAATGCCGATCCATGCCAACAAGGCCGCGGTCCGGAAGAACGAACTCAGGATCGGCACGCAATGTCTTGATGAAGCTGAAGATGTAGTCCCAGCGACCACAGTTCAGGCCTGCCGAGTGATCGCGCAGCTCCCACAAGATCTCATCCATCTCGAAGGCCGCGAGGATCGTCTCGATCAGAACGGTCGCCTTGATCGTCCCCACCGCGATACCGAGTTCCTCCTGGGCGGCCACGAAGACGTCGTTCCACAGACGCGCCTCGAGGTGACTCTGGAGCTTCGGCAGGTAAAAGTAAGGCCCCGTACCGCGGGCCAGTAATTCTTTCGCGTTGTGGAAGAAGTAGAGCCCGAAATCGAACAGCGAGCCGCTGATCGGCTTGCCATCGATGTGCACATGCTCCTCGTCGAGATGCCACCCGCGAGGCCGAACGACCAGGGTCGCAGTCTCGTCATTCAGGCGGTAGGACTTGCTCGTCTGCGGATGGACGAAATCGATCTCACGCCGAACTGCGTCGGACAAGTTGATCTGGCCGTGGAGAAGATTGCTCCAGGTCGGCGACGTCGAGTCCTCGAAATCGGCCATGAACACGTTCGCGCCCGAGTTCAGCGCATTGATGATCATCTTCCGGTCCACGGGCCCGGTGATCTCTACTCGCCGGTCTTCGAGATCGGATGGCACCGGAGCGATCCGCCAATCGGCTTCGCGGATCTTGAGCGTCTGCGCAAGGAAATCCGGCCTCTCACCTGCATCCAGGCATACCTGGCGATCCAGGCGAGCCTGCAGAAGTTGCCGACGCCGACCACCAAACTGGCGCTCGAGGCGGGCAATGAAGGCCAGGGCCTCGGTGGTCAAGATCGCATCAAAACCGCGATCCAAGGCACCGAGAACCTCAATTCCTGACAAAACGTGGGGATTGGGCGATGAAGAAATTGTCATACAAGTTTTTTAGTTCATCAAATTACAAAGTCTACTGATCGACATAAGTTTTTAGTTCACAGTTAGTAATGATTGTCTTTACTGGTACTGACAAAATTGTTATTTGTCATTACTCCGATCTACAACTGGAGAACTCCGCTCGTGACAAGAAACATCCTCCTGGGTGGCAAGATCCGACAATTCCGCCAGCGAAGAGGCTGGACCCAGTCGGCACTGGCTGCCCGGTTAGATCTCTCGGCCAGCTACCTCAATCTTCTTGAGAACAACAAGCGCGGAGTCACCGTTCCGGTCCTGCTGAAGCTGGCGAAGACCTTCAAGGTCGATCTGGACAGCTTCGCGGCAAACGACGAGGCCCGGCTGACCGCCGAGCTCAAGGAGGCCTTTTCCGATGCCGTCTTCGAAGGGCAACCCCTGAACTCGGCGGACATCGTCAACCTCGCGCACCAGGCACCCCTGGCAGCGCGTGCGGTCCTGGATCTCTACCGGGCCTATCGCTCGGTGCGCGATGATGCCCAGGCACTGGCGACCCAGGTGTCGGCCGGGGCCGAGCGCGGGCAGGTCGAGCACTACAGCCTGCCATCGGAAGAGGTTTCCGATCTGCTCGAGGAGCGGAATAACTATTTCCCCGAACTCGAAGAGGCCGCCGCCGAGCTCTGGAAATCAGCCAGACTCAGCAACTCGGATCTTCAAGCGAGACTCACCCGGCATCTCGAAGAGACCTTCGACGTGCGGATCGATGTTGTTCCCAGCAAAGAGATCGATGGTGCCGCCCGGATCTTCGACAAAAAATATGTCACAGCCAAAGTGTTCAGTTTAT
>CAZIVO010000170.1:0-2121 GCA_964542765.1 uncultured candidatus Brocadiaceae bacterium | reverse complement strand
AAGCTGAGGGTCTCGGAAACCCTCCCCTTTTCGAGTCATGTCTTTCAGCTCGCCCATCAAATTGGCCTGCTGACCCTCGACTCCCTCTTCATGAGTCGCATCGAACATGCTGATCTGAGTACGGAGGATTCTCGAGCGCTGGCAAAGGTCGCACTGGCCAACTATTTCGCTGGTGCCGTGATGATGCCCTACGACCGCTTCCTCGAAGCTGCAGTCGATGCTCGATACGACCTGGAAATTCTCAAGCACAGGTTCAGCGCCAGCTTCGAGCAGGTTGCTCACCGGCTCACGACACTCAATCGGCCGGGCAACTCCGGGGTGCCGTTTCATTTCGTGCGCATCGACATCGCCGGGAATGTCTCGAAGAAATTCAGCGGTTCAGGAATCCCCTTCAGTCGTTACGGAGGGGCCTGCCCACGATGGAACATCCACGCGGCCTTCGCCACGCCCAACAGTATCCGGGTCCAGTTCTCACGTATGCCCGACGGCAATGCCTACCTGTGCATCGCCCGAGGCATCCAAAAAGGTGGTGGTGGGCATCGAACTCCGCAAACGCAGCTCGCCATCGGCCTGGGCTGCCACGTCGAGCATGCTCAGGAACTGGTCTATTCGGACGGCATAGACCTTTCGAACCTCGATGCCGCCGTACCCATCGGCATCAGCTGCCGCATCTGCGAACGGATGGACTGCCTGCAGCGTGCCTTCCCACCACTCCGCCAGCAGCTGGACATCGATATCAACCGACGCGGCCTGACCTTCTACCAGGGTGTCAATCAGGCGACACCACCGACAACAGAACCTCCAGCTGATAGCTGAAGGTCGAACTCAAACAGCTATATTCCCCAAGATGACCGAACCCTTGATCGATCTCTCAGATCTCGACTTGACCGCTCAAGCAATGACCGAAGAAGAGTTGCGAGCGAACATCCCACATGCCCACGAATGGCGAATGATCGACGGGATCTGCCATCTGGATCTCGAGCAAGATATCATCGTCGGCTACAAGGACTGGGATGATGACCCCTGGTGGGCACGCGGTCACATTCCCGGTCGCCCCCTGATGCCGGGCGTTCTCATGATCGAAGGAAGCGCTCAAGTCGCAACGATCCTGATGAGGGCCGGAGGCTGGGAAGGTGCCGAGTTCATCGGCCTCGGCGGTGTCGACAAGGCCCGTTTTCGCGGCATGGTGACACCGCCCTCGCGGATCCACTTCGTCTCCAAGAAGGGTTCGCAGTCGAATCGCATGGCACGCTACTTCTCGCAGGCCTTTGTCGGTGACAAGCTCATCTTCGAAATGAACCTCCTGGGGGTGAAGATCTGAGCCATCTGGTGCCAGCGCAGAACCCGGACAAACCGGAAGCCCTCGCCTATCCCTGGACCGGCTTGCCCTTCGCCTGGTTGATCCCCATCCTCGTGGTGGCACTCTGGTGGCCGATAGGAACCTACTGGCAGAGCGACGATTGGCTCGCCATCCACCACGCCTTCGATGCGGGCCGCGCCCTCTCTGACTTCACGGGCAATCAATATGGATTGGAAGGGCTCGTCTGGTTCTATCGCCCGATGATCACCCTGAGCTTCTGGGCCGACTCCCTGACGGCAGCGACCTCACCCTTCTTCTTTCACTTCAGCAATGCCTGTGCCCACGGCGTCAGCGCTCTGCTGCTCGCCATGATCGCCCACCGCCTGTCGGGACCCGCGCTCGGCTGGTGCGCAGCACTCGTGTGGGCCGCCGCACCCCTGCACGCAGGCTCGGTCCTGTGGACAGTCGGTCGAGTCGACAGCCATGCCGCACCTTGGTGCCTGCTCTGCGCCCTGTTCGTTCTGCGCTGGCTCGATGGCCAATCGACCCGACGGCCGGCGCTGATCACCTTCGTGGTCGCCCTGATGACCAAGGAAATCGCCCTGGTCCTGCCCGGTGTCGCGGCTCTGCTCGCCTTCGGCCTGTCCTCCAGAAGCGATCGTTGGCGGAACACCCTGCGCATCACCACCCCCTTCATCGCCCTTCTCGCCCTCTACCTGCTGTGGCGATGGCTGCTCTTCGGTCGCATCATCGGCGGCTACCAGGCCGGCGGCGTGCCCTTCGTTTCGACCCTTTTCGGATTCTTCGAATGGACGCTGCGA
>CAZIVO010000169.1:0-4731 GCA_964542765.1 uncultured candidatus Brocadiaceae bacterium | reverse complement strand
GCAGACCCGGTTTGACGAAGTGGGCTGGCGAGAACTTCGCCGGGTCGATGCCGTGGGCCTTGCACTTCTTCACTCCTCCTTGCCATCCTTCCACCAAGTCGATGGCTGGATTGAACAGGATCAACGCCTTCGGATCGATGGGCAGGGAGCGATCGTCGGCGGGATGATCGCAGCCGGAAATAGTGACCATAGCCAGCGAGAGATGGGCTCCGGCAGATCCTCCGGAGACGACGATGCGGTTCGGGTCGATGTTGTGTCGCTCGCCGTATCGCTTGACCCATCGATAGGCGGAGAGGCAGTCGGCCAAACAGTCTCTCGGCGAAACACCCATCTTCTTGGACGGCCTACGGAAATGGATGGTGACAGCGACCACGCCACGTCGGGCGAGGTAGATGCACTGTGGCGCGAGTGAACTCGGGCTGCCGCCCCAACCGCCGCCGTGAATCAAGAACACGCATGGGCGAAGCTCGTCGCTCTTCAGGCCCTTGGGCCGGAACACCCAAAGCTTCTGCGCCGGGTCACTCGTCCGATAGGCAAACTCCTCTCCGGTCGCCAGCATCCTCTGCGTAGTCGCACTGAGTTCTTCCTTATCCTTGGGGAGATGGTTTAGATCGAAATCCTCCCCCTGGGAACACAGGGGCGTCTGGCAGATCAGGGCCAGCAGCACTCCTTGGAAACTCGTTCGCATGGTCTTGAGATTCATGTGGGTTGCGGTTGCTCAGACCGGCCGAGCCCTGCCAGTTGTCGGCGACGAGGTTCCACTGCTTGCTGACGAGTCTTCTTCTTGCTGCGGCTCTAGAACCGCTGGTGGTGTAAGTCCCACCCAAACCCTCGTCACCTCTCGCATGTTTTGATCTCCTGCTTACTGAGTAAGTGAGAGATCTTAGCAAAGGGTCAAGCAGGAGCTTGGAACTAGCCCTCCTGGTGCTGTCTTTCATGGTGAAACAGGGGTGATTCTGAAACAGAACCCCTCCTCGACAACTGACGCCACCCTCCTTCGCGGACACCAAATCTTACCGTGAATGCGCAAGCCAGACCCACCGCGTCACGCTAAGATGAATGGCGGTTCATAGTTTGGGTGCAACCCACTCGACCGATCTCTTCGCTCCCGCTCACTCACCGCAATGCTTCAAGGATCACTCCTGATCAGACTCCTGGCGATCACTGCCTCGACCGTCTTCACGGCGGCCCTGCTCGCTCCCACACTGCAATCGCAGGCTCTCCTCCGCAAGGATGGAGACCTCACCCGAGTCGCCGGCGGCATCACCCTCGAAGGCCAGGTGAAACGACTTCTGGCCGGCCCCACCAAGGGACAAGCCCGGCGAGGACTCACCTCGGACATTCCTGCTGGAACCCGCCTGCTGGCACTGCGAACCGAACAGCGCAAGGTCTTCTTGACGCTCAGCCAGGACTTCACCAAGGTGCTCGGACCCGGCCACGTCCTCGAAGAGGCCCTCGAACAGATCGCCAAGACCGTCACCGGCAGCGGCCGATATGATGCTGTGTTCGTGTCCGTGCGCAACGCGAACGGCAAGATCCGAAGCCTCGACCAACTGCTGGCGGCACATCAGTCTCCGGGGCCACGACGAGCAGTACCGCCGCCGACCCTGCCGCCCTCGTACATTCGCGGCGCCCTGTCCGGACGCACCATCGCGGTCTCCCCGGGTCACGGCACCTTCTGGCACACTAGCCTCGGCTGGACCTACCAGCGGCCGCTGATCGACGGGCTGCGTGAGGATTTTCACACCAACGAAATCGCCATGCGCTACATCATTCCAGCGCTGGAGAATATGGGAGCGGAAGTTTTCTCCTGCAGAGAGCGCGGCGAGATCGCCCATCAACGCATCGGCGACAATGACCAGGGCTCACCGATCTACAAGGAAACGGGATCCTGGTCGACGTCCAAGCTCAATGGCTACAGCAATACCAGCTACCGCTTCACAACGTCACAAGCGCGAGCCAATGCCACGGCGACATGGAAGATCAGCGTCCCCGCCGACGGGCGCCATCCGGTATACACGTTCTTTCGAGCCGGCAGTAATCGGGTGACCGATGCTCTCTACCGGATCCACCACACCGGCGGAACCAGCGAGCAACGCATCGATCAAACCAGGAATGACCGACGCTGGATTCACCTCGGCGACTTCTGGTTCAGCGCCAAGCAGGGTGCGCGGATCGAACTCCTCAACCAGAGTTCGGTCCCGGGCAAGGTCATCATCGCCGACGCCATACGCATCGGCGCTGGCAAGGGAACCATCTCCCGTGGTGGCAAGCCGAGCCATCACCCGCGCTGGCAAGAAGCCGCCCGCTACTGGGCACAGTTCGCGGGCGCACCCAGCCATGTCTACGATTCGAGCACGGGCGAGGACCACACCGACGATGTGCGCACGCGACCGCTCTACGCCGAATGGCGTGGCGCGGATGCCTATATCTCGCTCCACACCAACGCCGGCGGCGGCAGTGGCACCTCCTCCTACATCCACAACACCAACCCCACCGCCGGGTCCGCTCGGCTGCAGGTCGCCGTCCAGAACCAGATCATCAGCGATCTCCGGCGCGAGTACGACCCCGCCTGGGTCAATCGCGGAACCAAGTCCGCCAACTTCGGCGAGGTCCGCATGCTCACGACCATGCCAGGAGTGCTGGTGGAACTCGCCTTTCACGACACCATCGCAAGCAAGGATCATCAGGCCCTGCACGACCCCCGGTTCCGCTACATCGGCGGTCGCGCCTATGCGCGTGGGGTCATGCGCCACTTCAATCCGACCGCCGCCTTTCCACCCGAGCCTCCGCAAGCCTTGCGCGTCACTCAAGACGGCAAGCGAGGTCTGCGCGTCGCCTGGCGCAAGGCCGCAGGAGCCACCTTGTATTCCATCGAGCAGTCCGCCGACGGCAAGGGCTTCATCGAGGCCGGCCAGACCAGTTCGAACAACTGGTCGACGGGACCACTGCCCCACGGCTCATTGCTGTCCTTGCGCGTGCGCGCCCTGAACTCATCCGGCCGCTCCTTTCCGACCGAAGTCCTGACTGCAGGAACATCGCACACCGGCCGAGCCGATCTGCTCCTCGTGCAAGGTTTCGATCGCCGCGGGCGATACGTGAAGGCTCCCGAGAACACCAAGGATTACCTGCGACTCCACGGTGCGGCGGTCCGCCAGGGCCGGCAATTCTCCCTCGGCTTCGACGCCGCCAGCAATGAAGCCCTCACCTCGGGAAGTCTCTCGCTGGCGAGTTATCTCGCTGTCGACTGGGCGCTCGGCGAAGAAAGCACGCAACACCAGAGCTTCTCGCCGAAAGAACAATTGCTGATCCGCTCCTACCTCCTCGGAGGCGGACGTCTTCTGGTCAGCGGCTCGGAGATCGGATGGGATCTCGACGCCAAGGGATCGGCCACCGATCGCGACTTCTACCGCAAGGTCCTGGGCGCGACCTACGTTCGCGATGATGCCAACAGCTACGCCTTTCGCACCTCCAACGCGGGGGTCTTCGCCGGCCTTGGCAAGGGTTCCATCGACGATGGCCGCCACGGAACCTACGACGTCGGCTACGCCGATGTCATCCTACCCTCGGACGGCAAGTCACAGCTCGCGATGCTCTACGGCAACGGTGGTGGCGCGGCGATCTCGCGCATCGACGGCAACTCGCGCGTCATCCACCTCGCCTTCCCTTTCGAGACCATCACCAGCCCCAAGCTGCGGGGCGAGATCATGGCCCGCGCACTGCGCTTCTTGCTGTCACCCCGCCCGCTCGAAGCAGCGCCGCACCTTATTCTGGGCAAAACAGTGCCATTGCGGATCGCCTTGCCACGCGAGGCCGGTGCGACCTACGCACTCATGGGATCGATGCAACTGGGCTCCTTGTCACTACCTGGCAACCACATCCTTCCCCTGGCTGCCGACGGCCTCTTCACACTGTCACTACAACCGAACCCTCAGATCTTCCGGAATTTCATCGGCCATCTCGATCGGAAAGGTCGTGGTTCGGGCTCGGTGACCATTCCCGCTCTACCCGTCTTGCGAGGCTACTCCCTCTACTTCAGCGGGATCACCCTGCGGCCGGGGCCTTCGATCCAAACGGTCCTGCCCTGGGTCAGGATCCTGCTCCGCTAGCGACAGTCATCTGCCGCGCAAGGACAGGATCGCAGACTCACGCATCCCCTCCAGCGAAGACCTGCTTGAGATAAGCCATGCTCTGACGGGCGATCGTCGGGCCATCGCATGTATGGTCGAAGATCTCCACCGAAACCCACCGGTCATACTTCACTCGCCGCAAAGCAGAGACGATCGGCACGTAATCGACCTCGCCCGTCCCCGGCCCCCCCTGATTGGGATCGTTGGCATGGAAATGCGCGAGGCCTTCGCCATGAGCGAGAATGACATCTTCGATCGAAGAAGCTTCGCTGCTCATCGCACTGACATCGAGATGAAGAGCGCAAGCGGGATGATCGACAGCCTCGATCAGCCGCGCGGTTTCCGCAGCTGACGACAGGAAGTTGGCAATGGAAGGGGCGAGCGGCTCCAGCGCCAAGGTCACGCCCAGTGGCCCTGCCGTCTCGGCGACCTTTCGGCAGGCATCGCTGGCGTGACGGAAAGCATCCTCGTAGCTCTGGCCTTCCGAGATCCTGCGCTGCTGGGGACTGCCCAGAACCATGACATGGCCGCCCATCGCCGCACAAAGTCGCGACATCTTCTCGAGAAAGCTCACCGTGCGCGCCCGCACTTCTTCATCGGG
>CAZIVO010000168.1:0-4739 GCA_964542765.1 uncultured candidatus Brocadiaceae bacterium | reverse complement strand
GCCATCGAAAAGGGTGTGGCCGAATTCTCCTTCAACCGCAAGGCCGGGCAGAACAAGTGGCGAGTACTCGCTTGGTCGGATGCTCGTCGAATCGACCGCATCCCTGATGACGACTGGCTGAGTCTGAAACTGGGGGGCAAGTGATGAGCCTGTGGTGCGGACTCGGGCTGAGCATGCTCGCCCTGACCCCTCAGGGCGAGAGCATGTTCCACGGAGCCGTGCCGCCCGACACGACATGGCGCGACACCGTCCGTCTCGACGGTGATGTCGAGGTCCCCGAAGGCACGATACTGCGTGTCGCCGCCGGCACGCGGGTCGTCATCGAACCGAGCGACGTGACCCGTGGCGGCTGGAATCCCAGGCACATCGAGATCCACGTCAAGGGCAATCTGATCGTCATGGGCGCCCGGGACAAGCCGGTCACCATCGGAACCTCGGCGGCGCCGGCGCGCGGAACCACCAGTGCCGGCACGGAAGGTTCCTGGCACGGCATCATCCTCTACCCGGGCACGGCGGGGGCAGTTCCGCGCATCCGACATTGCCACTTCCTTTCCGCCTACTCGGCGATCCAGATCCCCGACGGCGATGCCGAGATCTTCGGCTGCCTGTTCATGGGATGTGTCACGGGCATCGAGGTGGGAAGTGCCTACCGAGATTACAACAACCGCGGAATGAAGGGCGGCAAGGCGCGACCGATGATCGAATCCTGTCGCTTCGCTGACTGCTGGACCGGAGTCTTCGCCGAGAGAAACGGTTCGCCGACCATCCATCGCTCGATCTTCGCCCGCTGCCAGATCGCGGTGGGCAATCGTCGCTCGGGAACCTCGGGACCGCTGGAACTTCCGGGGACCATTCTCGATCGCTGTGACATCCTGCACTGCCGCAACGGCGTACTCGGCCCCACGGTCATCTCCAACTCGATCTTTGGCTGGAACGGCAAGGCCCTGCAACCCTCCGGACACCACTCTCCCCACATGACACGCATCGATCAGGTCGCTTACCGCGCCAACCTGTTCTTCAAGAACGAACATGTCCTGACCGGTGAGAGCGGCATCGGCATGAATGCCTTCGAAGCCGATCCTGGTTTCGTGGGGTCTCCGACCGCCGCCACCAGGCTCGGGCCAGCACTCCTTCCCGAACTGGCCCTCAAACCCGACTCACCCGCCCGCAAACGGGCTACCGATGGCGGCGACCTCGGCGCGGTTGGCGAGCTTTCGATCGACGTTACCGGAAACCGCTGGGTGCCGAACGGGCACACCATCGATCGGATGATCGTGATTCGATCCAAGGACACGAAGATCCCCTCCAAAGCTCCCAGGACCAAACCCCTGGGGCCGACGATCGGCAAGGCCGTCGGCAAATCCTGGTGGGCGGTGCCCAGGCTGGGAGAGCAAGGAACGATACGGCTGAAGGATGTCTTCGGCGGCATCGTCCCCGGCGGTTATGCCGCGGCCATCCTGCAGGCCTCGGCGCCCGGTGAAGCCAGCCTGGAGATCAACGGTGATCTGAAACAACTGGTCGTCTGGTGGAACGGCAAGAAACTGCACTCCCTGGAAAAGCGACGGCGCTTTCACGAATCGGGGATCATCCTGGATGTGAAGGCCAAGGCCGGCGAGAACAAGCTCATCCTGTGGGTCATGGGCTGGGGACAGTCGCCGGTCCTGGGAATCGCCTGCGAGGCAGGTCGTGATGTCGCCATCACCGAAGAAGGGCTCGAAGCGCCTACCGAGCCCCTGGCCATCACCGGCACGAAGATCCTGCGCGAAAAGAGAGCGCGCTACCTCCAGATCTCGGTGAACCGCGCCACCAACTGGACTTATGGCCATGGGTCAGGCGCGGTGCGGTTGCTCGACGCAGGAGGCAAGGATCTCGCTGATCCTCAGACTCTGCCCTTGCTGATATCGACGACAACAAAACTCCGTATCCCCCTTCCCAACGGCATCAAAAAGCCCTTCTTCCTGAAACTCCAGGGGACCCGCGACGCCTGGGGGCGCCCGCAACCCGAGTTGCCGCTGCACAAGATCGAATGAGACCCTTCCCTCGCGCCGTATCGTCCCAAATATGGCGGGTGACAGGTATTTTTCCCTCCCCCCTCGCAAGGTGCTGAGTAAGCCCGGAAGATGCTACTCTGTGAGCTACAGGAACTCTCTTCTCGCATGCCTTGCCCCATGAGTAACCCCGCATCCATCCTTCGTATCGCAATCCTGGCCATGGCCGCCACTCCGGTCATCGCTCAGCAACCGGGCCTCTACGATCTGGATAGCTACCGCGACTTCCACATCACCTTCAAGCAGACCAACTGGCTCAGCCTGCTCGCTTCGAACCACCGCGCCAAGAAGGATATCGAGGCTGACCTGAAGGTCGATGGCAAGACCTATCTGCGTGTGGGAGTGCGCTACCGCGGCTCATCCTCCTACGCCGCCGTACCGTCAACCAAAAAGAAATCTCTGAACATCTCGATCGACTCCTTCGTGCCCGAGCAGCGACTCATGGGCTACAAGAGTCTCAACCTGAGCAACGCCTATAACGACCCCACCTTCATCCGCGAAGTTGTCTCCTACTCGATGCTACGGCGATATCTGCCCGCGCCGAAAGCCAACTACGTCAAGGTCCACGTCAATGGCCAGTTCTGGGGGGTCTACATCAATGTCCAGCAACCCAACAAGGACATGATGAAGGAATGGTTCTCGAGCAACGATGGCAATCGTTACCGCTGTGACCCACCCACATCGGCAGGCAATGGCAAATCCAACCTCGGCTGGCTCGGCACGAACTTGCAGGCCTACAAGGACGCCTACGAGCTCAAGACCGCCAATCCGACCCAGGGGTGGGAGGACGTCCGAACAGTCTGCAACGTCCTCAACAACACAACTGCCGCCCGCCTGCCGGTGGAATTACCAAAGGTCCTGCATGTCGACCGCGCTCTGTGGTACATCGCCGTCAACAACATCTTCGTCAACCTCGACAGCTACATCTATCGCGGCAACGACTACTACCTCTACCACGATGAGAAGCACGACACCCTCGAGACCATGCCCTGGGACATGAACGAGAGTTTCGGCGGTTACAGCGCCAGAATGTCGGTCGCTCGGCTCAAGGTCCTGTCACCTTTCTATCAGGCATCCACGGTGAGCCGCCCGCTGATCAACAAGTTGCTCGCCATCCCGCAATGGCGGCAGCGTTACATCGCACATTACCGAACACTGCTCGATGAGGCTTTCGACTGGGCGCGGATCGGCCCGATGATCACGAAATACCAGAACTTGATCCGCGCCGACATCCTGCGCGACACTCGCAAGATCTATTCGACAGCCTACTTCACCCAAGGCCTCACCCAGGACCTCCGCTTGAACTCGGGCCTGTTCCGGACCACGGTTCCGGGACTCAAGCCCTTCATCGAGGATCGTCGCAATTACCTGATCGGCCTCGCTGAATTCAAGCGCGCCGCGCCAGCCCTGAGCAACCTGAAAATCACGCCCGCAAACCCCGGAGCGAACGATCGGGTCTGGGTCACTGCCAAGGCAACCGGATCAGCCACCATCGCGAGCGTGACCCTCTTTCACCGTGTTACCGGCCCCTACATCGCCAAGCAGATGTTCGATGACGGCAAGCATGGCGATGGCAAGCCAAATGACGGTGTCTACGGAGCCGACATCCCACCTCAACCGGCCACCACGATCGTCGATCACTACGTCCGTGCGCAGACGGCCGCCGGCCAAGGCGGAGCCATGATCTTCCTGCCCCGTAGAGCCCAGCACCAGCCACAGAGCTATCGAGTCAAGTGGCCATCCGGCCCGTCAGCAATCAAGATCAACGAGTTCATGGCGAAGAATACCTCGGTGATCAAGGATGCTAACGGTGAATACGATGACTGGATCGAACTCTACAACTCCTCCAACAAACCCGTATCCGTGAGCGGCATGCGCCTCACAGATAATTACAGTAAACCAACGAAGTGGAAGATCCCGGCAAACCAGACATTGCCCGCAGGTGGACGGCTGTTGATCTGGTGTGACGAAGATGCCAAGCAAGGACCTCTGCACGCCAATTTCAAGCTCTCCGGGAGCGGCGAGGAGATCGGCCTGTTCTCCAGTGACGGCAAGACCCAACTCGACGGAATCGAGTTCGGCCCCCAGCAAGCCGACATCTCGACCGGGCGACTCGCCGACGCCGAGACACCTTGGGTGACCTTCCCGACACCGTCCCCGCGACAGAGCAACAAGCCAGTCGGCTGTGGTGTTTACGCCTACGGTGCCCGGCGCCTGCCGAGCAACCGGATGTTGCTGGGCTGGACCAGCGCACCCAAGATAGGCGCACCCGTGACCATGACCTTCAAGGGCGGGCCCAAGAGCAGCCAGATACTGCTCTTCATGGCCTCCGGCGGAGCCCACATCAATCTTCTACCCAGCCTCATACTCCTCCTCGGCAACGGCCTGAACGGGCCGGTGCTCTTCCCGACAAATGCGAGTGGTGACTTCAAGCTCACCTTCATACTTCCCAACGACAGATTGCTCGTCGGAAGGTCTCTCTACATGCAGGGCATCGGTAACGATGGACAAGGTTTCACCGCGTCCAACGCCCTTGGAATCACTTTTTGCGGAAAATGAGCTCACCCATGCAACGTCATATAGCAGTCCTGGTCATCTCCTGCCTGGCAGGATTCCTCCCATCCCCCCGTGCACAACGACCCGACTTCTACGACCTGTCGACTCTGCGCACGGTCGAGTTGACCTTCAGCC
>CAZIVO010000167.1:0-4875 GCA_964542765.1 uncultured candidatus Brocadiaceae bacterium | reverse complement strand
TGGGCGGTTATCCTGACGGAGGTCCCACCGCAGGTCCACCGTTCCCGGCATCCCCATCCCGGAGCGCCGAGCTCCGGGCAACCCTGATTCCCCCAGGTATTACCCGCTAGTTTCCCCGCAAATGCCGCCCTTCGATGAAGTCAAGGAGCGTGTCAAGGATGCCAGTGATCTGGTCTCCTTGGTCGAAAGCTATCTGCCCTTGCGCGCGCGGGGTAGCAACATGATCGCGCTTTGCCCATTCCATCAGGAGAAGACTCCATCCTTCACGATCTTTCCTGACTCGCAGTATTTCAAGTGCTTTGGCTGTGGCAAGGCCGGTGATGTCTTCACCTTCGTGATGGAGCGGGAGGGAGTGAATTTTCGCGAGGCTCTCGAGATCCTGGCTTCATCCGCAGGAATCTCCTTGGAGGGAGTCTTTGGCTCGGCACGTTCGGATCGGCCGCGCGTCGATGTCCATGCCGTGCTGGGCGAAGTTGCACAACTGTTTCGACGAACCCTGGATTCTCGTGCTGGAACCAGAGCCCGTTCGTATCTCGAGGATCGAGGACTCCTGGCATCGGCGGAGAGTTTTGAATTGGGAGCGCATCCGGACGCACCCGGTAGCCTGTCTGGACTCGCGCGGGATCGAGGCTTGCCTTTGGATGTCTTACGGCAGGCGGGGCTGCTCAAGGAGGATGGCTACGAACCATTCCGTGGGCGTGTGATGTTTCCTATCCACGATGAACGTGGGCGCCTCGTTGGATTCGGTGGTCGTGATCTGGGCGATGCTCGTGCCAAGTATCTCAATTCTCCCGAGTCTCCTTTCTTCCACAAAGGGCGTGTCCTTTACGGGCTTCGCCATGCCAAGCAAGCCGGTGAGCGAAGGATCATCGTGGTCGAGGGATACACGGATGTCATCGCATGCCATCTGGCGGGATTCCAAGGTGCTGTCGCCAGTCTGGGGACGGCGTTCACTGCCGAGCATGCGCGCGCCCTCGTTCGTTATGCAACCGATGGAGTGATCCTCCTGTTCGATGGCGATCGCGCTGGCCGCGAAGCGGCGGCGAAGGCCTTCGAGGAACTCGTCCGGACCGAATTATCGGTGCGGATAGCCTTGCTCCCCGAGGGCTCCGATCCTGCGGACATGCTGGTGCATCGTCCCGACGTCACTGCGGACGAAATAAACCAGGGCAAGGCTCGTTTCGAGCAGGTCCTCGGTGAAGCCGATGATGCCTTGAACATGTGGTTCCGGTTGAAGCGAGAGACCGTTGATTTGAGCCTCGAAGCCAATATTCCCAAGGTGGTCAGAGAATGTGGTCGCTTGCTCACGGCGGTGGAGGACCCGGCGCAGCGGGAGGTCCTGCTCGGGCGCATGGCGGCACACCTCGGTCTCGGCGTTGAGACGATGCAACAGAGCCTCCGAGGGCAATTGCGAGGACAGGGTTCCAAGCCGGGAGGCGAAGGCCCTCAAGGCGAGGAGCCCACTGTGCGGATACTCGCGCCGGAATCATCTGCTGAGCTGGGGATCCTCGCCTGCGTGCTGGCTGCGCCAGAATTCGCCGAGGAACTCGCCGAAGAAAGCTTCGACGACGAGTCGGTGGAATACCTGCGGCAGGCCCTGCTCGAGGGTGTCAGGCGCAAGATCGGCGATTCCGACCGCCTCCTCGCACATCTTTTCACGGCCTGTGCCGAGGCTCCGCAAATTGCTGATCTCCTCGGCCACTGCGCAGACATGATGCGGCACATCAAAGACCCTTCCGAGTCCTTCCAGCAGGCCTGCCGTACGCGGCAGGAGCAGCGTGGTCGGCGAGCGGCTGTTCAAACCCGAAGGCTGCTCAAGCACGCCCGCGATGCAGGCGATGCGGAGCGGGTCAGAGAGCTCACCCAGCTCTATATGAACCAATTACGTAATACCGAATCTGAGGAGTTTGGTGCGACAGGTCTTGCTGCCGGACCGTCTACCTGAATGATCCTTTCCCCCTTCCCTATTCCCCAATACCGCATAGCTACTATCAGATGGATAAGTTCGAGAAAGTCATCAAGAACCTGATCAAGACCGCACGCAAGTCGGGTGTGGTTACGTTGGCCCAACTCAACAAGGCCTTGCCCGATGATATGTCCTCGCCGGAGCAGATCGAAGCCGCCATGGAGCTGATCGAGGGGGCTGGATTGGAGGTGGTTGAATCCGCGCCGAGCAAGCTGGGCGGCAAGGCAGCCGCCAAGAGTGAGGAGAGCGCCGGAGATGCGGATGCTGCAGTCGAAGAAGAAAAGGTAGCAGAGGTTGCGGCACCCACGGTCGATGCCACCGAGAAGATCGATGATCCGGTGCGCATGTATTTGACGCAGATGGGCGAGATCCCATTGCTTACACGGGAAGAGGAGATCAGCCTCGCTCGTAAGATCGAGTTGACCCGTAAGCAGTTTCGCAGGGAAGTGCTGACATCGGGGTTTGGTTTGGCGACGGCTGTAGAGATTCTCGAGGATGTTGTGCGTGGTGAACTGGCGTTCGATCGGACCTTGAAGGTCAACCAGCAGGATCCAGAGATTGGCAAGGCTGATCTGTCCGACCGGTTGCCGGGAAGTATCGATACCTTGCAGAAGATCTATGCCGCGACAAAAGAGGACTTCTCGGTACTCCTTGACGGCAAGGTGAAAGAAGGTCCCCAAGCTATCTTGCTGAAGAAGCGTATCTTCTCGCGCAAGCGCAAGGCTGTTGCGCTGATCGAGGAATTGAACCTTCAGGGCAAGAAAATCCAGCCGATGATCGATCTGCTCGAGAGTCGGCTTGCAGAGACAGAGAGGTTGCAGCGCAAGCTTGCCAGCTATCGCGGTGCTCAGATCAAGAATCCGATGGCGGTTGAGTTGCGCAAACGGCTGCGAGACTTGCAGATCGAGGGTGTCGAGACGATAGAGAAACTTGGTCGGCGGATGGTGCTCGTTCGGAATGCTTACGCGGCTTACGAGGATGCGAAGCGGAAGCTCTCCTCGGGTAACCTCCGTCTGGTTGTTTCGATCGCAAAGAAATATCGCAACCGCGGGCTGTCATTTCTGGATTTGATCCAGGAGGGCAATACAGGGCTGATGAAGGCTGTCGAGAAGTATGAGTATCGACGGGGCTACAAGTTCTCGACGTATGCCACCTGGTGGATCCGGCAAGCGATCACGCGCTCCATCGCCGATCAGGCACGGACGATTCGGATTCCGGTTCACATGATCGAGACGATGAGCAAGCTCCGGAATATCACCAAGAAGCTCATCCAGGCCAAGGGGCGTGAACCGACGATCGAAGAGGTGGCGGAAGCAGCAGAGATTTCGGTCGACGAGGCCAAGCGGGTGATGAAGATCAGCAAGCATCCGATCTCGCTGGACCGGCCGATCGGCGAGTCCGATGACTCTTACTTCGGCGACTTCATCGAGGACGAGGCGGTTGAATCACCAGTCCTGGCTGCGAGCCGGGAGATGCTGAAGGAACGGATAGAGAGTGTGCTCAGCACCTTGACCTTCCGGGAGCGCGAGATCATCAAGTTGCGCTATGGCATTGGCGACGGCTACACCTACACCCTCGAGGAGGTTGGCCGGATTTTCCGTGTCACGCGTGAGCGTGTTCGTCAGATCGAAGCGAAGGCTGTCCGGAAACTCCAGCATCCGGTGCGATCACGTCGGCTCGGCGGCTTCCTGGAAGCTGGGGCCGAGCAGAACTAGATGTGCTGAATCCGGAACTGCGCTCCTTGCAAGGCTGATAAGAGGCTCGGCAATGCAGATTTCCCTGCCGCGCATCACGCGTCAGCGGTCACCACGCTGTCGCCTCGACTCCTTCTGGGCGTCGGTGGTTGTTGATTCTTCCTTGTCATCTTTGCCGCGCCGTCGCGGAGGCTGCTTGGATCTACTGCTCGTGCCACGTCGCGAAGATCCGGAGTCCTTTGATTCTTCCTTGGATGCTTTGTCTTTATCCGTGCTGCGCCGTCGTGGAGGCTGATTGGATCGGCTGTCCGTGCCACGCGACCTCGAGTCGAGGGCCTTCTGGGCTTCTTCGATCTTGCCGGCCATGATCAAGTCGCGAAACTTCTTGATGCTTTCGGCGAGACGGTTGGCTTGTTCTGTGTTGCCGTTCTCGCGGAGGCGGCGAATCTGATTCTTGCTGAACTCCTGGGTGCGTTGCAGATAGTCCTTGATCTGCTCCTTGTTCATCTCGGTCAGGCGGGTGCGGCTGCCCCGCTGGTTCCGGCCGTCCCCGGCCCTTCTGAGTGCCTCTTCCATGCGCCGGATGTTTTCACTCAAACGTTGCGAGGTGGTCTCATCTCCCTTCTCCTTGGCTTCTCGCTGCTGCTTCTTCATGTCAGCGATGCGGTTTCGCATGATCGTTCCCGGCTGGCGAGAGTCGGAGGTGCTCCCTGCCTGGAGCCGGTTGCTGAAACGCTTCTGGTCCTTGGCGATGAGTTGACTATGGCTTTTCTTGAACTCGTCGGCGGCCTGTGTGTCGCCGGTGCGGTAGAGCAGAGACAGGACACTGGCTGCGGCGCTGGGCGCGTGCTTGTTGTCGGGGGCCTCGCTCAGGAATTTTTGGTAAGCGGCGATGGCTTCGCGGTAGCGGTCGGCGCCATGCTCGAGCCAGTAGGCGTGGTAGAAGCTGGCATTTGCCCCTGACTCTTGGGCGAGTGCTGGGGCCGCGAGGATGACTAGCGGAATAAGGCGAAAGATCATTGGAACTCCTTGTGGGCTGCTACGAGAGATACGGTGGGCTGCTACAAGAGATACGCCATGTAGCCGTCGGCGTGGGGTGCCCGGGGGTAACGTGGATGTCATATCGCCCCAGAAGTCAGTCTGCGGGGCTGAAGGTGACGAAATCGGCTTGAAGGCGGATTGCATCAAAACTGTTTGCTGGCGCGTTTGCCGGGT
>CAZIVO010000166.1:587-4905 GCA_964542765.1 uncultured candidatus Brocadiaceae bacterium | reverse complement strand
CCCGAAGCGCCGTGTGATCGCATTCGTGAGGTCTTGCCCTCCCATGGGGACCTCGCGTGCAAAGAAGGTCACGTTGTCGCGCAAGATGTTGATACACGATCTCTGTGACCCGATATCTACCAACGCAATCGTGTGACCAGCCTCCTTGAGAGCGGGACTCACCATATCGCTGAGTTCATATGCATTGCCCAGAGCAAAGCTATCCACGCTGATCGAAACTGGTTGAAGTCCGGCTTCAACCAGCATCTGCGCCTGTTCATCCAACGATGTCCGCTTGGCGCCGACAACCAGCACCTTCACCTCGCCCGCCTCATCCCCGTCTACCGGGTCGGTCAATTTCTGGGTCGAGATCGCCATCTCGTCACCCTCGGCCAAAGGTATATATTTCTCCGGCTCAAGCTTGATCGCACTGTTCAACTCCTCATCAGACATGTCTGGCATGCTGATGAACTTGAACACGACCGCATCCCCTCCTACTGCGGCAGCGACACGGCGGGTGTGAAACCCACCTGTCCGGAAGAGTTCAGCCACCGCCTCACCCCTCGCCTTCTCCTCGGGAATGTCGATCTGGCCACAGGCCGTGATGACATAGTCATATTTGTCTTGCGTGATTTCCACGGCCTTGACGGAGCTCGATCCGAGATCCAGGCCGATCACGCTCTTACGTTGTCTGAACATGCTGCGGTCTCCCGATCCTTCTATCGGTCAACGGCTGTCCAGAAATGAGCCTGGGAGGCCACCTTGAGCCAATCAAGGCATGACTCGGGCCGGGAATGGCAGCGAAACCCGCCACCGCGAACGCTGCTATTCCTCGCCGAAACCAGAATCGACGAGTTCCGCCAGGGCTCGAAGTTGCTCTTCGCCGTCAGGGCCCTCAGCCTCAAGTTCGAGCCGTACGCCATTTTCGGCCGCCAGCATCATGATCCCCATAATGCTCTTGCCATCGACCTTTGGCTCCCCTTCACGACCGACCCGCAAGGAACTCGCATAGGCATTTGCCGTCTGCACCCACAGATGCGCTGGACGAGCATGCAAGCCGTGCTTGTTCGTCAACTCAAGGACAGCCCGCGCAACAAGTTTCTTCTCGCTCATGGCGCCAGGCGCTCGCCCATCTCAAAAAGAAGATCTCTGATTTCGTCCGGCCCCTTCGCGACCAGAACAAACCGGCGAAAATCAGCGTCACGCGCAAGAATCGAGATCCAGCGGAGTGCCTGAAGGTGCTTCTCCGCCTCTCCTTCGGGAGCCAAAATGAGAAAAATCGTCTTCACATCCTGACCATCGATCGCCTGGTATTCGATCCCCGCAGGCGACCGCGCGAGAACCAACCGCATGTGATCGATCGTCTTGCCCTTGACATGGGGTACAGCAACTCCATTACCAATCCCGGTGCTGCCGAGCCTCTCCCTCTTGAACAAGCGTCTGGTCAGGCTGGTGAGTTCTTTATCCCCCATCCCAACCTGCTCACCAACGACGGCCAAAACTTCTCGAAGGGCGGCGCTCTTCTCGGAGTTCTCAAGCTCCTCGATGATGATGGCGGTATCGATCAACTCTTTGATCATG
Organism: uncultured candidatus Brocadiaceae bacterium; assembly: GCA_964542765.1. Classification (GTDB taxonomy): domain Bacteria; phylum Planctomycetota; class UBA1135; order UBA1135; family UBA2386; genus CAZIVO01. The sequence continues at coordinate 3,345 of CAZIVO010000166.1, read as the reverse complement.
GAAGGGGTTCGCGAAACTTGATGGGAAGGAGGGGCGAAAAGGCGACAACTCGGCAATCGCCAACCAAAAGTTTGCCCCAGCCAGAGGCATCCGGCAAGAACTCCTCTTCCGGGGCGGTCTGAAAACAGCTATTGGCGCAGATCCTTGCGCACGGCCTCGTCGTAAGTCTCCTCCGTCTCTTCGGTTTCCTCGGGGAGCAAGTCCGCTTGCTTGACTCTATCTCCCTTGTGGCTCTTGAGTTTCTCGTTATCTCGCTTCAGCTGCTTTTGGATCTTGTCCAGAAGCGAGTCCAGGGCAACCCGATCAGTGGTGTGAGCTTCCTTGGCAACCAAGATCGTGCCGGAATCAACATGAACAATGATCTCCAGGAGGTACTCGTCATGCTCTTGATCGACAACAATCTGAATGGACGAAATACGACCATGGAAGCGCAGGAGTTTCCGCGCCTTCTCCACCGCCAAAGATTTGAACGAATCGTCGATACCGCCATGACGGCCTCGCACCTCGATATTCACTTCGTGATCGCTCATTTGCACAAACACAAAACAAGAAGACCTGCCCTGCTTCCCCGATCCATCGGTGGAAGGCTGCCGGCAGATAAAAACTGCTGCCACCTAAGAAGACCGGCAGATGCCCGGAACATCAAGACCCGAGGATTCCCGGTGGATAAAGAACACGAACGAGGTAGAGGCCTCCCGGTTCAGCCGTCTGACCAGCCGCCCGCCTGTCCCTCGCCTCGATGATCTCTCGCATCTGACCCGGTGGGTAGCGCCCAACGCCAATCTCGTAGATCGTCCCGGCAATCGCGCGAACCATGTTGTAGAGGAAGCCGTTCCCCTGGATCACAAGATCGATTCCTCCCGGTCTCTGGACCAGATGCAGGTGATCCACCCGGCGAACGGTGCCATCCTTGCGGGCGTAGCCCGGATTGGAGGCAAAAGACGCAAAATCCTTTTCTCCAACAATTTGGCCTGCCGCCTCACGCATGGCATCGAGGTCCAGAGAGTGCGAAACCCACCAGAAATAGCCACGCCCGAACACCGGCCGCAGCGGCGAGGTCAAGAAGCGGTAGGCGTAACGCTTGCCCGCAGCCGAGAAGCGAGCGTGGAAGTCCGCCGGAACCTCCCGCACCGCTCGGACCAAGATATCCCGCGGCAAGTTGCCATTGAGAGCGCGCTGCAGGATGTCCGGCGCCATCGCCCGCGGACACCTCACGTGGGCGCACTGGCGAAGTGCGTGAACCCCTGCATCGGTGCGACCTGCCCCGTAAACTGCGTGCGGCTCACCAAAAATTGTCATGAACGCCCGTTCGAGACAGCCCTGGACCGTCTCGGAACCATCTTGGCGCTGCCAGCCAGCGTAGCTCCCGCCATCGTAAGAAATCGTCAACAGATAGGTCGGCATCCTCGCCTCGTGTCTCACCACGAGAACCAATGGACCCTCACATCGCAACCATTGAGATGAAACTGACCGATCTGCCAGATTGACGCCGGTTCGACGGCGCTGATCCAGCCAGCCCCTCCCCGCACCTCCATCAAAAACCGGGACGCCCCCCTCACCATCCGCTCAGACGGCCGCGCGACAACCGCAGCGCTTGGCACATCGCTCCAGCAACGAACTCCCCGGGGGGAGCAAGAAGCCCGAAAGCCCCCTCCCGACGAAGGTTCCGGGCCAGCCTCATAGCATCAAGGCAAGGGCCGACGGCCTTCGATCGCATCGGCCAGAATGCTCGATGATGCCTGTGCGATGGTCGCGCCCGCAGGAAGACCTCGCGCAAGGCGAGTCACCTCCACCTCCATGCCGGCGAGCCGCTCGCCGATCATCCGGGCCGTACCCTCGCCTTCCAGATCAGGGCTGGTAGCCAAACAGATCTCGCGAGCAGAGTTAGCACGCTCGACCAGTGCTGCCACCGTCAGATCTTCAGGGCCGACCCCTTCGAGACTGGAGACACGCCCCTGAAGAACGTGATAGAGACCCCGATAACCGCTTTCTTCGAAGGCTCCAAGATCTCGAGGATCTTCCACCACGAGGATCACCTGCCGGTCCCTGTCCTCATCCTGGCACACCCGGCACGGATCAGATTCGTCGAGATTGAAGCACGAGGAACAGATGCACGTCGATCGCACGGCCTCTCGAATCGCACTCGCGAGTTCATCGGCCTCTTTCTCGCCAACACGCAACAAATGATAGGCCAGCCGCTCAGATGTCTTGGGCCCTACTCCCGGTAAGTGCCCGAGGCATTCGATCAGGCGAGTAACACTATGTGAACGAACCAAGTGGGCTCCAAAAACTGACGCTAGAAACCCATGCCCGGCAAGTTCATCCCGCCGGTCACCTTGTTCATCTCCTTGTCACGGAGATCCTTGGCCGCTGTCATCGCCTGGCGAACCGCAGCCGTCACCAGATCCTCGAGAGTCTCAACATCCTCGGGATCAACTGCATCCGGATCGATCTTGGCCGCCTGGATCTCTTGCATGCCATTGACATACACCTTCACCGCGCCGCCACCGGCGGTTCCTTCCAGAACCCTCTCCCGCAGGTCACGCTCGGTATCCTGCATGCGTTTCTGCATTTGCTGAGCCTGCTTGAGCAGACTTCCCATATCGCCAAATCCTGTCGCCATGATCTACTCCACCTTCTAGGAAGACGATTGCTCGCCAGTCTCCATGATCTCACCATCAAATTTTTCCATGACACGCTGGGCTCCGAGACCCGGCTGCTTGCGCTCGGCAGGCGCTCGATGCGGCTGTTCTGAAGT
>CAZIVO010000166.1:0-577 GCA_964542765.1 uncultured candidatus Brocadiaceae bacterium | reverse complement strand
CACAAGCCGAAAACCAGAACCGGAAAACCAAAGCGGGGAACCAGCACCGGAAACATGCACGGTCAATGAAACTTCCCGGCTGAGAATCTCCCCGAGACACCCTGTCAAGTCACGCTGAATCTCAGCCGACTGCAAGCGATCGCGGTGCATCCGCTGCTCCGTTTCAATCGAAATCGACACGCATCCTGATTCATCCGGCCCCTCGATGCTGCTCATTTCGATCGTCGCCGCAAGAGTTGGTTTCTTCTCCTGCACCAGAGCGACCAATCTCTGCTTCAACCCCATACTCGCAGGCAAGGTCGAAAAAGCATCTGCCGGCGAAACTGCTCGAGAAGGGGTCTTGGACTGGGCTTCCCGAGACGAAGTTTCCCGGGCCGGAGCTGCGACCACGCCACTGCCCACGGCTGATACAAGATCCGCCAATGACTGGAGATCGCCGGCCTGCGCCATTCGGATCAAGGTCACCTCGAGCACCAGACGGCGATCCTCCAGCCTGCCGATCCGATCGCGACCGAGCAAGCCAGCCTGAATCATCGCATCGAGACGCACGATCTCCGTGTCAGCCGCCATCTCCTCG
>CAZIVO010000165.1:0-5084 GCA_964542765.1 uncultured candidatus Brocadiaceae bacterium | reverse complement strand
CCCCTTGCAACTACTCAGGAGTTCCGAAGCGTTCCATTGGAGTGTGTCGCATGATCGCTTCGATGCGATCAGGCGAGAGGATCTTCCGATTTTGCTCGGCAGGGAAGAACCCGGGACGGATGGCATTGACACGAATCCTGTGGGGTGCGAATTCGCGGGCCAGGAACTGCGTGACATTTTCGAGTCCGGCCTTGGACGCTGCATAGGAGAAGACGCGTGATAGTGGCGGTCCTGCTGCTACAGATGAGACGTTGATGATGCTGCCACCCTCGCCTTGATCGATCATTTGCTTTCCGAAGACTTGCGCCGCCAGTACCGCGCTCTTGAGGTTCACATCGTGGATATCGTCCCACTCCTCCATTTTTAATTCGAAGAAGGGCGTCGCGCTGTTCTTTCCCGGGCAGTGCATCAGGACATCGACGCTACCCGTCCAGTCGAGGGTGTCGGCGAGCAATCGCTGGAGATCCTCCTTGCTGGTAGGGTCGCAGGCGAATGCCTTCACGCGGGCGGGGTCCTGACAGGACCGGGCGATGGCCTCGCTGGTGGTTGCGGCCTTGTCTTGGCTGCGACTGGTGATTGCGACATGGGCGCCGTGGCACGCCAGGCCTTCGGCCATGGCGCTACCCAGGGTGCTTGTCCCGGCCAGGATAACCGCGGTCTTGCCACTCAAGTCGAACAGGCTCATCGGAGCGGAGCATACCATGAGTCAGTCAGGGGATAAGATCGATCGTACTATGCAGATCTCTGATGTTGGCAAAATCGTGGCCAAGGTGATGGCCGAGATTCCGGTGTGTGACATCCATACGCACCTCTTCGATCCCGCCATGCCAGGCCTCTTGCTCAGCGGAATCGACGAGTTGCTTACCTATCACTACCACGTGGCCGAACTCTTCCGGGCGCGCCCGGATCTGGCCCCCGAAAAATTTTGGCAGACTTCCAAGACCGAGCAGGCGGATCTCGTCTGGACGGAACTCTTCGTGGAGGGGCCCCCTCTATCCGAGGTAGGGACGGGCCTGGTTTCTTTGCTGTCTGCGTTGGGCCTCGATCCGAATGCAAAGGACCTTCGGGAGGCGCGAGCCTACTTCGATGGCAAAGATATGGCGGAGCGGGTCGATGAGAGTTTTAGCCTCGCCGGAGTTCGGGAGGTCATCATGACCAACGACCCACTCGACCCCGACGAGCGATCGATCTGGCTGGATGGCTTTGAGCGTGATCCTCGTTTTCATGCCGCGTTGAGATTGGACAGCGCAATCATGGAGTGGCCATGTGCAGTGCCTGCTCTGCGCGAACTCGGGTATGAGGTAGGAGAGGACCTTGGCCCGCACACACATGAGGAGGTTCGACGTTACCTGCGGGAATGGGCAGATCGCATGGGAGCGCGTTACATGGCGGTCAGCTTGGGGCCGGAGTTTCGCTATCCGGATGAAGAGTCCTCGGTGACGACGCTTCTGAAAGAATCTGTGTTGCCGGTGGCGCTGGAGATTGGATTGCCCGTGGCATTGATGATCGGCGTGAAGCGTCAGGTGAATCCGCGGCTCGGGCTTGCTGGCGATGGAGTTGGTATTGCGGATGTTGACTCGCTTGAGCGCTTGGCCTCAGATCATCCGGATCTCAGGATTTTGGCGACATATCTCGCCCGGGAAAATCAGCACCAGCTCTGCGTGGCGGCAAGGAAGTTTGGCAACATCCTTCCGTTTGGATGCTGGTGGTTCGTCAACAACCCGTGCCTGATCCGAGAGATCACCTCGATGCGGTTGGATCTTCTCGGCCCGACCTTCGTGCCGCAGCACTCGGACGCGAGGGTTCTCGAGCAGGTTGTATTCAAGTGGCTGCGGTCACGCGACATCATCGGCAGCGTGCTCGCAGAGCGATATCAGGATCTTGCTCGTTCGGGCTTCACCGTGAATGAGGCCGTTGTGCGCGAGGGTGTGACGCGAATGTTCGACGGCAGTCTCATTGGTTGAGGTGCCTGCTTTCGTGCGGCTGGTTTTCAACCAAGGTGCGCGCGGAAGCTTCTCACGGACCCGGGCGATCAGTAGAGGAGTTCGACTCGCCGCTTCTTCCTGACCTCATACAGGAAGTCTTCCTGTTGGTGCTTTCTCATGGTCTCCCGAATCGTTGGGAGAGCAGCTGGCGTGAACAGGATGAACTGTTGCTGGCTCAGAGATATACGCTTGACGAAATGTAGCCCGTAAGGGCTCTCCAGAGGACCGGTCCAGCTGCCGTCTTGGAGATTCCAGGCGGCGCGGCAGAGCGCTGCCGGCAACATTGGGTCGAATCTGCTGGCACCCCTCAAAACACCGCCCCGGGGCGCTGTTTTGAGGTCTTGGGAGTAGGCCCTGGCGATTTCCTCGAAGTTGCTCCCATCCTTTTTCAGGCGCGAGCGAACATCTTCGATGCGCTTGAGGGCGCTCTCGCGCGATTTGCCTTCGAGTAGAGCGAGGGTGAAGCGATCGCGACTCTCGATCATGATATGCGCGAAGGTCACGCGGCCACCGAAGATTCTGGCGTTGTTGCTGTGGTAGCGATGAGCTTGTTTTTCCGTGAAATCACTGCCGATCATGGCGTTCAGATAGCCTTGGGCCTCGGTCTTCAAGCCATGTTCGCGCTGGAACTTATCGAGCAGGATATTGATGGAGTCCTGTGTGGGTTCCCATGTTTGGTTCAGGCGTTCACGGCCTTTGGCCAACCAATCGAGGTTTTTCTGGAAAGCATTTTTGAGCGATTCCGAAAGCGCTTTCTCGATCGTGCTCGCAGGCACTTTGCGGTATCGAGACTCTTCGCGAAGAGCGACGACGTCTGCATAGTAGCGGATCCAGTGAGCAGGTTCCGGGTGGTCGAAGTAAAGGTTTCCTGCGGGAGTGCGTAGGAAGTTGTCCATGTCCGGGGCGTGCCGTTTAGAAATGTGGGCAATCACATTTTCGAGCGTGATGTCATTGCCATCTACTCGCGCGACAACTCGACCCTTGTCTCCGGGATAGGCCAGCTTGCGGTAGCCCGATCGAGGAGGCTTCTCCGATGCCGCATCAGCAGGTGGCGTTTGCGCGGGCAGATGGCCGGCGATCAAGAGTGTGGTCAGTATTAGTCTCATCTGCGATACCGAGGAGGGAGTTGCTCTTCATCAGGATATAGCATCGGCGGGGGTTCGCGTTACCTGAGTCTTTGATCCTTGTGGTGTAGCTCGGACACCTGATCTCCAGGCACCCACCAGTGTTGCAGGTGGGTGATCGTTGGGCGGCGGCCCATCAAGGCGAGCGGAGTGGTCGAGCGATCAGGTCTTTGAGGACAAAATTACTACCTTCGCCAACGCGGGTGACGAACAGATCGTTGTGATGGCGCACGAGACCGAACTCGTCGAGGCATGCAACACCGCCACAGATCTCCATGGCCAGAATCAGGAGATCACTCGCAACCCGGCTGGAGTCGACCTTGACCTTCGCGGCCTGTTCGCGCTCCAGGCGGTCTGCATCGTAGAGGCCGCACAGATGAAGCAGCCAGGTCAGGTTTCTCTCGAGTGCTATATCCATGTCGACGATCACGTCCTGGACTCGCTGGAAACGTCCGATGGGCTGGTTGTCGAATTGGGTGCGTTCCTCGGCGTAAGCACGGCATTTGTCCAGGGCGAAGGCTAGTGATCCGAGGGCGAGGCTGGCGATGAAAAGCCGTCCGCCGTTCAGGGTTGTGACCATGACCTTGAAGCCGTTACCGACCTCTCCAAGAACCGAGGATTCGGCGATCTCGACCTTGTCAAACATGATCGAACCGGTGCTCGATTGTTCCCATGCGCGCTTGCCACTCATTTCCTGGTAGCTGATCCCGTCCGCATCCATGGGCACGATGAAGCAGGTGGAGCGCTTGCCGTTGGGGGCGTCGGGGTCGGTCAGTGCGTGTACCACCACGTGGCTGGCCCATTTGGCATTCGTCGACCAGCATTTCTCTCCGTTGATGATCCAAGCCGTACCTGACTTCTTGGCCGTGACTTGTGGGTTTGCAGCATCGGAACCGCGACCAGGCTCCGACAGGCCGAAGACGAACATGCGTTTTCCTGCCGCAAGATCGGGAAGGTGCATGCGCTTTTGCTCTTCGGTACCGCAGAGCTGAAGGGGCTTAGCTCCCAGAGAGAGGGCGGCGCCGGGGGTGATCGCTACCGATTGACTGTGGTAGGCCATTGCCAAGCCCATGAGTATCAAGTCGGTTTGGTCGCCACCTTGGCCCCCGTAATCCTCTTCGATGGGCAGGCCGAACAGGCCTATTTCAGCCATCTTGGCGATACAGTCGTCGGGGACGAGCGAGTGTCCGCGCTCCCATTCCAGGATGTGTGGAGCGATTTCGTGGTCGGTGAAGTCGCGGATCACCGAGTAGAAGTCGAACTTGTCGGAAGGCAGGAGGTCCTGCAGGTAGTGATCGATTCGTCGGCGCATGGTTAGATCCGGGTGGGGGTGCCGAGGGTAGCCTCCCCGGGAGCTAACCCCAAACCTGAACCGCCGATCCGGTGAACTGGGCCTGGGTCAGCCGGGCTACGAGTCGCGAAGCGCGTCGAGGAAAGCCTGTGCGGTGGCATTTCCCTCATCGATTTCCAGAACCTTGAGGAAGGCCTTGCGAGCTCCTTCGGGGTAGCCGGAGAACTTCAAGTTGTAGCCAAGCACCAGGTTAGCTGCGTGGTCGTAGGGGTGCTCGGCGATGTATGTTCGTAGGGTGCCCATCTGTTTGTAGAAGAGCTTCACGTCCGAGTAGAACTCACGCTTGTCAGCTTTTGCGAGAACGATCTCGGGGTCAATCTTGACTGCTTTGGTCAGGATGAATGCCGCATAGTGGTAGTCTCCCGATGCGAAGAGAGCATCTGCCAGGATGAAGTGCAAGCTTGCGTCTTCGGGTGCGTAGGTGAGGGCTCTCAGATAGCTTTCCGCTGCTTCGTCGAAACGATTTTCCTTGAAGTAGAAGTCGCCGAGCGAGATGTGGCGCTCGACGAGCAACTCCTCGGATCCGCGCTTGGCGGCGGCAGCGTCAGAGCCTCCGGGGATGCTGGCACGCTCGATGTAAGGAGGAGAGCTGTAGTAGGAGGCTCCGTAATAAGGCGCGTAGTC
>CAZIVO010000164.1:0-5440 GCA_964542765.1 uncultured candidatus Brocadiaceae bacterium | reverse complement strand
GCGTACACGGCGCGTACACAACGCGCTTGTGGTACGACTCGCGCCGGAGCGCGTTCCGACAAGCCCCTATCCCATCGTGAGTTAGATGGTGGGCGTTACTGGACTCGAACCAGTGACCCCCAGCTTGTCGAGCTGGTGCTCTAACCAACTGAGCTAATCGCCCACGGGGGGCGCAATTTTGTAGGTGGGGGAGTGCGTGCTTGCAAGGACAATCCCACTCCTCACAGCAGGGGTGAGGTGAGGCGGCACAGCCCATCGAACACCGCTCCCAGACGCCGACTGCGCAGGCTGTCCGGAGACACCTCGCGACCCCTGACCAGACGCTGCACGAAGAACTGCGCAGCCTCCTTGCAGATCTCGGAATCGACCGCGATCACCGAGATTTCGAAGTTCAGCTCCATGCTGCGGCGGTCCGTGTTCGGGCTGCCTGCCAGGAAATATCGATCATCGACAATCACCATCTTCGCATGGTTGTAATCGCCACGGGTCTCGGTGATCTCGATTCCGGCAGCCAGCAAGGCTCGGTAGTAGCTTCGCTGAGCGCGATAGAGAATAAAGTTCACGGCCTCGCGGCCATTGGTATGAATCCGCACCCTGACACCTCGATACGCAGCCATCTGCAAGGCCGTGGTGATCATGGGGTCCGGCACCAGATAAGGCGTGCTGATATCGATCGTCCGTGAGGCCGAGCCGATCATCTGCAAGTAGACCCACAAGAGACGGGACTGCCTCTGGTCGGGCCCGGTGGCCAGGGTGGCCACGGAATCAGGACCGACCGGATCGATGATCGGCAGATAAGCATCGGTGGCCAGATCCTCCTCGGCGGCATTGTACCAGTCCTCGACAAAGACACGGTGCAAGCGCCGCACCGCCGGCCCTTCGACCTTGATCATGCTGTCGAGCCACTTGCGCTTGGTCTGACGAAAACGATCCCGCACGTACTCATCACCGATATTCCTGCCGCCCAGAATCGCGGTGTGACCATCGACCACCAGAAGCTTGCGGTGATTGCGAAAATTGAGCGTGAAGGGCCGCCGCCGCCACAGCAAACGAAGGTAGGCAGCTTCCTTGCCGCCCGCCGCCACCAGGGAAGCCAGATGACGCTGCTTGAGCCCCCAGCTGCCGACACTGTCATAGAGAAGTCGCACCTCGACACCCCGGGCAGCCGCTGCCGTCAAGAGTTCCAGCGTGGCCATTCCTGCCTGGTCCGGTCGGAAGATGTAGGTCTCGAGATGCACGAAGTGCTCGGCGTTCTCGATCGCGTGCCGCGCCTGCTCGAAGAAGTCGCGCCCTGTTTGCAAGAGAGTGAGGCTGTTGCCTTCGCGAATGGCGTCCTGATCGAGTCGTGACAAGAGCCTCGCCAGCGGATCGGCATGCGTCTCGGCGGGGATCTCTTCACGCACCTCCTCGAGCGAGGATTCGATCCAGGACAGGCGGTTCTGGCGCCTGCGGAGACGGCGAATATGGATCTGGCGCGGCAGGAGGTAGTACAGGCCCAAGCCCAAGAACGGCGCTGCAAGAATGATAAGGACCCATGACAGGGTGGTCGAAGGCGAAGAGTCATGGGTCAAGATCCGAGCCACGAAGATGATCGCCAGCAACTCGCCGATGAAGGCGATGACGATGGCCACGGACAGCGTCATGTCGCTCTCCGCCATTGCTTGAACCATTGCTGCGATCATCACACTCTTGATGCAGGCCAAAGACCATGGCCACAACCGCCTTGGGATGACGATCATACGCCGATGCACGCCGATATACCCGCACAGACGCTGCGCGGCCAAGTGGCCTGCGGGGCCACTCCCCGGCATGGCGGTTACGCGAGTCGGTTTTATCACCGACGCATGACCCGAGCGGGTCTATACTCCGCGCCCCATCCAGACCCCCCCAAGAGAAGGGCAAAAGATGATCATCGGCATTCCGGCAGAGATCAAAGAACAAGAGAACCGCGTCGGCGCAGTCCCTGCGATGGTCCACGACCTGGCCAGCCATGGTCACACGGTCCTCGTCCAGAAAGATGCCGGACTGGGTGCGGGCGTCCTCGACGATCAGTTCATCGCAGCCGGTGCAAGCATCGCGCAAGGCGCTGATGGCATCTACGAGCAGGCCGAGATGATCATCAAGGTCAAGGAACCCCTCCCCGAGGAATACGCAAAGATCCGTCCTGGCCAGCTGCTCTTCACCTATTTTCACTTCGCGGCCAACCGCGAATTGACCGAGGCGATGATCGAGAGCGGTGCCCATTGCTTCGCCTACGAGACCCTCGAAGTCGGTCGCACCCTACCGTTGCTGACACCGATGAGCGAGGTCGCCGGTCGCATGGCCATCCAGGACGGAGCCTATCACCTCGAACGACATAACCAGGGCCGCGGTGTGCTGCTCGGCGGTGTGCCCGGCGTCGACCCGGCCAATGTTCTGATCCTCGGCGGAGGTGTCGTCGGCACCAACGCCGCCAAGATGGCCGCGGGACTCGGTGCCAATGTTTTCATCCTGGACATCGATCTCGACCGACTTCGCTACCTGGAAGATGTCATGCCCGCCAACGTGACCCTCTTGCATAGCAGCCCCTTCTCGATTCGCGACAAGCTACCAGACGCCGACATGGTGATCGGCGCGGTGCTGGTCCACGGCGCCCGCGCTCCGATGCTGGTGCGAAGCGATGACCTCAAGCTCATGAGGGATGATGGGCCGGTCGTGGTCGACGTCGCTGTCGATCAGGGCGGCTGTATCGAGACCTGCAAGCCGACCACGCACGCCGACCCCACCTACATCGTCGATGGTGTCGTCCACTACTGCGTCGCCAACATGCCCGGCGCAGTGCCGCGCACCTCGACCTTTGCGCTCACCAATGCCACCGGCCCATATGCCCGTGACCTGGCAAATCTCGGCGCAAAAGCGGGAGCAAAACATCCGATCTTGCAGACCGCGGCCAATGTCCTCGGCGGAAAGATCACCCACCAAGGCGTGGCCGAAGCTTTCGATATGGAATGCAGTACGCCGGACTCGGCCTTCTGAGGGACGTCTTGCCCACGACCGGAGAACCGCTCGCCGAACCCATCAGCTTCCTGCAGGCGATCCTCCTCGGACTCGTCGAAGGCATCACCGAGTTCCTGCCGGTGAGCAGCACGGGACATCTGATTGTCGCTGATGCCCTGATGGGACGCAGTGACCCGGCCTTCACCATTGCCATCCAGGTGGGTGCGATCACCGCCATCCTCGTCCTGTTCTGGCGTCGTTTGTGGGATGCTGCCTGCCGACTTGGGAGCTCCGATGGCGACGAAGGCGTCAACCTCATCTGGCTTCTACTCGCAGCCTCGGTTCCTGCGATCGCGGTGGGTCTTCTCTTCGGAGAGGCCATCAAATCTCTGCTTTTCAATCCCATCACGGTCGCCAGCACCTTGGTGGTGGGGGGGGTCGCCCTGCTCGGTCTCGAGGCCTTGCTCGATCGACGGAAGACCCAGGGCAAGAAGACCGATGGTGAGATCTCAAAGATGAGCTGGCGAGACGCTCTCGTCGTCGGCCTGTTCCAGTGTCTGGCCTTGATTCCGGGAACCAGTCGCTCGGGTGCGACCATTGCCGGCGCGATGCTCATCGGACAGCGGCGCGGCGATGCTGCTCAGTTTTCCTTCCTCCTGGGCCTGCCGATTCTCTACGGCGCCGCTGGCAAGACGCTTGTTGATGATTGGCACAAGCTTTCGGGAGAACAACTGCCCGGCTTGCTGATCGCAACCCTGGCCGCCTTCATCAGCGCGCTCATCATCGTCGGGCCCTTCGTACGCTTCGTTCAGCGCCACAGCTTCCGACCCTTTGCCTGGTACCGGATCCTGGCGGGTGGTGCCCTCTTCGCCCTGATCGGCGCCGGCGTGGTCGCCTAGACCTTTTTCCAGTAGCCGAGCTCGCGCAAGATATGCAGGACTTCGCTCCAGCTGGGGAAGGGGCGATCATGCGCAATCTTGTAAGCATCGATGGCATGGATGAATTCCATCGCCTCGGGATCGATATTTCGGTCGGTGGGCTTGGCGATCGCCTTCCTGCGTCGTCGCACCGGCTTCTTGGTCGAAGCCTTCTTCGTTGTCTTGGCTGCAGCCGCCTTCTTGACGGCTTTCTTGGCAACCTTCTTGGTGGCCGCCTTCTTTGCAGACTTACCTGGTGACTTGGCCTTACCGGCCGCCTTCTTCTTCGTCGATGTTACAGACCCCATATGGAGTCCATCGGAATCAGCCCAGGACTTCCTTGATCCGTTCCGTCGTGACCGGCGTGATCAGCCCACGATCGGTGATCAAACCGGCCAGATGGGCCGCCGGAGTGACGTCGAAAGCGGGGTTTCGCGCTCCCACGCCTTCGGGCGCAAGACTCATTCCACCGATGGCAAGGACCTCTTGGGGATCACGCTCCTCGATTGGAATATGACTTCCGTCGGGAATGGCAAAATCGAAGGTGCTGAAGGGCGCGACCACGTACATCGGAATATTGTGCTCCTTCGCCGCCAGAGACAGGCCGTAGGTGCCCACCTTGTTGGCAACATCACCATTGGCCGCCACCCGATCAGCGCCGGTGATGATCAGATCCACCACGCCGCGAGCGATCAAACCCGCCGCTGCGGAATCAGCGATGACATCTACCGGGATATCTTCGGCCGCCAGTTCCAATGCCGTCAATCGAACGCCCTGCAAGAGCGGCCGAGTCTCGTCCGCCAGGGCGTGAAAATTCGTTCCGCGACGCTTGGCCGCGAACATCACGGCCAGCGCCGTGCCATCGCCGCCGGTCGCCAAGCGGCCAGCGTTGCAATGAGTCAGCACGGTCATGCCGTCCTCGATCAGCTCGGCGCCGGCATCACCCATGCGCAGGCAAAGATCCTCGTCTTCCTTCTTGATGGCATGCGCCTCGTCGAGCAAGGCATCTAGGCTGGGCTCTTTACCCGCACGTTCACGCAGGCGAGCCACCGCCCAGCCGAGGTTCACCGCCGTCGGTCGCGAAGCGTCGAGCCGATCACCAACCGACTCGACCGCCGCGTCAAAACTCTGCGAATCATCGGCTACGGCCTCACGCACCCCGATCACCATCCCATACGCCGCCGCACAGCCGATGGCCGGCGCACCACGCACCGCCAGGCGCTTGATGGCATCGATCAGCGGATCGAGAGTCCGCAACTTCAGAACGACGAGTTCAGCGGGCAACAGGGTCTGGTCGAGCAGATCGAGATGCCCGTCGATACCGCCCTGCCATTCCAAAGTTTCATGGATGGCAGCCATCGTTCAGCAATCGAATCGCTCGCGAACCGCAGCATCCTTGGCCAGGACCTTGTCGCGCTGGGCTTCGCGGTAGCCGGTCAGGCGCTCGGCCAGGGTCGCGTCCGAGAGTGCCAGGATACGAGCCGCCAGCAAGGCGGCATTGGTTGCTCCCGCCTTGCCGATCCCGAGCGTCCCAACCGGCACACCCG
>CAZIVO010000163.1:0-5556 GCA_964542765.1 uncultured candidatus Brocadiaceae bacterium | reverse complement strand
TGTTGTAGTGGGGTGATGTGATGATGAGATGCTTGTTCTGGGTGGTCGTGGCCTTGTCTTGCCCTCAATCGGCTGAGATGGACGATTGGAAACTTGTCTGGTCGGATGAGTTTTCGGGGTCTGAACTCGACTACAGCAAGTGGGGTGTCGAGGTGAATGCGCTCGGCGGCGGCAATCACGAACTGCAGTTCTACACCGATCGGGCGGAGAATGTCCGGGTGGAAAAGGGCGTCTTGGTGATCGAGGCCCGCGAGGATCATCCCTCGATCGCGGGCACGACCCGGCGCTTTTCATCGGCACGCCTGCGGACCAAGCATCGTGGTGACTGGCTCTATGGACGGGTCGAGGTGAAAGCTCGCCTGCCCAAAGGCCGAGGCTTGTGGCCGGCGATCTGGATGCTTCCCACCCACGAACGCTACGGTGGTTGGGCTGCCAGCGGCGAGATCGACATCATGGAGTTGGTGGGCCACGAGCCCGCCGTCATCCATGGCACGCTCCATCACGGAAACTCCTGGCCTGCCCAGGTGCAGAGCGGATCGCCGTATGAACTCGAGGAGGGCAGCTTTGCGGATGCCTTCCACGTCTTTGCCCTGGAGTGGGAGGCTGGTGAGATCCGCTGGTACCTCGATGGCAAATTGTGGCAGACCCAGAAACGGTGGAAGACGAAGGGGCATGCCTTCCCGGCTCCTTTCGATCAGCCTTTCCACCTGCTATTGAATCTGGCGGTGGGAGGGAAATGGCCGGGATCACCGAACGAGAAGACCAACTTCCCCGCGCGTATGCAGGTGGATTACGTGCGCGTCTACCAACGACGATGATCCCCCGCGCTGCACAGGCAAGCATGAAATAGCACGTGCGGTGGCTAGACGATCTTGTGGATGATCTCAGCTCCCTCGACCCCGACCAGCCTGCGGTCCAGGCCGCCGTAGAAGTAAGAGAGGTTGTTGGGGCTCAATCCCATCTGGTGAAGGATGGTGGCGTGCAGATGCTTGACCTGGAATTTGTCCTCGCCAAGCGTGCCCTGCGCCTCGTTGCCCAGTTCGTCTGTTTCGCCAACGCTGATGCCTCCCTTGATGCCACCGCCGGCTGCCCACATGGTGAAGCCCTTGGCATTGTGATCACGCCCGGTGCCCTTGGCGTATTCGGCCGTGGGCTGTCTACCGAACTCGCCGCCCCAGACGACGATCGTCTCCTCGAGCATGCCGCGGCGCTTGAGGTCCTTCAGCAGACCGGCGATCGGCTTGTCGGTTTCGCCGGCATGCAGCCCATGGTTCTTGACCATGTCGGTGTGGGCATCCCAGTTGTCGTCATTGTGTCCGCCGCCGGAGTAGAGCTGGATGAAGCGAACGCCACGCTCGATGAGCCTGCGAGCAATCAGACAGCGACGGCCGAATTCTGCGGTTCTTTCGTTATCGATGCCGTAGAGCTCCTTGGTCTTCTCTGATTCTTGATTGATATCGACGGCGTCGGGTGCGTGGCTTTGCATCCGGAAGGCCAACTCGTAGCTGGACATGCGCGCTGCCAGTTCGCTGTTATCCGGGCTTTCGCGGTGGTGCCGCTCGTTGTATTCCCGCAGCGTTGCGAGCATGTGTTGCTGCTGTTTGGATGTCAGGGAACCGAAGCGCTTCAGGTTCAGGATGGGGTTGCCCTGCGGCCGCATCATCGTTGCCTGGTAGACCGCTGGCATGTAGCCGCTGCTCCAGTTCTTTGCGCCGCTGATGGGCCCACCTCGGGGATCGCACATGACCACGAAACCCGGCAAGTTCTCACTGACCGATCCAAGGCCGTAGTTGACCCAAGAGCCGAGGCTCGGACTGCCGCTGATGATCTCGCCGGAGTTCATCTGCAAGAGGGCGGAGCCATGAATCGGAGAGATCGCAGTCATCGATTTGATGAAGGCGATGTCATCGACGCAGGTCGCCAGATGCGGGAATAGATCGGAGACCCACTGACCGGACTGCCCGTATTGTTTGAATTTCCAGTTAGGGCCGACGATGCGCCCGCCGTCGCGGTGTCCGCCGCGACCGTGTGTCTTGAAGTTGCGTACGGTCTGGCCTGCGAGTTCGTATAGCTTGGGCTTGGGGTCGAAAGTCTCCATCTGGCTGGGTCCGCCATACATGAAGAGGAAGATGCAGTTCTTGGCCTTGCCCTCGAAGTGAGGTGGCTTCGCCGCCAGGGGGTTTATGGGGTCCTCGTTGTTTTGGAGTTGCCGCTTGAAGAAACCATCGAGGGACAAGAGGCCGGTGAAGGCGAGCGTGTTGAAACCCGCTCCGATCTGATTGAGGAAGTCTCGCCTGGAGTGTGTGAGTATTTTGCTGATGGGCGACATGGATCAGTCCAGGAAAATAAATGGGTTCAGGTTCAAGATGATCAGACTCCATTGCGTGAGTGCTTGATCGGCTGATGAAGGTTCCGGGAAGGATTTGAGGAAGGTCACTCCACGCTCGATCTGTTCCTCGGTTGCTTTGCGGCCGGTGGCGAGTTGCCAGGCGAGTGCGACCTGGCGACGTGGGTCCTCGCCAGCTTCCTTGCGCAGTCGCTGTGCCAGAGCAGAGGCTGCGAGATTGCTGAATCGGCTGTTGAGCAGGGTCAAGGCCTGTGTCGGCTGCGTGGTCTGGAAGCGGACCGGGCAGCTTGTGTCGGTCGTGGCTGCGTCGAAGCTTTCGACGAAAGGGTCCATGAGGGACCGCCTGGTGAAGGTGTAGATACTTCGGCGGGTATTGTTGGCCGGGGAGTCATTGCCGGGCCACTTGTTGCGCGATTGCCCCATGAGGACTTCCTTGGCGATGGCCGGGTAGACGCTGGGACCGCCGATGGCCGGGCTCATATTGCCGGTGATCAGAAGGATCGAGTCCCGCAACTCCTCTGCCGATAGTCGCCGCATCGTGAAGCGCCAGAGTAGGTCGTTATTGGGGTCTTTGCGCAGACCCTCGGCGGCTGCAGTGGAGGACATGCGGTAGGCGGCGGACAGCATGATGCGGCGGTGCAGTGACTTCAGGCTCCAGCCGTCGGCGATGAAGCGCTGCGCTAGCCAGTCGAGGAGTCCGGGATGGGTGGGAGCCCGTCCCTGTGTGCCGAAGTTGCTGCTGCTGCGTACGATCCCGCGGCCGAAGTGAAATTGCCAGATACGGTTGGCCATGACGCGAGCAGTCAGGGGGTTTTCGGGAGCTGTCAGCCATCTGGCCAGGGCCAGACGACGGCCGGAGCTCTCTGCCCGCGTCTCGATTTTGGGCGGGCTGCTGGCCAGAATTTCAGGGAAACCCGGCTCTACTTCCTGGGCCGGTGAGTGGGGATTGCCGCGGATCAATACGTGGGTCTTGGGCGGGGGGCCCTTGCGCTCTTTCACGCTGAGTACGAACCGTGTGCCTTTGACATCCTTGAGACCTGCGAGCGATTTCTTCAGATCACGCAATTCGGTGGAGGCATCCTTGCCGAGCAAGCGTCGACCGTGTTCTTTGAGCATCTGCTCGAGGCGTTGGTCCTTGTTCTTCTCGTCCGGCGCGGACAAGGTTTGCTTTTTGAACCCAGGGCCCGACCAGGAGACTCGTAGTCCGAGGCCGCCGTGTGCCTGAAAATAGTCGAGTTGGATGTCGTGACGGCCCTCGGAGAGTTCAATGGGGACCCGGTTGTTCTTGCCGAGGCCGTGGATCCCGTCGTAGAGAATGATCTCGCGACCATCGATACTGAGTCGGGCACCATCGTCGGAATCGAGAAAGAAAATATACTGCCCATTGCTGGGCACGGTGAGCTTGCCCCGGAAGACGAAGCCGAAGGCGGAGTTGCGCGAGGCAAGTCCGATATCGAAGAGGTTGCTGGGGACCAGGCCTTCCGTTTCGGCCTTGAGGCCATCGAAGTCAGGGAGCTTGTCCCAGGTGTCGCGGTAGAAGGAAAAGCGAAGGTCGCTGATTGGTGAGAGCTGGAGGTTCCCGCTGGTTTCGCGCCGGTAGAGGGCCTTGAAGCGGTCGTGGAGCGCATTGATGCGCCGGTTGAGATCGACGCGCTGCTTGTGGATCTCGGTGTTGCGCTGCCCGATTTCGGCCTGCTCTGCAGCGGTCGAGATATCGGTCAGGATCATTTTGGTGTTTCCGGAGTAGGGCTCGATCTGCCGGAAGAAGGCCAGCATGCGGTAATAATCGGTCTGCGGGATGGGGTCGATCTTGTGGTCGTGGCAGCGCGCACAGCCCACCGTCAGACCCAAGAACACTTCGCTGGTGGTTCGGACGATGTCGTCGAGGCCATCGTAAAGCGCCTGTTCGCGATCCGCCGGTTCGTCGTCCCACAAACCGAGTCGGTAATAACCGGTTGCTGTGATGGATTCGGCGTTGCGGTCTTCGAGTTCGTCGCCGGCGAGTTGTTCCAGGACGAAGCGATCGTAGGGCTTGTCCTTGTTGTGGGCCTCGATCACGTACTGGCGGTATTTCCAGACTTCGGGCTTGGGGTTGTCTCGTTCGTAGCCGTTGGTCTCGGCAAAGCGAACCAGATCGAGCCAGTGGCGGCCCCAGTGTTCGCCGTAGTGAGGAGAATGCAAGAGCCGGTCGATAAGGGTCTGGTGCGCTTCCGGTGTGCGATCCGTGACGAAGGCGTTGATCTCCTCGATGGTCGGTGGCAAACCGGTCAGGTCGTAGCTTGCGCGCCGGATAAAGGAGATCCGGTCGGTTTCTTTGGCTGGGCGCAAGCCAGCATCTTCAATGCGCGCGAGGACGAAATGATCGATTTCGTTACGGCACCATTCCTGGTCCTTGACCGCGGGAGGAGTCGGCTCCGTCTTGGGCTGGAAAGACCAGAAAGACTTGCTGTCGGTGGTGACGATGTTGGGTTTTTCGTAGATCCACTCGTCCTCGACGATCGACATCGGCAGGCCCTTGCCGATCCAGCGTGTCAGGGTATCGATTTCTGCGGCCGCGAGCTTTTTCTTTGGCGGCATGGGGCGTTCGGCTTCCTCGTGGCGAATGAGCGCGAGTAACCGGCTGCGTTCGGGCTCGAGGAGATCCACGACGCGGCCCGACTGGCCGCCCTGCAGAATGTTGTGTCGTGCGCGCAGCCATAATCCGCCCTTGATCTTGCGCTCGCGATCCCCGTGGCACTTGTAGCAGTTCTTGGCGAGGATGGGCTGCACCTCCCGGCGGTAGAACAACTCGTCTTCGTGTACGTCGATCAGGGTGCTGTTGGAGAGGGAATTGCCGAAGTTTTTGAAGTCCTTGAAGGTCCACACGACCTCCTTCTCCCTTGTGATCTCGATGATCTGTGGGTTGTCGGGTCCTGCATGGCAATTTCCGATGACGTAGTTGCCGTTGGGTAGAACTTCGACGGTGGTGACCCATGCCAGCCGGATTCCCGGGAGATCGTCCTGCTTGAGGTGCCAGACGATTTCTTTTTCGGGCGTCACCTCGAGTACCGAGTGGCCGTTGCCAGTCGAGATGAGGGTGTTGCCGTTGGGCAGACGGATGGCGGCGAAGGTGTGGTTGCCCCATGAGTCGAGGCCGTGCCCACCTCGCTTGGGCTTGCCGAACAGGGGGATGTCGTATGCCCAAACGATGGTGCCGGCCGCGTTGTATT
>CAZIVO010000162.1:0-5597 GCA_964542765.1 uncultured candidatus Brocadiaceae bacterium | reverse complement strand
GATACCGTCATCGACCGGGCTGACCTTCTGGCCGATAGACGTCAGGATTTCGGTCTCGGCGAGGCGCATCCGCGCGCGGCTTGCGGGCGCCATGTCATCATGACCACAGGCATGCAAGATGCCGTGAACCACATAGAGGGCAATTTCTGCGCGAATTGCATGGCCTTGCTCATGCGCCACGGCCCGCGCTCGCTCGACGCTGACAACAATCTCCACAACCTCTTCCATCGGAAAGGAGATCACGTCCGTGGGCGCCGCATCTCCCAGATACTCACCATGAATGCGCGCAATCTCGGCATCATCGGTCAGCAAGAGCGATACCTCCAACTCCATCCGATCCAGATGAGTGAGCGCAGCACTCACCACCTTTTCGAGAAAGGCCCGGGACGTTCGTGGACGGAACTGATCATTGATACTCAGTTCGATTGATTGCCGCCGGGGAGCCAAGGTCTCAGCTTCGCTGACCATCGGGTCGGTCATAGGCTTCGATGATCTGTTGCACGACACTGTGCCGAACAATGTCCTCGTTATTCAACTGTGAGATCATCACACCTTCGACACCCGTCAAACGCGACAGTGCGTCGTGAAGGCCCGAAGGAATCTTGTCAGGAAGATCTACCTGGCTCGGATCGCCCGTCACGACCATGCGAGAACCATTCCCCATCCGAGTCAGAAACATCAACATCTGGGGAACCGTCGTGTTCTGTGCTTCATCGAGAATGACAAAGGCATCATTGAGGGTCCGACCACGCATGTAAGCAAGCGGACATATCTCAACCAGATCGCTCTCGAGGTAGCGCAACCGCTGGCCGGGATCGAGCAGATCATGGAGAGCATCGTGCAGGGGGCGAAGATATGGATCGACCTTGGCCTGAAAGTCTCCGGGGAGGAACCCCAGTTTCTCTCCAGCCTCCACCGCCGGACGCACCAAGACGATCCGCCGAACCTTCCCTTCCTTGACTGCCTCGACTGCCGCAGCCACCGCCAGATAGGTCTTGCCCGTGCCTGCAGGCCCAACTCCGAGCACCACGTCGGCTTCGTGCAGAGCCTTCCAGTAAACCGCCTGCCCCGGCGTTCTCGGTGTCGGAGTTCCCGAACTCGCATCCTGCCGTGAATGAAGAGAGTGGGTCACAGCGGGTCTGTCCCCTCTGATCATCTGCGCCATGTCCCCCGTCGCCAGGCCGCTACCATCGCGGATACGCGCCAGCGCCGACTCGACGAGCGCACGAACCCTTGACACATCCTCGGGCTGCCCCAGCAACCGGAGGCTGCCATCCCGCGAAAGGACGTTGACCCCGTGGAGTTCGCGGATCAACCGCGCATTCGAGTCCAGAGGCCCAAGCAGCGTGCGGAGTTCATCCGCAGTCTGGATCTCGATCTTCTCGTCGGCTTGCGGGTCTTTCAAACGCTCAAACTCCTCGCAAATCTCAGGTGACCAACACCAGCATCAGAAAAAACGCGGGGAACGAAAATAGCAGACTATCGATCAGATCGAGAATACCACCATGAGCCGGCAACAGACGGGACGAGTCCTTCACACCACAGCGTCGCTTCAGCAACGACTCGGCGAGATCGCCCGTTTGCGTCAATACATTCAAGAGGATGCCAATGCCGACAAAAGACGCCCATCCGAGTTGAATCGTCTCGGGCAGGAGGGGTCCGGCCAGCAGAACCGCCAGCACACAAGACACCAGCATACTGCCCACGGAACCCTCGATGGTCTTGCCAGCACTGACGTGCGGAATGAGCTTGTGGCGACCGAATGCGATCCCGAACATGTAGCCACCGATGTCGCCACCCTTGCAGATGGCGATGACATAGAGCAACGCCGGCAGGTACATCATCGCCATCCCTTGCGCGAAATAGAGCGGCCAGACGATCATGATGAAGCCCAGCAAGGTGGCGCCCTGCTCCTCGAGTCCATGACGGACCCGGTCCCGGGACATGGACCGCAGGACGGTGGAATACAAGAGAATCATCGTGGCCGCCGCCAATGGATAAAGCTCTCTATCCAAGGTTTGCCAGCTCAACCACGGCGCACATCCACACAGCCCCACAGTGAGAGAGGTGAGCAGCACCGGAGACACGGGATGACCTGCGCCACGCATCATGCCGACGTATTCCCGCACCGCAGCGATGGCCAGCAGGCCCAACACAATCGCCGAGAGCACACCTGCCTTCGCGATCATGGCCTCGTGATCCACCCAGAAAATCAGCCCTACCAGTGCCAGCATCGCCGGGCCAAAGATGAGCCGCACCTTCAGTTCCCCTTTACCCACAGGCCAGACTCCACTCTTCACACAAGCCCACAAAACTCGCTCCAGAGCCACTCGGATCATGATCGCTCACGCAGCTACGCGAAGAGTCAACCCGCAGCCGAGGCGGCTCCATACCCATGAACCAGCAGAGAATCATCAAGAGACCACCGAACCGAACTTGCGCACACGCTGTCCGAAGTCTCGAAACGCTTCGCGGAGATGTTCCTTACGGAAATCAGGCCAGAGGACATCCGTGAACCAAATCTCCGAATAACTGATCTGCCATAACAAAAAGTTGCTGATCCGCATCTCGTGAGCTGTGCGAATCAAAAGATCTGGATGAGGCACATCTGGTTGGTACAGATTCGCATCGATGGTCAATTCATCGATCTCCTCAGGAGACAGTTCGCCATCAGCGACGCGTTCCGCGATCTTTCGTGTCGCATCGACGAGTTCGGACCGGCCACCGTAGGAGAGCGCCAGAACCAGCTTCATCCCCTCGTTATCAGCCGTCGCCCGAACCGTCTCATCCAGTTCCCGCAACACATCAGCGGGAAGTCGGTCACGGCGGCCCGCGTGCAACAATCGGATGCCCTTGTCCATCAGGTCATCACGCTCGTCGGCAAGGAACCGGCGAAGCATCGACATGAGCACACGAATTTCGGACTCCGGACGCTGCCAGTTCTCTTCCGAGAAGGCGTAGAGAATCAGCGCCTCCACTCCCAGCCGAGCAGATTCCTCGACCGTCTCGCGGACAGCCTCGGAAGCATGTTCATGACCCTTGGTCCGCACCAAGCGGCGGTTGCGGGCCCAGCGACCATTGCCATCCATGATGACAGCAACCGAACGTGGCACCTCGAAATCCTGTGGGCGGATATCCTCTGTCACCGCTCGATCACCTGGTCGCGCTCAGGGCCCACGGAAATGATCTCGATCGGCACACCGACCCGATCCTCAATCGCCTCGACATAGTCCCTGGCCTGGACAGGAAGGTCGGCATAGCGACGCACGCCGGTGACATCATCTTGAAAGCCCGGCATCTCCTCACACACTGCCGTCGCTTCTTCGATATCGAAAAGCGGAAGCCGGTCGCTGATCCGCTCACCGTTGAGGTCATATGCCACTGCCAAGGGCAAGGGGTCAAAGCCCGAGAGAACGTCGAGATTGGTCATGGCCAAACGAGTCGTTCCGGAGACAGCCACGGCATACTTGACCGCAACCGTGTCGAACCAACCGCATCGACGCGGGCGGCCCGTGGTAGATCCGAATTCATTCCCCGCCGTGCGCAACTGGTCGCCAATCTCGCCGAAGAGTTCGGAGGGAAAAGGACCTTCACCAACACGCGTCGAGTAGGCCTTGACGATACCGAGCACTTCACCGACTGCTGACGGTGGCAAGCCAGTGCCGACAGCGACCCCTCCCGTAGAAGAACTGGAAGAAGTGACGAATGGATAGGACCCGTGATCCACATCGAGGAGAACGCCCTGTGCACCCTCGATGAGGATGCGTTGATCGCATGCATATGCCGATCGCAGCATGTGCCCCGTATCGGTGATCGCAGGTCTCAGCCTCTGCCCGAACTCAATCAACTGCGTTTCCAGAGGACCACGCTCGACCTCGGGCAAGTCGAAAGCTCTCAAGAGCGGATTCTTCTCCGCCAGCAGATAATCGAGAGCACGGCTCAACCTGGCTGGACGCACCAGATCACCCATTCGCAATCCGGTTCGCGAAGCACGATCTGCATAAGTAGGTCCAATCCCACGACCCGTGGTGCCGATCTTGTCCGAACCCCTGGTCTGCTCCGCGACCTGATCGAGGGCTCTGTGCAAGGGAAGGATCACGTGAGCTCCTTCGGAGACGAAGAAGTTGACCCCGAGTTCCACCTCGGCACCACGGCCTCTCAGCCCCTCTATCTCCTCCTCGAGATGCCACGGATCGACCACCACACCATTGCCAACGATGTTGAGAACGCCCGGATGCAAGATCCCCGAAGGGATCAGGTGCAAGACGAGTTTCTCACCGCCAAGAAAAATGGTGTGGCCGGCGTTGTGACCACCTCCGTAGCGCACAACGCAGTCAGTATCGGCAGCGAGGCGATCGATGATCTTCCCCTTGCCTTCATCACCCCAGAGGATGCCGGTTACACAGCGAACAGCCATTGGACACGAAAAGGGCGCGGAGCATACCGCTCACTGGCATCCAGGGCGAGAGCGCGCCCACACGACGATGCCAACCAGGACCGGAGAATCTTGTCTTCCGGTGAGTCGCGGAAGATTCATATTTGATTTTTCTATGCATATAAGGATACTCTCCTTCCATTGCTGGTGGTAGCCACCTCGTCTTCCGATGCCACCTCCCCCACCTGCACCCGTCAGCGCGCCCTTCCCGGAACTGACCAGCTTCGTACGCCATGCGATGCCCCACCTCTTCCGGAAGCTTCGACACTGGAAAGGGTTCCACGCCGCCCACCACCCCGATCTGGTCGAAGATCTCCATCAAGAACTGGCCCTCGACTGCCTCAAAAATCGTGAGTTGATCTCCGGCCTCACCGTCCGTGAACGTCATGGTCGCTGGTTTCGCCTCGTCGAGAATCACCATTACCAGCTACGAACCCGGGGGATGCGGCGCCTGGACCGCGACGCTCGTGTCGATCGCCTGGCCGACTCTCAGGTTCAAGCCCTGCTCGATCCTCTACCACCAAAGCTGCAAACGTTCATCGCCAAGATGCTCGCGAAACCCGACCACATGCAGCATCTCAAGAATGGCCGCCTCAACGCAGCCGCCACCGCCCGCAATATCGGCATGGATCCGCGCGAACTCCGCGCGCTCTGGTCGAAGCTCGCCAGTGCGCTTGGCTACGGCGAAGAATACCTGACCTTCTGGCGCCACCGCCTCGTGGAAGCTCTCCTCAATTATGCCGTCGACTCACTTCGGGACGACGGCCTCCTCGAACCAATTCATACACACAGTTCGCCCGACCCGAACAAAAGCCTGCGGCGTATCAGACACATTCGCGCGGAACTCTCCCGGCGCCCGCTCCCACCGGACATGAAGAGCGTCCTCGCACAATTCCGTTGCCCCATCTCCCCAAAAGACATGGCGCCTGATCTGGCAGTGAGACTCGCATGCAAACTCCAACCGCAAAGCCCCACGGTTCATCTCTGGCACTTCGAGATTGCCATGGTCAACAAGGATCTCCCCACAGCAATACAATCCATCCGGATCGCGAAACAATACGCGATCGACCCGGTGCTTATCACGCTGGCACGAGCCCGTATCTTGAAGGCCCGAGGACTCACCCGCCTCGCTCACCGACTCCTGCAACGCTCCCACGCATTG
>CAZIVO010000161.1:0-5789 GCA_964542765.1 uncultured candidatus Brocadiaceae bacterium | reverse complement strand
GCAGCAAGCTTGCAACGAGCAGACTCGGGGAGATCGACTTGGGGATCACTTGGGGCCTCTGCGGGCTAGGACCTGATAGCAGCGCGGGCTGCTCACCGATCATAACCAACGACAGATCGCAGGGAATTCCGCCACGCAATTTGATGGTTTTCTGACCACCTGAAATGCTGAATCAGGGGCTGACGGTACCGACCAAGCATCTTCTGAAACGGGAATTCAACCGACATCTACATCGACAAACAGCGACTGCAGAGCTTGATCTGAGCCAGTTGAAGTGGGGGTTACCTGTCGGGGATGAGTGCGGTCTTTTTGCCAGCACTCGACCTATCCGCGCGGGGAGGAGCCGGGGCCCGCCTTCGCTTGCTCCGCGCCAACCCTATCGCAAGCGTGCAACGGACTCCAAGGAGTCATCCGAGAGGCGAAAGACCCGCAGGTGGCCGAGATTGCGGGCGCCGACGCCCTCGTAGAACGCGATGGCACGCTCGTTCCATTCGAGGGCCCACCACTCGAATCGGGCACAGCCGCGCTCACGCGCGAGGTTGGCCAGATAGCCGAGCATCTTCTTGCCGATGCCCATGCCCCGGGCTCGGGGGCGGACGAAGAGATCGTCGAGGTGCAGCCCGCGCTTTCCCGTGGAGGTGGAGAATGTGGGATAGAAGACGGCAAAGCTGACCGGGTCTCCCTGGACGTATCCAATCACCGCTCCGGCAGCGGGGTCTGCACCGAACAGGTTCTCGAGCAGGTCTTGCTCGGTGACGGTCAGTTCATCCGGGAACTCCTCTTGTTCGGCGAGTTCCTGGATGAATTCCAGCAACAAGGGCACGTCAGCTGGAGACGCTTGCACGATTCTGAGGTGTTCGTTTTCACCCATGGCTCTTGTGCGGGGGCCGATACTTCTTGTTGCAGGGTTCAACTGCCATATTTGCTGTCATGGAACCCTGCATCATCCTTGCGAGGAGAGAGTCACTTGGGTTTGTCGAACTTGACCGGGGACATCGGCAGTTCATTGGTGGTGCGTGGCTGGTAGCGCCCCTTGCGGATGGCGCCTTGCTTGTGTCGCTCGGCGAGGGGATCGGGGCCGATGGGCGGGTTGAGTGCACGCGAGAGGAAGGCGAAGGCCTCGGGCATACGCCAGGCCATCGAGCGCCCGGTATGTGCGGCGCCGCGGTGCAGGTGGTAGTCGTGTTCGATGGCGGCGTCGTAAAGCAGGCGGTGCAGGAGTTCGGCGGATCGGAAGGTGCCGTTGGCGTCCCGGTCACCGGCTTCGAGGAGTAGCTGCAGGCTCGAGTCGCGCAGCTTCTTGGGGTTGTCGATGACCATGGCCGGGGGATGGATGGCACGCCAGAACTTCTTGTCGACCGGCTGGCCAAAGCGTGCGCGCATGACGATCTGGCCCTTGGAGCCGAACCTGTTGGTATCCCAGTCGTCAAACTTCAGGACGGGCGGGAAGCCGGGCTCCATTGCAGCGGCGGCGACGAAGAGTTCCGGGTGACGGAGCGCGATCCGTAACGTGCCCTGCCCCCCCGCCGAGG
Source organism: uncultured candidatus Brocadiaceae bacterium (assembly GCA_964542765.1). GTDB lineage: Bacteria > Planctomycetota > UBA1135 > UBA1135 > UBA2386 > CAZIVO01. Next base: position 4,257 of record CAZIVO010000161.1, on the reverse strand, counting down.
CTCCGCCGATAACGGTGCCTGCGCGGTCTTGACGCACGTTGTAGTTCTTTCGGATGTGAGTCAGGAGCTGAGTCGTGATGAAGGTGTCCCACTGATTGCTGCCATCGTGCCAGTCCATGTAGTACGACGAACCGGTGACGGGGGTGACGACGATGCAGGGGATCAGGTCGCCGCTGGCCCAGGCCTTGTCGATCATGGGCCTCATCCGGCGTTCGAGGTGGTCCTTGCCGGACGACCCGCCGTGCAGCCAGATGAACAGGGGGATCGGCTCGGTGAGTTGTTCGTGGCCCGGCGGCAGGAGAATATCGACCGAGGCGGGGCTCGGGACGAGTGTGGTTTCGAGCTGAAGATTGACGAGTCGGCTGGAGGTGGGAACTTCCTGCGCGGTTGCGGGCGTGACGAGAAAAAAGAGAGGGGCGATGGTGGCCAGAGTTGCGGTGAGAGCAGCAAGAGTAAGGTGGGAGGGTTTCATGAGCTTGGGGGGGCAGTGCGGCACCCCTATTCTAGCTGGTTGAAAGTTGGTTTGAAGTGGGGGTTACTTGTTGAGGAGGTCAATGCCCTGTAACCGTGGGCCTCAGCCCCCTGTTCCTGATTCAAGCGCGACATTACTGAGCCCCCACTTCCCGTCTACCTTGTGTAGCGTACAGACACTCCCTCGGACGCGCGGCGGCATGAAATCTCCGTCTTTCTTCCAACGCGTGAAGGTGATTCGATAGATCACGCATCCATCGTGGACGAACTTGATGTCCTCGCTCAACAGCTCCGAGTGGTCGTAGCCCTCTGCTCGTATCTTTCCAAGGAGGGAGCGGTAGAGGCCTTTGACCCCTTCACGATCTCGGAGAGGGTTCATCGATTCGCTGGTCGACAGCCATCCAGGTGTGTGCCAGGAGGTGCCGATCGTCTCAAAGTCATCGACATTGAACGCAGCGATATAGCGATGCATTGCCTGCCTCACCTCGCTGACAGCAACGGCGTCCGGTGATGAGTGAACATGGACTGTGGCGCAGCCTTGGTTCCAGATGCAGGACAGCAATAAGAGAGCCGTGTACGTAAGCCTGCGCCTGATCAAAACTGCAGGCGAGGTGAGAGCAATGAGAACAAGGTTGGAGGGTTTCATGGCTTTCCTTCAAGGTTGGAACAGTGCAGTGCCCCGCATTCTAGCTAGGTGAGATGTGGCCTTGTACCACCCATATCACCACCCGTAGACTTGCCCAAAGTCATCAACTCTCAAAACCCCTGTTTAGAGGTCGATGTCGGTAATTGAGAGAGTTGGAGATGGTGGGCCGTGCTGGATTTGAACCAACGACTTCCGCCGTGTGAATGGAAGAAGGGCGACTTTCGCATGGTTGCGAGGAGCCTCGGCGTGAGATGGCTACACTGTCGGACCCGTCATGAAGCCCACCGAGTATCAAAAACTGCGCGAGATCTTTCTTGCCGTGCTCGAGCGTGAGGGCGAGGAGCGCGAAGCCCATCTGCTGGAGGCCTGCGGTGATGACGAGAAGATGCTGGCCGAGGTTCGTCGTCTTCTGGCCAGCGATCAGGAGGCGACACGCTTTCTCGAACTCGGTGACGATGACAGCAGCGGCCTTTCGTCTGGTGATCGCGTCGGTCCCTACACCCTGCGCGAGGCGATCGGCGAGGGCGGCTTCGCCGAGGTTTTCCTGGCCGAGCAGCAAGAGCCGGTGCGCCGCCGCGTCGCGCTGAAGTTGTTGAAGGTCGGCATGGACAGTCGCGAGTTCATCGCCCGCTTCGATGCCGAGCGGCAAGCGCTGGCGCTGATGCAGCACTCGGGCATCGCCAAGATTTTCGATGCCGGTATCAGCGAGAACGGCCGCTCCTGGTTCGCCATGGAATACGTCGACGGTGTGCCGATCACCGAGTTCTGCGACACCCATCGCCTGAGCCTTGCCGAGCGCATCGATCTCTTCATCGAGGTCTGTGAGGCCATACAGCACGCCCATCAAAAAGGAATCATCCACCGCGACCTCAAGCCGTCCAACATCCTGGTTGGCATGGCTGAAGGAAAACCGCTGTCCAAGGTGATCGATTTCGGTATCGCCAAGGCCACCGGCGGTCGTCTGACCGAAAAGACCATCTTCACCTCCCGAGGCATGTTGATCGGCACGCCTGCCTATATGAGTCCCGAGCAGGCTGAGATGAGTGGCATCGACATCGACACCCGCAGCGATGTCTATTCCTTGGGCATCCTGCTCTACGAACTGCTCAGCGGCGAGCCGCCCTTCCATCCCCAAAGATTGAGAGAGATGGGCTACGCCGAGATCCAAAGAGTCATTCGCGAAGAGGAACCGCCGCGGCCGAGCACCAAGTTGACCACCATCAAGACCTCCAAGAAGGTCGCCGAGTTGCGGTGTCTGGATGCGAATGCTCTGCGCAAGCAACTCGGTGGCGACCTGGATTGGATCGCCATGAAGGCCCTGGAGAAGAATCGTTCCCGTCGCTATGCGACGGTGCAGGAACTGGCTACCGATCTTGGCCGACACCTGGCCGATGAGCCAGTGGAGGCGGGGCCGCCGAGTGCGAGCTATCGCTTTGCGAAGTTCGTGCGACGTAACCGTGCCGGTGTGGCGGCCGGGTCTTTGGTGCTGCTGGCCCTGGCAGCGGGCATCGTCGCCACCACCTGGCAACGGCAGCAGGCGCGCACTGCCGAGCGAGTTGCGGTGACCGAGCGGGACAAGGCGCAGAAGGCAGAGCTCACGGCGACACAAGCTCGCGATGAGGCCAAGAAGCGCAGCGAAGAACTGGGTATAGAAAAGAGGCGACTTGAGAAGATCGTCGCGTTCCAGGAGGAGGTGCTGGCTAGTTTGAGCGCGAATGAGATGGGGTTGACCTTGATGCGGCTTTTCCGTGAGAGCATCGTCGAGCAGTTGACCGAGAACCGGCATGATCGAGACCGGCTGGACGATGCCCTTGAGAGCTTTTCGAACCTGGGCCAGCATGCCAACCCGACCGATGTGGCCAAGAATCTTCTTGCCGAGGAGATTCTTGCGCCTGCGGTGACGGCTATCGAGGGAGACTTCGCCCAGGACCCGCTGACGGCGGCATCGCTGCGCGCCGCCGTGGCGCAGGTCTATGAGAATCTTGGCATTTATGACGAGGCCCTGCTGCATCGGCGTCGCGTGCTGGAGCTACGCCGCAAGGCGCTGGGCCGCGAGCACTACGAGACGCTGGAGGCCATCAGTGAATTGGGTCTTCTCCTCGGTCAGCGACAGGGCAAACTTGACGAGGCGGCGCCCTATCTCCGTGATGTGATGAACAGCCGCCGACAATTGTTGGGCGACGATCATCCCGACACGCTGGATTCGATTAACCACATGGGAGGGCTCCTGTGTGCGCAGGGCGAGTTGGACGAGGCGGGCCTGTTCATGCGGGAGGCACTGGAGGGACGCCGCCGCACGCTCGGTGACGAGCATCACGACACGCTGCGATCGCTCCACAACATGGGACATCTTCTTCAGCAACAGGGCAAACTCGACCGGGCAGAAGCGCATTACCGCGAAGCGGTCGAGGGGCAGCGCCGCTTGCTCGGCGAGGAACACCTCTACACGCTCAACTCCATGAACAATTTGGGCAGACTGCTCTTGCGCCGGGGCAAGCTGGATGAAGCGGACCCTCTGCAGCGCGAGGCTTTGGTGATCTGCCGACGCGTACTCGGAAAGGACCATTCCGAAACGCTGACCGCGGTCCATAACATGGGAATCCTGCTTGAAGCCCAAGGTGAACTCAGCGATGCCGAGCGCCACTTCCGCACGGAACTGGAGGGTCACCGGCTCGTCTTCGGCAAGCTGCATCCTCGTACACTGGGTACCCTCGATAACCTGTGCTATCTCTTGCTGAAACAAGATAAGTTCGCCGAGGCCGAGAAACTGGCTCGCGAACTGATCGGCGAGAGACCGGCGGCCGATCCCTCGCACATCAGAGGCAAGAAACTCCTCGATGATATAGCCAAAGACCGCAAGAAGAAGATCGACAAGTCGCCATGAAGCCCGTCGATTACCAGCAACTGCGAGAGATCTTCCTCGGCGCCCGCGAGCGCCAGGGTGACGAGCGCGAAGCCTGGTTGCTGGAAGCCTGTGATGAGGCCGAAGAACTGCTCGCCGAGGTGCGCCGCCTTCTGGCCAGCGAGGAGGCAGCCACCAGCTTTCTCGAACTCGGTGAAACCAAGGACAAGAGCGCCCTCTCAGCCGGCGATCGCATCGGTCCCTACATCCTGCGCGAGCCGATCGGCGAGGGCGGCTT
>CAZIVO010000160.1:0-5925 GCA_964542765.1 uncultured candidatus Brocadiaceae bacterium | reverse complement strand
CGTTGCCAGCCGAGCACGGCCATGGATTCGCCGTCGAGCAAGGCGACCCCGAGGTCGCCCTCGAGAGGCGGGGCATCTGTGATGTCGACGATCCCGACGCCTTCCCGGTGCCGCTCGACAGTTCCGGGCAAGGCCGGGGGATGACTCAGGGGATCGATGTTGCCGAGCGGCTCCAGCAGCACAGGTGTTTTAGGGATGACCACTGCTGGTTTGGCGGCTGCGACTACGGGCGTTTCTTGGTTCATCGACGCGAGCACCCCGAACCCGCCGATCATCATGAGGATGGCGAGGACGAGCGTGAGCAGCAGTGATGTGAGGGTGCGGATCAAGGGTTTCCCGGTCGCGAGAGATTCTTGTAGAAGCAGAGTTTCGCAGGATTGAGCCCTGAGCAGGCATGAATTGCCCGCCATGGTCGGTCATGGTGATCTTCGTCGCTGAGGGCCTTTATCCGGAGTCCCCGCTGGCGTGGGGCTTCCGGCCTGTTTGGGCGGCGCGGTCAGATTCAGTTCCCGGGTGCCAGTATTGACGAAAATGGTTTGCTCGAGCCTCTCCCGGCCCTGCAGTTGGACGATCATGAAGTAATCGTCGACTGGCAGGTCGCCGCTGTGGAAGGTGCCGCTGCGGACATTGAACTTTTGAGTCCTCCCTTGCCGACTTGCGTCCTTGAGATCGGGTTTTGGCTCGGCGCCTCTGATGAGGAAGGCCACGCCGTTCAACTCCGAAGGTTCGTCGCCGTTCTCGGCGGCGATCTTGACCGCAATCGATCCTATTTGGAGATCGATCAGGCGGTTCGCATCCTGGTTTGCGAGGACCTGAACTTCTTCACGATGCAAATCGATGCCCTTGCCGCTCTTGGGCAGGACCCTCAGCCCGTAAGGCCCTTGCGAGAGCTTCTCGAAACGGAACTCGCCGTTCTGGTCGGTCACGGATTTTCGAGAAGAACCAGAGAGGAAAAAGACGCCCGACTTGCCGGTGAAGCCGCGGATGGAAACATTGACTTTCGATGAATTGCTCACCGGGTTCGAGGCTTGTTGGCTCTGCGCGTAGATGGAGAGGCCCTTGGCCGGCTGGCCATTGATCAGAACCTGTCCACGAATGCCGCCGATGGGATGGGTCTTGATGGCGACGTCGAAGATCTTGTGTTCACCCTCTTCGAGCACGATATCGGGCTTGCGGGGTGAGTTACCTGCGGCGTACAGGCTTGCGAGTTCACGCGCCAGAAACTCCTTTCGACTACCCACGAAGGCTCTGACGGAATAGGCCCCCGGCTCCAGATTTTCGATCCGGTAGCTACCGTCGGCGCCGACCTCCTCGGTGCGAAGACCGCGGGCTCCTGCGAAGGCCATGACCTGTATAGGTTCTTCTCGGATCCGGGCGATGCCCAGCACGCGGCCTTCGATGCTGGCCAGGGCGCCGAGCCGCAGGTCGAGACCCTCACGGTCACTGCGGAGTTCGAAGGGTTCACCGCGCTGGCGCGCATACTTTTCGGCTCGTGCGGTGACGACGTAGCGGCCGGGTGGTGCGTGCCGTAGTTCGAACTTGCCTTGCTTGTCGGATCTTGTGGAGAGCACCGGAGTCAGGTCGGACTTCGAGGTAATGGTTTGCCCGGGACCGGTGGAGATGATCACCATCTTGTTGCTGTTGCGAGGGCTGCTTTCTCGCACGGACATGAGTTCGATGTCTGCCTTGGCGATGGGTTTGCCGCTCGTTCGCGAACGGACGATCCCATGCAGATGAAAGCCTCGGTGAAGTTGAACCGTCAGTTCCGGTGCCGGTCGTCCGACGCGGAGTTCGAGAGATTCAGTTCGATGAAGCTGATGGTCGGGCGAGCGGATGCTGACGACGTAGATGCCCTCATCGAGGCCCGAGGAGTTGAATCGTCCCGCAGGATGCTTCTCGAACAGCCCCTTCTTTCCATGGACTTCAGCCGGATCGAGGGATTTCGATCCGGTGGCCAGGCGTTTCCCTGCCTTCAACTGGAGTTCGAGTTTCTTGCGGTAGGTTTTGACGGCTCCGGCAGCGAGTTTCAGTTGTTCGGCATTCGGCTTCTCCTGCGCCCGCAGTGTTTGGAGTCTTACTGTCGCGAGGCCCATCTCTTGGGCCAGGAGGGCGATGCTTTCTTCGATGGTCTTGACCGAAAGGAGCCCCTTGGAGTCTGTGAGATTGCCGATTTTCTTGATTCGTACGTTGTAGCTGGTCACGGGCTCGCTGGTTCGTGCGTCGAGGGCGATCCCCGAGATACTCAGGCCGGAGTCGAGTTGGATCAGCAGGGGTTGGGGTTCCGCCGGCATGACTTCCGGGAGATCCTTGCTGACGAAATCGTTCGCTTTCACGCGTATTCGAACCGAATCGGCTGTCAGGTTGTCGAACTCGAATCGTCCCCGCTCGTCGGTGACTGCTCTGCCGCCCTTGACCTTGCTTCCCGAGAGGGACACCGTGGCTTCGTGTATCGGTTTGCCTGTTGATGCTTCGAATACGGTTCCTTCGATCCGGTAGCCGGGCCCGAGGCGAATGGGATCCAGGAGTTCCTCTTGCATGTCTTGAAGCGTGAGAGGAGGGGTCCACCTCCTCTGTTTGAGCCGGGCGCGCGCTTCGACGTAGTACTGACCGGGGGTAACATGCTCGATACGAAAAGAGCCATCGCGCTGGACGTCGAGCAGTGGCAGAAACCTCTCGCGGTCTCGCAACCAGGCCAGACGAGTTTCGCCGGTTGGCCACAGCCGGGTTTGTGCATTCGGGATGCCATTACCGTCGAGGTCGGTGACGCTGCCGATGATGGTGGCTCCTTTCGTCAGCAGGATGTCGCCGATGTCGAGTTCGCCTTCGGCCTTCTCGAACCGCCTGTCGAGGATGCGTAGAGCGAAGTTTGAGTGGCTTGCGATCAGGGTGATAGAAAGGTCGCGAAAGCCCTTGCCCTTGAAGATGAATCGCCCGTCCGCGCCGGTTTCGACCGGTTTATTGATCCGGCTAGCAATGCGCCTGCGATCGCTGCGGTTGCGGATTTCCAGCGTGACCTCAGCCCTGGCAACGGCGGCGCCGAAAGTGTCGACGACGCGTCCTCTCAGCAGGATTTCCGGGCGTGACACATCGCCCTTGGACGATGTGTCTGCGAGAAGTTCGCGAGCATCTTGCGGAGTGGTGTTTTCGGTGAGTTCGCTACCTTCGTTTTCGGGTGGGATGTCCTCTTCGTTGAGTCGTGACTCGTCTTGCTCGGTCCAGGTGGCTGTCGAGTCGAGGGTTCCATTGCCGAGACCGACGTAAGTGAGCGCTGCAACCATCCCGGCAATCAGGATGCCAGCGATCAAGATCAGGGTGTTCTTCGATTGCATGTTTCTGTTCAGGCGATGGGTAGACGTCCAACATCTTCTACGAACTCCCAGCGATCAGAGGGCGAGTTTTCGCAGTTCCATGGTTGGTGTGGCCAGGGATGTTCCATCGCATTATGTCCCATTACAGATACACGAGAGGCTCGAGATGAGCTATTCGATGTAATGACACTGCAAGAAAGGGTCCGGCCTTTCTCGTGGCTAGCGAAAGGTGAAGACGCTTGCCAACGTGGAGCCGACCACTCTGCGATTATCGGTCAAGAATGCGGCCTGGAAGGTGATAGGCAAGGCCTGACCGAGACCGGGATTGAAGCCCTTCAAGGAGAACTTTCCGGCCTTGTCGAAGGCGATGGGGATCGTGCCGAGCGGCGCGAGCAGGGCCTGTTCCCAAAAGAGGTCTTGCTTGTAGCCCGGCAGACCCTGGCGGATCTGGTTCCCAGCCTTTCCGGGGCGAAAGGCGAGGATACCTGAACCCTTCTTGGGACCGGTCACCGTCAATGTGAAGGCTCCTTGTCCGATGGTTCCGCCGCTGTTCGAGCGGAGGTCCGGCTGCTCCGCTCCCAAGATGCGGAGCTGGCTTATGCCCAGGTACTTGCTCTCGTGGACGATCAACCAACCAGCTCCCACCGGCTGGAAGGGTTCGAACTGTGCGCCGATCGGCTGGCTTCCGGATCCCTTCAGCCATTGCAGATTTCCGACTCCGACCGCGGCAGTGTTGTAATCGCCGAAGGAGGAACTCGTCGGGCTGGGACCGAAGAGGCCGTGGATCTCGAGGATCTTTCGGTTGTACCAATCGGTGACGAAGGCATCGCCATCATCATCGAGCACCAGCGATGACGCTGCATCCAGGCCCCGGAACCTGATCGACGCATCGGTGATGGCGAGCTTGCGACCGACCAGCGCAGCTTGAAGCTTGCCGTTCGGAAAATGCAACAGGCTGACGAACCCTCTCGGCGGTGGATGTAGCAGGCTCGCGGTTGCGTAGAAGAGGTCGCCCTGTTTGTTCGTTGTTACCGGTCCGGATGCCCCGGGGAGGTCTGCGATGGTTTGAGTCTTGCCGGTGGTGAGATTCAGGGCGACGATCTGGTTGTTCTTGGCGCTGAAGCCGCCGGTTTTCGCCGAGATCAGGGCGTGGTTCTTGCCCCACTTCACGGCGTCGTAGTTGTAGGTGATGGTCGCGAGCTTGATGGGCGCACGTTTGGCGAGGATGGCGACCTTCCAGATACCGTGAGTCGAGTTCTCTCCGAAGAGCAAGTCATCGGGTCCTATTTGAAGAGTGAAGGATCCGAAGACCTTGCTGGGGAAGGTCAGGAGATCCTTGCGCTGGTTGCGGCCTTCGTAGACGAGTTTCGTGCCCGTGAAGTAGACGTGGCCCTGGTTGCCCGAGAGAACTGTGGCCGCAACGCTGGCCCCGGGGAGCTGTCGCAGGTCATCGTCATAGCCTTCGGTGAAGTTCTGAGCGGACAGGCTCAGAGAAGATGCGAAGGCGAAGGTGAGGATCGGACGCAATGTTTGGCGCATGAGAGGCTTTCTCCTATCAAGCTTTGAGCAGGCGCGCTGCTGCTGGCGTGCCCCGGAGCTCCGGGGATGGTCCAACGGATCGTCGATGCGGCGGGTTTGGCGTGAGGCGCAAGAGGGCGGCCGGTTCCGGGCTTCGCGAAGGTGCGTCATCGGTCGATGGCCGATGGGAATCGCGATCACCGAAGGTCGAGGCGATATCGCTACCGGTGTGGTGGCTACCGGGCCTGCGAGTCGAGCGAAGAAGATCTTGTGCATGTCACCCACGACGTCCGCGCGTCGAGAAAAAAGGGCTGTGTTATCCGGAGGCAGACCACCTGCCCCCGTCTCTCCCCGGGATCTTCTGGCTTCCGGATCATCCTACTCTCCGCGCCTTCCCGGCACCCAATATCCTGGCTGCCAGTGGCTTCTTGTAGATTTCGTTCCCGGTCACAGCTGCGGGACAGCGCCGGTCTTGCACCGGACTTCCCCCGCGAAGAGGAGCACGATGCTAGAGGGCTGGGCGATGGCTTGCAAGTTCGGTCGGTGGCCTAGGTCTCGATGAGATCCAGGATTCGCTGCATGGAACTGCGGACGTCATCTTCGGTGGTTCGGTGGTTGGCGAAGCACAGGCGTAAGGCGTATTCGCCGGCGACCTGGGTTGTCGAGAGCATCAGATATCCGTCCTCAAGGATTCGCTCGAAGAGGTCCCGGTTCACGGATTCTCCGCCTTCGATCGCGAAGGTGAAGATGGAAAGGGAGGGCTCGGTGATGATGCGGACCCTCGGGTCGGCGGCGAGGAGTTCTCGCGCCAGGCGGCAGAACCGGAGGTCCTTGCCGATGGCAGTGGCGATAGTGTCGATTCCCACCGACCGCAGAAGAAGCCAGAGCTTGAGAGCGCGATTGCCACGCGAAAGCTCTGGCCCGCGCTCGAAGAAGTTGACTTCTTCGCGTGGCACATCTTGCATGTAGGAACCTTCTGCCGTGAAGGCGTTGACGAGGGCATCGACACGGCGTGTCAACAAGCATCCGCAGTCAAAAGGTGTGTAGAGCCACTTGTGCGGATCGAGCGTGATGGAGTCGGCGCGTTCGATTCCGGCAA
>CAZIVO010000159.1:1521-5989 GCA_964542765.1 uncultured candidatus Brocadiaceae bacterium | reverse complement strand
ACGTTATGGCCTGTACGTCGGCACTGCCGCCGGTGCCGAGGAGCGTGCAAAGCGGCATGCTGAGACCTTGGCGCATCCGCGGTTGGAGATGCGGCGGGTGCTGGCGGACAATAGCGACAAGCCGTTTTTTTTCGTCTACGGCAGCATCAACGTACACCGGCCGTTCACGCCGGATTCGGGTGAGAAACTCTGGGGCATCAAGCCGGACGAACTGAAGGGGCTCATTCCAGCATTCTTGCCGGACGTGCATGACGTGCGACGCGATTTTGCTGATTACCTCGGCGAGGTGATGGCGGCCGATGCCATGCTCGGCGCGATGCTCGAGGAACTGGAAAAGGCGGGTAAGCTGGACGATACGGTGGTGATCGTTTCGGGTGATCACGGCATCCCCGGCGTGCCGCGCGGCAAGACCAATTGCTACGATCTCGCCACGCGCGTGCCCTTGCTGGTGCGCTGGCCCGCAGGCATCCAGGCCGACCGCCGCGTCGAGGATTTCGTCAGCGTGATGGATATCGGTCCGACCTTGCTTGAACTGGCTGGCGTGAAGGCTCCACCGATGGACGGCCGCAGTTTTCTCGAGCAGCTCACCGCGAAGAAAAGTGGTTGGGTGGATCCCGAGCGCAATACCGTCATCATCGGGCGCGAGCTGCATTTTCATACCGCGCGTGACGGCAACCTGCCGTACCCCATGCGCGCCATCCGCACGCCCGAGCATTTGTACATCCGCAACTTCAAGCCCGATCGTTGGCCGATGGGGGCTCCCTACAATCTGGAGGACCTTGCCGTGCAGGGCGAGTACAAGCGTCTCGAAGACGCCCCTTTCCGCGATCTCGATGCCAGCCTCACCAAGAGCTGGATCTTGAAAAACATGGACGACTCCGCTGGTCGCGCTGCGTTCGAACTGACACTCGGCAAGCGGCCCGCCGAGGAGTTTTTCGCCGTGGGTTCCGACACCGAGCAACTCCACAATTTGGCAGCCCTGCGTGAGCATGCCGCAACCAAGGATCGGCTTGCTGCACGCCTGATGAGTGTGTTGAAGGCCAGCGGCGATCCGCGTCTTCGCGATGCCTTCGACGGTCCGCCCTGGATCAGCCCGACGGCTACCGGCAGCAGATCGCGCGAACGGCCGAAGAGAAAATGAGAGCGCTCTTACTCTTTCTCACCCTCGCCAGTTTTTTTGGCGCACCAAGATATGAGGTGCTGGTGTACGGGGCCACGCCGGCCGGTGTCTGCGCTGCGGTGGCAGCGGCCCGCGAGGGGGCTTCGGTGGCGCTGGTTTCGCCCTACGACTACGTCGGCGGCATGGTCAGCGGCGGCTTGAGTTTGAGCGACGGCAATCAATGCGTCCGCCAGTTGATGGGCGGTTTGTTCGTCGAGGTCCACGAACGCATCTGCAAGCACTACGCGGACGCCGGCGTGAAGCTCAGCTACAAGATCGATCTCTCGAAGAACGACAAGTGGACTTACGAGCCGCACGTGGCCGAGAAGGTGTTTCATGAGTTGATCGAGGAGGCTGGCGTCGACGTGTATCTGGAGCATCGATTGGCGGTCGTCACGAAGAAGGCGGCGCGGATCAAGACGATCGAGACGAGCAAGGGCATCTTCCATGCCGGGCAGTTCATCGATGCAACCTACGAAGGTGATCTCATGGCGGCGGCCGGGGTTTCGTATGCCGTGGGGCGCGAAAGCAAGCAGCAATATGGCGAATCGCTCGCCGGGCACCAGTTCCCCAAGAAACCCGTCAAGGTCGGAGCTCTCGATGAAGCGGGCGAACCGTTGCCGCTCTTGACCGGCGACTCGCTTGGCGAAGACAAGGGCGACGAAAAGATCATGACCTACAGCTTTCGGGTCGTGATCTCGACTGACCCCAGCAACCGGCTACCGATGCCCGAGCCGGCCAATTATGACCCGGCCCGCTTCGAACTCCCGCGGCGCTACATCAAGGCCAATCCCAAGGCGGCCGGGCGCATGGTTTCCGTGGACGGATATCCACTGCCAAACAGGAAGGTCGACCTGAACAATGGCATCGGTCGGCAGATTTCAGCAGGTCTGGTCGGCGCGAGTTGGGCCTGGCCCGAGGCGACCTACGAGGAGCGGGAGAAGATCTGGGAAGCACACAAGCAGTACACCTTGGAGTTGTTTTGGTTCCTCAAGACCGATCCGGTCGTGCCGAAGATCGTTCGCAAGAAGTTCGCGGCTTATGGCCTTGCCAGGGATGAGTTCCAAAAATATGGCGGCTGGCCGCCGGCGCTCTACGTGCGCGAGGGCCGGCGCATGATCGGCGAACACGTGCTCACCCAGCATGACGTGCGAACCGATGCCAGGAAGAAGGACAGCATCGGCATCAGTTCGTTTCCCATCGATTCGCATGATTGCCAGCGGGTGCCCACGGCTGACGGCAAGGGTTGGATCAACGAGGGCACGATTTTCCCCGATCGCATCAATGGCAATCGCCATGGGCATCCTTATCAGGTGCCCTACCGCTCGCTCACTCCCAAGCGCGCCGAGTGCATCAACCTGCTGGTTCCGGTGTGCTTGTCGAGCAGTCACGTGGCCCTCTCCAGCATCCGGGTCGAGCCGACCTGGATGATGCTGGGCCACAGTGCCGGGGTGGCCGCGGCCATGGCTCACGAAACCAAGGCAGCCGTCCAGGAATTGCCCTACGACCAGTTGAAGCGGCGGTTGCTCGAGCAGAAACAGGTGATCGACTTTCCTGCCGGGTACGAGGCGGGCTCTGCGGTTCTGCGGCCTGCGCCACCCAGGAATGTGAAGGATCTTGTCACTCCGGTCATGACCGACGAGTCACCGGCGGCGGGCAAGCGGGTGCGTCAGGTCGCGCCGGAGTATGAAGGGACTGCGGTCTATCACGCGCTGTATCTGCCCGTGGACTGGAAACCGGACGGCAAGTATCCGGTGATCGTCGAATACACCGGCAACAAGTTTCCTCCGGGCGAGGGAAGCGGTGAGGTGAAGGACGCCAATCTTGGTTACGGCATGAGCGGCGGCCGCGGCTGGATCTGGGTGTCCATGCCCTATGTCGAAAAGGGGCGCAAGAAGAACTCCGTCACCTGGTGGGGGGACAAGCAGGCGACCATTGACTACTGCAAGGTCAACCTGCCGCGCATCTGCAAGCAATTCGGCGGCGACCCCGACAAGGTCTTCATCTGCGGCTTTTCTCGCGGCGCCATCGGTGCCAGCTACATCGGGCTGGCCGACGACGAGATCGCCTCACTTTGGAAAGGCATGTTCACCCACGACCATTTCGATGGGCACAAGAAGTGGGGCTACCCCGAGAGCGATCGTGCTTCCGCCCTCAAGCGTCTCGCTCGCCTCAAGGGACGGCCCGTTCTGGTTTGCGGCGGATCCAATGATTACCTCGAGGGTCATCTCGATCTGGCGCGATTCACCTTCCTCGATGTGCCGGTGGGCAAGATTTTCAAGATTCCCGAAGGCAAGGTCATCCATCCCCACACCGACCTGTGGATGCACCGCGAAAGTGCATACCGCCAGCAAGCTCGCGCCTGGCTGCAAAAGGAGTTGCTCTCTGCACCGACCCTGCAGAAACGGCAGAACAAGCCGGACGAACTGGATGCGGTTTCTCCTGAATATCGACTGGTCTGGGCGGATGAATTCGAAGCGGCTGGCAAACCCGATCCGAAAAACTGGACCTTTGAACACGGCTTTGTCCGCAACAACGAACTTCAGTGGTACCAGCCTCAGAACGCCATCTGCGAAGAGGGGCGGCTCGTCATAGAAGGTCGCAGAGAGCGCAAGCCTAACCCGAACTACAAGAAGGGCAGCGGAGACTGGAGAGAGAGCCGGAAGCACATCGAATACACCTCGTCATGCCTGATGACCAAGGGTCTGTGGAGTTGGAGATATGGCCGCTTTGAAGTGAAGGCTCGGATCAAAACACAAGGCGGACTCTGGCCGGCAATCTGGTTTCTCGGAGTCGCTGGTGAATGGCCCAGCAACGGTGAGATAGACCTCATGGAGTACTATGGTGGCAAGCTGCATGCCAATGCTTGCTGGGGCACCAAGGTGCGGTGGAAAGCAAGGTGGGATAGCAGCAAGAAACCAGTCAAGTCATTCGAGGATCCGAAGTGGGATGAGAAGTTTCACGTCTGGCGCATGGACTGGGACAGGGAGAGCATCGAGCTATACGTCGATGATCAACTCCTCAACACGATTGACCTGACGAAGACCATCAATCCGACCGACTCGGGGCCCAAAAATCCCTTCCGTCAATCGCACTACCTGTTGCTGAATCTGGCCATCGGTGGCTCCGCTGGCGGCGACCCATCGAAAGCGATGTTCCCCACGAGGTATGAGATTGAATATGTGCGAGTGTTCCAAAATAAATAGAGCTACAACGCGTGATCGAACGAACTCAAACCAGCTTTCGCCTCGCTGAATGTGGAGTGCGAAGGACTTGCCGGATGAGCATCATGTTCAAGGTTTTAGCCTT
>CAZIVO010000159.1:0-1511 GCA_964542765.1 uncultured candidatus Brocadiaceae bacterium | reverse complement strand
GATTGCCCTCTCCTTGCCGGGTTGCGTGGGAGCTTCCTCTGATCTCTCGCTTGCCAAAAGCACCTTCGAGGCTCTGTGCAGAGGAGATAGATCCGCAGAAGAGGCCATTGATTTCGAGGTGCTCTCCTCGTTCGGGACGGATGTTGGGGAGACATATCGGCCCTTCTCAGAGGTCGCCAGGGAAAGTTTTCGAGGAGCATTCATCTCGCAGTTTGCGATCAGCTTCCAGGAAGAAGGTGCTTCTGCCGATCGGTTCACGAACTGGCGTGTTGAGAGCGAGGACTCAACCCGGATGGTTGTTGCATGCGATGCTCCGAGTGGGGCGGTGATGATGATCACGGTTTCCAAGCGCGATGGTCGTCGCAAGATTTCAGCAATGGCTTTTCAGTGAGAGTTCACTTTTCGTGAAATAGCCGATCCTGGCGAGGAGAGAGTTGGGATGACGTGGGGATATATGGCGGAGACTTGATAATCCATTTGCTGCGTCCTGAGACTTGGTAAGCTTGCGCGCCATGGCCCAGCGCCGTCGTCGAACCAAGCCCCCTCAGAATTGCATTGTCTGCGGTGAGATCGTTGCAGGTGCGAGCCTTTCTCATGATGCCATTCATTTGGACGAAGGCTGGATCTGTGCTGATTGCTGTATCAGTGGGAAGGCGATGCGGTGGGATCAGGGCGATTCGGCTGAGATTGGATTACCTGCAGCATCAGGCGATCCGGATGCGCTGGATGCCGCCGAAGAAGCTAGGCGTGAAGCTACCGAGGAAACTCGGCAATGGCGGTCGAAGGCGGTGCAGATTGCCAAGAAAGCCAAGGCTCTCCAGGCCGAGCTTGAAGAATTGCGTGGTCGTGCGGAAGCGACTTCGGCCGAGCAAGCGGGCTCCACTCCTCAGGATGCCCCCGACGAGACACTCACAGATGACACCCAAGGCCTGCCACCTCCGCAGTTCGAAGAGGAACTTGCCGAGCTTGTGGAGTTGCGTAGAAAGATAAAGGCAGCTTCCCGTCAGATACGAAGCACCGAAGAGGAAGCTGGCGAAGCGCGATCCCGAGCCAACGCATTGCGCGATGATCTGGATGTGGCCTTGGAACAGGCGAAAGACGCAGATACTCGCGCCGAGGACGCCACTTCTACGGCCCAGACAAAAATAAGCGAAGCTGAGGAACTCCTCAGGCAAGCGATCGACAACGAGCGAGCCGTACGTGTGGAGTTGCAACAACTCCAAGAGCAGATCTCAGCACAACGAACCCACGGGTTTGAAGAAGCCAGGCGTCGGGTTCTCGACGCCCTTACAGATATCAACGCTCCTACCCCCGGCGGGGGAGAGCGCTCTCCAGATTTACTACGCGAAGATCCTGAGGCAGAGAATTCCATGGATACCAATCCAACGAAGAACACGGGCGAGTCCTACGATCAGTACCCCGGCGCCAAGTATTTCCTACTTCCGGAAAATTGCACTGCCTGGGTCATACCTCGCATTCGCTTGGCGCTATCCAGAGCCAACTTCGAAAAG
>CAZIVO010000158.1:0-6055 GCA_964542765.1 uncultured candidatus Brocadiaceae bacterium | reverse complement strand
ACCTTGATTTCGTCGAGCACATCGGACTCACTCACCGATCGACCCTGCGCCTCGAAATCGAGAGACCGTCGTCGCGCTCGCTCCTCCGGCCTGGCATCCAGATAAACCTTCCAGCGAGCTTCAGGAAAAACAACAGATCCAATATCACGGCCTTCAGCAACGATCGGCCCACGCCTCGCCACTTGCCGCTGTAGCTGCCGCATCTTGCGTCGGACTGCGGGAATCGCGGAAACGATCGACACCCGCGACTCCACCTCTCTCGATCGAAGGTGTGATGTCACATCCTGGCCATTGACAAGGACTCTCTCATCACCCGGAAGTTCGATCACAAGCTTGGCCAGCATGAGTTCAGCATGATCATCATCGGCTAATTTCGTGAGATCACGGTCGAGGAACTCCCACGTCACCGCACGGTACATAGCTCCGGTATCCAGGTAGCCATACCCAAGACGCTGCGCCAGTTCACGCGCCACAGTGCTCTTCCCGGACCCCGACGGTCCATCGATCGCCACGACATCACGCACTCCGCTACCATCCTCCTCGTCCATCATCCAGTCAATCCGGCCAGAAAGCGTGAATCGTTGCCCCAACCGGGCCTCATGTCCACCAGCGAGCCACCGACAGCCTTCACCTCGAGCCAACCTCACCGCCGTGCGGCCAGATTCGTTCAGGAAAATCATCCATCATCTCGCCAGCAGAGCCCCTGTAAGCCAAGGAACCGGCCTGGTCCTCGAGACGGACTCCACCCTCATCAAAGGCTGGCAACACCCGGTAATCGCCCGCCCCTTCAATGGATCCGCTGGCCGGCACGTGAATATGGCCGAACACCAGAAGGTCGGAACCAGAAAGAGCCTCACGGATTGCCTCTTCGGTTGGTGCAAACCTCTCCTGACTCCCAGAGTTCATCGTTTTATCGCTCCGGTCTCGTGCCCTCCGACCCGCCCACAGGGCCACCGCAAGTGGCAGATGGCGCAAGACAAACCTGGTGATCGGATGCCGCAACCATCTCTTCGAACGCTGATAGGGGTGATCATTCAAGCAGAGTTCGTCACCATGAAGGGCAATGCCTTCCCGCTCACCGAGTCTGAATCTAAGCCCTCCCGCAACCACCCTGACCCCGCAGCGTTGCGCGAATATATCATCGAGCATGTAATCTCGATTGCCATGCAGAACGGTGACTGAAACACCTGCATCCGTAGCACGGCGCAACGCATCACAAACTTCCCGGCAGGCGCCGACGCGAAGTTGCTTGGGACCGATGTAGGCATCGAATAGATCCCCAAGGATCAATACACGCGTCTGGCTGGCATCCTCTCTCGCCGTATCCAGGATGCCGCGTAAGTCCTGGAGTGACCGCCCACCGTCGATCGGGATATGCAGATCGGAAAGAAACAGACTGCGAGCCCTATCATTGTCGTGGGCCATCTCGATCCGAGAACCAAGGATGTTCATCGCTCGTCCTCCAATACGAGAAATAGAGCTCGCCACGGATCGAGTTCCATCTCGAATTGATGGTTCATGGACTGACTCCGGCCCGTCAACATATCCGTGACCGCAACACGTTTTGGGAAGGTCAATTCCACCGACCGCGATCCACGCTTTCCAATCGCCACGGCCATGGCAGGATCATTCAGAGCGTTCATCCGAATCGCCAGCAAGCGCCGGCCATCAACTGCTCGAAGCATCATGCGCTCGATGCATGTCGGCATTCCCGGGGCCCTGACCATCACTGGCGGCCGTACGCTTGCTTCATCAAGCACATGGCGAAGCCTCATACGAAGATCCGTCGCCGCCTCCGATCGCCCAGGGTCCAAACGCATGTCCACATATTCACATACCGCAAGATTCAAATAAAACGCCTGACCACGACCATGGAAATGCTCGATCTGCACGACATTCCCATCAGCCGGTTCGCCAAGATCCGCATTGATCGCCCCCTCCGCAATCCCTACCCCACCACGTAGCCGCGGCCCCATCGCCTTGCCCTGCAGGACATGCCGCCTCCGGCCCCACGATCCTGCACGTTGCAAGCCGAACATGCCGTCGAGCACGGGGCGGTCGCGGAGAACGAGTTGCTCGTCATAGTAGCCAAGCCCATGATCGGCAACTGCCACCCCACCCGCCCTCACGTAGTCGCGCACCGCAGCCGCAACCTCATCGGAAAGCGCCAGCTGCGCTGGCAAGACAAGCAATCTCGGGGGACTTCTCGAAAGTTTGGCTCCCAGCCCGGACGAGGCGACAAAGCGCCCTTGCAGGCCCAGATCTTCGAGCAACAAAACCCATGACTCACGCGTCTTGAGACTCGTGCTGTGACCCCGCTCATAACTGGAAAGGCGACGGATCCATGTGTCACCGTCAGCCGCAGAATCGAGCATCCAGTGGGCTCGCACCGATGCCTGCGATTCAACAATCCACACCGGCGACCGCTCGATGCGCGCACCCGAAAAAGCCCCCTTCACCCCTTCCAGCTCCTTGAACACGGTGGCCAGTTCACGCCCGAAGCCACTCGGATGACCCGAGGCTCCAAACGCTCCCCCCGCGCTCCAGACGATGACTCCTCCCATCCCATGCGCAAGAAACTCGTGGCAGCGTGCGCGAACAAAATCAAGCGGGCGCTTCTCCCCAGGAGGAAACAATGTAGCCATCTGCAGCGCATCAGCAGGGGCGAAGGACATGGCCAGATCCCGCGCGCCACCTATGTCGTAGGCCTCGAAAAATGTCGACATCGGCAAGAGTCGCGCATAGTCGTGACCCCCGTATGCCGATGGCGGCTGAATACCCGTCAGCCCTACCCGAAGTCCGGGCGCGCGGCGCGTCACCAGATCCGTCACGTATTCGACCGCGTGCGCAAGCCTTTCATCCATGAACTCGCGGTGATCGGACCACGGCATCAAATTCCTCGGCAAGCCAGCGGCTCTCAGTTCTCGCGCTCGAATCCGGTCAGCCGTGAAGGGAACGACTTCTTCCATCCGTGTGAAGTCTGTTCCCCAAGCTTGATTGACCTCCTCGATCATACCGTGCTTGCGCAAGAGGAACTTTCGGAACGCTATCAAGCACGTCGGCGCAAAACAGAAATCCAGAGGGTTGGCGTGGCGCGTCGACGAGATCTCATCTCCGACCGAAACAGCCAGCGGCCGGTGGGGCAAGGCAGGGTCCAACTTGTCCTGAAGTTCGGAGGCGAGGCGATCAAAGGTGGCCGCATCGGAAAGGCAAGCCGGGCGGACCAGGTCCGCGGGGTCCCTACTTCCCTGATAAGCCGACCATGACTTCTTCCATTCATGGTCGCGCAATTCGAGCACGCCCTTCCCCACGATCTGGTCACGATAAAACCTGAGCCCATGCCGGGCAGGAATGGCAGCATTCTGGTCGCCCGATACGCTGACGGCCGTGAAACCCATGTGGCGAACCTGATCGAAGAACCGAGAATCCCGGGCAGGGCCTCCGTGCAGCCACAGAATCTGGTGAAAACTTTGCCCGCGCTCCTCCCTGGCCATCTCGGCTCCCTGATCCTGGCCGCTCTGACCCTGAAGGAGAGGCACCGTGAACAGCAGTGCAATGCAGGCCGAGACCCGATGCCCACGCCTGGACGAGTCAACACCCTTGATCCCACACCAGCGAACAACCGGACCTGGATCAAAAGGGGCGCGATCGGGCAGCGGCACGGAAACTTCCATCACTCGATTCCGTAGTCTTTGAGCTTCTCCCACAGGACCTTGCGGCTGATTCCCAACACCTGTGCAGCTTTTGTACGGTGGCCTCCGACCGCACTCAAAACCTTCTTGAGATGTCGACGCTCGACCTCCACGAGGACCTCGCGCAAGCTCTCGAGTTCCGTTGGCGGCTCGAGTGCGGCGCGGCGGGTCTTGTCGACAGGCAAGAGATGCTCCTTCTTGAGAATCTTTGCAGTGCCAGTCATGGCGATCGCCTGCGCTACATGATTCTCAAGTTCGCGGATATTTCCAGGCCAATGATACTTCGCCATGGCCTCAAGAACCGCCGTCTTGACCGTGAAGCGCCGCCCCGTGCCCAGCTTGTCAATGAAGTGGTGCACGAGAAGCGGGAGATCTCCGTCGCGATCTCGCAACGGCGGCAAATTAACCGGCACGACGTTGAGCCGGTAATAGAGGTCTTCACGGAACTGACCCGACTTGACGAGTTCAGCCAGGGGCACCTTCGTCGCGCTCACCACACGAATATCGACCTCAACCGTCGACTCACCCCCGACCCGCTCGAATTCGCGTTCCTGAAGAACCCGCAAGAGTTTCACCTGCGTCGGCAAAGGCATATCATCGATATCGTCGAGGAACACGGTGCCACCATCAGCCAGCTCAAAACGCCCTTTACGCTGCCTGGAAGCGTCGGTAAAGGCGCCACGTTCATGGCCGAAGAGTTCGGTCTCCAGAAGGGAATCCGGCAGGGCCCCACAGGACAATGCGATGAAGGAACTGTCGGCGCGGCGCGAAAGCGCGTGGATAGCGCGAGCGACGCACTCCTTACCAGTACCGCTTTCTCCCTGAATCAAGATCGAGGCATCTGTCGGCGCTACGGTTCGAACCACATCGATGACATCGCACATCGCGCGACTCATTCCAATCACGCCAGGCAAGCCCCTGTCGCCCCGCAGTGCCTCCTTGAGCCGACGATTCTCATCCAGGAGATCTCGATACTTGCCAATCCTGTCCACTCGCTCCAGCACGGCATCGTTGAGGAATGGCTTCTGGATATAGTCATCAGCACCGGCACGCATCGCATCCACCGCCTGCTCGATGGTTGCGTAAGCAGTCATCACCAGAACTTCCGTGTTCGGACGAGCTTCCTTGGCTGCCGCCAGGATCTGCAAACCATCAGCACCCGGCAAACGCACATCTGTGATCACACAATCAAAGATCTCTTCCTTGAGAACTGAAAGAGCCTCTTTCCCATCAGCGATCACACGAACATCATGATCCGCCTGTCGCAGATCATCACCCAAGGTGACCGCGATCGTTGTCTCATCCTCCACCAGAAGGATTTTCATGGGGAACAGGGTAGGGTTCGAAAAGCCTGAAGACACCAGCTAGTCGCTGGCTGGCGGAGCACTTTCAGCTTCCGAAGCCGACTCGACAAAGCGTTCCTTACGGAACACCTTCGCGGTGTTCCCGCCTGCGTCCGTCGACCATCGAAGAGCCATATCCGCCTGCGATAACATCGTATCGAAGAACAGCGTCTCCTTATCATCGCATGACGACAAACCCACGCTCACTGTCAAATCGAGCTGGCTGCCGTTGACCACGACCTCGAGACTGCGAAAGCTCTCGCGAATCCGATTAGCGACCACTTCGGCCTGCTGAGCCACGGTATGCGGTAATACGAGCAAGAACCGGTCATCACTGATCAGGCCGAGATGATCCGCATCACGCGTCTTCTCGGTGACCAGCCGCCCCAGTTCTCGGCGCAGGATTTCGCGCAATTCCACACCATGGATGTCGACCAGGGTCTGGCCACGATCTACCTGAAAGAGCATGCAGGTGAGAGGGATCCCGTAGCGCCGGGCACGGGCAAACTCCGCCTTCATCAGATGCATGATCTGCGCATGCGTGAAAGGAGCACCGCCGACAGTTCCGTTGCCGAAGCTCGAAGAGCCAGCAAGGCTATCTTCCGTGTTCCTGAAACC
Source organism: uncultured candidatus Brocadiaceae bacterium (assembly GCA_964542765.1). Classification (GTDB taxonomy): domain Bacteria; phylum Planctomycetota; class UBA1135; order UBA1135; family UBA2386; genus CAZIVO01. The sequence goes on along the minus strand of CAZIVO010000158.1, from coordinate 402 downwards.
TCCGGTCATTCCCGTCTCCATATTACAGATACACCCGAATGCCCCGGATACCCTCCCGGGAGTCTGCCTTCCTGATGCTCCAACTCTGATTTCGGCATCCCGAGGCTCTCAACTCAACACAACCCCATAAAAGCCAGGATCCAGCCTCCATAGCGGATACACGCCTCATTTTGCAAAGTTACCGGCCAAACGAGCCCTCCACGTAACCTTGTCTGTCCGACCCTGACCCGCCGGACCAAAAAAATGCGGGCCTCAGCCGGTCAGTGCTGAGGCCCGAATGTGGGAAAGCTATGGAATGGAGAGGGCGGTTATAGGGAGGGGGAAATATCTCCACCCCACAGCGGACCCACGGGTATCTGATTGAAGAATTGGGAGGTGTAGTGTTGGAACCGGCAGACCCAT
>CAZIVO010000157.1:0-6132 GCA_964542765.1 uncultured candidatus Brocadiaceae bacterium | reverse complement strand
GCGCCCGAGCGAATCCACTTCAAGATCAGGTTGTACTCCCAGCTCTCCTTTTCGAAACGAAGCTTGCCCTTGTGCTTCTTCTGCATCGTCGGCTTGAGCAAAACGAGGCTCTGTTCCGGATTCTCGAGATCGACGCGGGCATCATCGTCAGGGTCCGCAACAATCTCCTTGTGATCTTTTGCGAAGTCGTAGCCAAAGAGCGACAGGCTGAAGCCGCCACGCCCTTGAAACGAACCGTGGCATTCGCGACCGCTACAGCCATTGCGGCTCATCAGCGTCATCACATGCCGGCGGAAACTCGGGCTCGGTGCCACGTCGATATCCGCATACAGCTGACTCGTCGGGATCAGTTCTACCGACCCCCGAGCCGCACCCGCACCGCCGCCACCCTGACCGAAAACCGTGCCCGTGACCACCGCAAAGGCCACGACCATGAAGCAGATGCTCTTGTACATAGAAGCCTCGTTATCTTGGATTCTATCGGACAGCCGCAGCCCTAACCTCACCAAAGATCCCCGTGAGAGATTTATGACATAGCCATAAATACCTTTTACACAGCATCTTGTGTCGATCATCTCAAATTGGGCAATCGCCACCATCGCCTCCTCGCTCCTCACAGCCAAAATATACAGATGCGACCGCTCAGCGCCCCCTCTCCACTAGCCACGATCTTGCTACTGGCAACCCTCTCACCTTGCCTGTGGGCACAATCAAAAAGCAAGATTCCCGACGGGAACGGGTCCGCCCGGAACTTGATCCCCGCGGATTCTCCGCCTGGCTGGGAAGGCCATTCCCCGATGATGGATCTCGATCACGCGCGCAACCTGTTCGCAAGCAGCCCTGATGGAGCCAACCAATCGCTCTTACAACCAATCTGACAGTATCAATCCCCTAAACATCATGAAGCACCCCCTCTCGGCCCTGTGCCTCCTTGCACTCGCCTGCAGTACGCCCTCTCTCGGCGCTCAGCGACCGAACATCATCTTGATCATGGCCGACGACCTCGGCTTTGCCGACCTGGGCTGCTACGGCTCGGAAATCGAGACGCCCAACCTCGATACTCTCGCAACCAAAGGCCTTCGCTTCACGCAGTTCTACAACACGGCCAAGTGCCATTCGTCACGAGTGTCACTCCTGACCGGCCTTTACTGTGATCAGGCAGGCGGAGCGAAACTGAGCCGTGGCGCCACCATCGCCGAGGCCCTCTCGCGCGCCGGCTACTACACCGCCATGTCCGGCAAGTGGCACCTCAACAAGCAACCAACCGATTTCGGATTCAAGCGTTACTGGGGACATCTGTCGGGCGCCACCAACTTCTTCACCGGCGACAAGAGCTTTCGCCTCAATGGCGAAACATGGGAAGTTCCAAAAACACTCAATGGGCAACCCTTCTACACCACCCACGCCATCACCGACTTCGCTCTCGACTTCCTGGATGAAGCCACCGCCAAACCGGCTGGAGATCGCGACCCCTTCCTCCTCTACGTCGCCTACAACGCGCCACACTACCCCCTGCAAGCGCCTGAGCAGGCCATAGACAAGTATCGCGGCCGCTACGATGGTGGCTGGGACAAGCTCCGCTCACAGCGACACCAGCGGCAGCTGCAATCCGGCCTCTTGCCAGCGAAATGGAAGCTGAGTCCTCGCCCCGATCACATTCCTGCATGGCGGAGTCTCGGCAAAAAAGAACAAGAGTGGGAAGCCAGTCGCATGGAAGTCTTCGCCGCCATGGTCGATCTCGTCGACCAGAATATAGGCCGATTGGTGGAGTCGCTTCGCCGCAAGAAGATCCTGGAGAATACGTTGATCCTGTTCTGCTCCGACAATGGTGCCTGCCCGTTCGAGCGCACTCGTGGGCGCAATCTGAACCCCTGGGACTCACAGTCATACTGGACCTATGACGCCAGCTGGGCCCACGTCGGCAACACCCCATTCCGTCTCTACAAGCAAAACCAGCATGAAGGCGGGATCTCCTCACCACTGATCGTGCACTGGCCGCAGGGACTCGAGACCGATCCCGGGTCAACCACTTCCCAGCCCGGACATCTCATCGACTTCATGGCCACCTTCATCGAACTTGCCAGGGCCGATTACCCGAGCAGCATCGGCGACCGCAAAATCGACCCATTGCAGGGACAGTCCCTCCTGCCAATCTTCCGCGGTGAGAAACGCGCCGGGCACCAGACCTTGTATTTTCACTTCGGCGCCGATCGCGCGCTGCGCCAGGGCCCATGGAAGCTTGTCTCCGCCAAGCGCGGTCGCTGGGAACTCTATAACCTCGAGCAAGACCGCACCGAACTCGACGATCTCTCGGCACAACATCCTGAACGTGTCGCCGCCATGGCCAAGGAGTGGTTCAAGATCGCCAGGGACACCGAACGCCTACCCAAGGGAAAACTCACACCCACGAAAGAGACCATCACCCGCCTCGATTTCCGCAAGGACACGAGTTCGGGATCAGCCAAGAAGAAGCGCTGAGTCCTTGCCGCACGGGGTTAGCCATCACCGGAAAGGGCTGTTCATGATGGGGTAGCTGCGCCAGTCGCGATAATCAAAGTGCCACCACTCATGCTCGTAGATAGAGAAACCCTCGGCCTCCATCGTTCGTCGCAAAAGCGCCCGTAGCCAGCGCTGGAGGCTGCTGCCGCCTGGATATTCTGGATAGGCTCTGGTCGTGAATTCGTCGTATCCACTGAGCATCTCTACCGGTTCGCCCGTCGCCAGATCATGCAAAGTGAGATCCACCGCACAGCCACGATTGTGACGTGACCCACGACTCGGATCGGCAACGAAGATTTTCATGTTCGACGGCGTTGCATCGTAGAACATCTTGGTAACAAACCACGGCCGGTAAGCATCGTAAACCGTCAAGCCGAATCCGTATGGCGCAAGCTTGCGATGGACCCGTGCGACCGCCTCGGCCGCCGGCCGCTGCATCAAGGCCTTGGCCTGATCGTAAAAGATCATGCCCATGAAATTGTTGGTCGTGGCGTAACGGATATCGAGGCGAATCCCCGGCTCCACGGCCTTGAGATCCACCAGATCGGGAACGCGTAAGTCTCCGGACTCGGCCGGTGGTTTCGCTGCGGTCGCCATCTGTCTGAGTCGCGCTTCGGAATGCAAAGGGCGGATCCGGAAGGTGTCGCTGACATCGATCGTGCCCCGCCGCGGAAAGTTCACTCCACCCACCGTCACGCTCGTGATCCGATCTCGTGCATCGCGATGAAAGGCCACTTCTTCAGCGGAATACCAGCCGGAGTTCGGCATGGAAAACCGATCTTTCTCGACAGCCCTGAGTGGATAGAAGGCGAACCACTCGATCAAGACGACCAGCCTCGCATCTCGTTCTAGTACGTAGAGCACATTGTGATCCCAGCCATACTCACCGATCAACTCACGCCAGCCCTCGACAACCGGAGCCGGCCGATCATCGGTTCTACGCCGCCACAAAGTTCCATCCCAGACGACCCCCCCATCGCGCAACTCCAGCCTCTTGCCATGGTTCATCCGGTCATCGACCAGGAACTCCTCGCCGACTCGGCGCACCACCATCCGCACCGACGATGGCGGCTCGACCACAAGTTCCTCACCCTGAGCGAGCAAGCGCAACCGATCCTTCCCCCTGGCATACACACCTTCAGCCTTGCTTGCCGCCTCGCGACCGACCGGATGAGATGGCGCCACCGGCTCCAGCGACCGGCCTTCGCCGATGGCCAGCATCCAGTCCAAGGCGCGATCGGCGATCCGCTCGACCACCTGATTGGCAAAGTCCATCGTCGTCACAACAGCCACCCCCAGCCCCTCATCGGGAAGGCAAGCCACCTCGCTGGCGAAACCGTAGATCGCGCCACCGTGGCCAATCCGCCGGTGGCCACGGAAGTCCCGCACAAAGAATCCGAGGCCTATCTGCCAGGAACGCCGACGTGATGACACAAACTGAGGCCGCAGCATCTCCTCCATGGTTTCGGGCCGGAGCAGACCTCCCGAGGCCTTGCACCAGCTGGCGGTTACCCGAGCCAGATCTACTACCGTCGAACGCAGATTGGCGGCGGGCCCCATCCCCAGATCGAAGTTCGGCGCCTCGAAAACGCGCCCATCGTAGGTCCACATGAAACCCATCGCTTGGCGCTCCAGCAATGCCGCGGAAGGAACGAAGGTCGTGTCCCTCAGGCCCAAGGGCGAGATGATCTCGCGCTCGACATACTCTTCCCAGGAACGGCCGCTCGCAAGCTCTATCGCTCGACCCACCGCGGCAACCCCGGCATTCGAATACTTGAATCGAGTGCCCGGCGAATGGACCAAAGATGTCGAACTGAGGCTACTGACCGTCTCCGGCAAGCTCGCCCGATCGGCAGCGAAGTAATGGCCAACCGGAGGCTCACGCACGAGTCCTGCATGATGAGCCATCAGATGACGCAGCGTCACTTCACCAGCAAACGGATTGTTCGGTCGCAACTCTGGCACCACCTCGGCGACAGGGCGATCCAGATCCAGAACACCTTCTTCGGCGAGTTTCATCGCCGCCATGTCCGTGAAGAGCTTGGATATGGAGGCAACACGATACACCGTGTCGGGAGCCGCACTCACCTTCGCCGAAGGTACAGCCATGCCAAAACCATGAGCCCACACGACCTCGCCCTGATCCATGATCGCGATCGACAAGGCCGGGAGTTTCTTGGCCTCCATCTCCTGCTCGATGAAGCGTGAGAGATCATCGACAGCCTCACGCAGTCGGACCGGCACCGCTCGGTTTGCCTCGGTTGTGAAGCAACCAGAAAAAGCAAAGAGAGGTAGAGCGACACAGACGAGGTTTCTCAGATTCATGGATGCTCTCAAGATCTCGAGATGATCACCGAACAACGTTCGATGTTTCCACCCTAGCACCCATCAAAGCCGAACCAAAGCGCCACAGCCACGACCAGTAGACTGAGCCCACAGACCGCGTCAGAAACCCACCTGCTCCTCGCCCGCAATCCGCTGGCTGGTCAAGGCCTCGTTGCTTCCATGATTTCCATTTCCGTTGGTGAAGTTATCCACCTGCTCGAGGGAAACCGCCAACTTCGAAGAAACCCCGCGCTTTTGCATGGTGACACCGTAAAGCGACTGGCATGCAGCCATGGTGCGCTTGTGATGGGTGACGATGCAGAACTGGGTCGGCCCAACAAACTCTTGCAGCACGCGCAAGAACCGCTCGACATTGGCTTCATCCAGCGCAGCATCCACCTCATCGAGAATGCAGAACGGTGAGGGCTTGACCTTGAAGACTGCAAAAAGAATAGCCAGGGCAGTGAGACTTCGTTCGCCGCCGGACAGCAGATTGATCGATTGAAGTTCCTTGCCCGGAGGACGCGCGACGATCTCGATCCCAGACTCCAGCGAGTCTTCGCCTTCCGCGAGGAACATGTCCGCGCGGCCGCCTTGAAAGAGCTTGCGGAAGATCACGGCGAAGTTTTCCCGCGCCGCAACGAAAGTTTCCTCGAACAGGGCCCGGGATTCGGTCTCCATCCTGCGCAAGGTCTCCATCAAGTGCTGGCGCGATTCGCTCAAATCCTTGACCTGCTGCACGAGGAACTCGTAACTGGACTCCATCTCCTCGAGTTCCGTGACCGCGTCCAGATTGACATTGCCGAGCCGGTCTAGCTTCGCGCCCAGAACCTGAGATTCCTTGCGAGCAGCAGCGGAATCGAAATCGGCTTGCAGCCAGAGACGGGTGAGCGCGAGGTCGCCCTCGAGCATGATTCTGGGCACTGCAGGCCCTTCGATCACATCCACGTCTTCCGGAGTCGGCGGGCCAAGCGGCCGCCTCACCACCAACCCCATTCCTTCGACCTCGCCAAGGCACCTGCGCAACTCGATGCCGGTCTCCTCGCGCAGCCGCTCCTCCAGTCTGCTGAAGCCGTGTTGCAACTCGGACAGCGCCAGCCGCAACTCGGTGATCTCTTCGCTCGCCCCGCCGCGCTGCGTTTCGAGATCCCCCAGTTCGCTCCGACAGCGATCGCGCATCGTCACGGCACCCGCGTGCCTCTCCTGCTGCTGCGCGCGCTCTTTTTGGAGGGACTGCATCGATGCCGCATGAGCAGCTGCTTCCTCGCTATAACGAGCAGCTTCAGCACCCGCTGCCTGCGCGCCCTC
>CAZIVO010000156.1:0-6203 GCA_964542765.1 uncultured candidatus Brocadiaceae bacterium | reverse complement strand
CCAAGATCCTCGAGAACCCGGAGTTGAACGACCCGGGCGTCCTGCGCGCCGTCCTGGTGCACGAGTGCATCCACGCCGTCGACGAGCATCGCTTCGCCTGGTCGAAGGTCATTCGCAGCCTGACTTCCGCCGATCAATTGCAGGCATACAACGCCGTGATCGAAGGACACGCTCAGCACCAGACCGCCCGGATCTGCAAGGCCCAGGGGTGGAGCAAGGGCTTCGAGACCTTCACATCGAACATAGGCCGCCTGCCCCCGAGCACCGATGCAGCGAGTCGGCTGCTGAGTGAGGTCGCCGCCGCCAATCAGTCCGCCGCTTACCACGATGGTCGACGATTCGTCGCCTTCCTGGAGAAGAAGCTGGGCGACAAGGGACTGGCCCGCGCCTTCAAGCAACCTGCCGCCGACTTCGAATCGGTGCTGAACCCGGCCTGGTATCTCGATTCCTCGACCCGCCCCGTCAAGCTCTACGAATTCCAACCAGCGCTCGATGGATTCAGCAAGAAGTTCGAGAAGGACGAGTGGGCCGATCGGTTCCTGACCCTCTCCACCCCCCAGATAAGGGCCTCCATGGCTCTCCTCAAGGGCCCGGACCTCGACCGTCTCCTCGGACACCTCAAGCACAATCGAGTGGTGGCGCTCCTCGACAAGAAGCAACCCAACCACCGGCAGATCACCGCTGGCCTGTTCGAACTCGACTCGCCGGCGGAAGCCAGATTCTACGCCCTCGCCAACACCAATCTGATGAAGGCCAAGGACCTGGCGATGAAATCAGGCCGGGTCCGGATCCTCTCGGCCGACTACACCCGGCTCGACTCTCCTGAGCTTCGCGGGTATCTGGCGGTCAAGAAGGTCTCGGTGGCAAGTTCCGTGATTGTGGTGTCCACCCTGGTCGCCGCGCAGGGTTCGGTGGGAATCGAACTGTCCTTCGTCAACGAAATGATTTCCCCCGAAGCGATCGAGGCTCACGCTCGGGAGTTGCTGGCCGCAACCAGGAAGACTGATCCTGAGGCGCCAGCGATTAAAGAACCGACACCGACAAAGTCCAAGACCGGGAAATGAGCGTGTCTCGGGTTCTGAGAACGATGCTGACGGGTTTGGACCTGACAAGCGGAATCGCGTCGACCTTCGAGAGGTAAGAGGTCACGTGTATCCCATCAATCCGCCGGAACGGCAAGGACAAGAACCAGTTCAGGCGGCGGGTTGGTGCCCGGCATCCATTTCTGCAAGCGACTCCAGAACCTCGAAGCGCAGACCATCCACATCCGCACCGAGATCTGCCAGCACATGGCCGGCGATGCTGCCCGCCTCACGCGCCAGAGCGATCAGAAGATGACCCGTGCTGATATCGCGGTGACCAAAGCCAACAACCTCTTCCAGCGTATTGTCGAGCACCTCGTTCGCCGCCATCGAGTAGGAGAGCGATGACTTTGTGACCGCTTGCTCGCCCGGACCGAGCTGACACTTGATCGCCGATTGAACTGCCTGACGACTGGTCCCAAGTCGACCCAGAACATAGCCCGCGAGGTGATCCTCGAGCAATCCGAGCAGCATGTGCTCGGGCCCGATCACTCCGTGGTTGAGCGTGAAGGCCGCATCGCGAGCCCTCTCGAGCGCTGCCTTCGTGTCATTGCAAAACCGATCAAACATGCATATCCCTACGGAGGCCGTCACCCTCCCAGACTTGCAGATTGACACCGAACACCCATCCACGCAAGGGGCCAATCTCGAGTTGCGCCTCCCGCACGATCAATCCACCGGTGTTGCCTCTCATTCTCTCGCAGCACTGTTTCGCCCAAGAACCCCTGCCTTACGCCACACAGAAATGCGGTGGAACTGGGGCGAGGGCAAAGAAGACATCACCACCTTCTGGACAATCGCAGCGCAGGGACTTCAGATCCCACTCCTCATCACCAAGATCTAATGACCACCCCACCCGATACCCCAGGAACCAACAACCGACTTCTGGACGACGGAACCAGCGACGCACTGATTCGTGAGGAGCCGCTGGTCATCGATATCCGCGGTCAAACGGTCGTGACGATGAGAACACCCGGCGCCGACGAAGATCTCGCTGTCGGTTTTTTGCTGAGCGAAGGGGTCATCGAGAAGGCCGATGACATCAAGCATCTGAGTTTCACGGCCGGCGTGCCAACCGAGTTCCAGGCCGACACGATCACCGTCGATGCGAAGGTAACCAACGCAACACTCCAGGGCCGCCTATCCCGAACTCATGAGATCCGCTCGTCCTGCGGCATCTGTGGCATGGAAGATATCGAAGATATGCTGGAAGGCCTGCTGCCTTTGCTCGGAGGAATCCCGCAGTTCGATCCCAAGATTGCCACCGACCTGCTGCACCACCTCCAGACCGCCCAGACTCATTTCGCCGCCACCGGCGGAAGCCATGGCGCTGCCATCTTCGGCCCCGACGCACAACCATGGGCGATCGCCGAGGATGTCGGTCGCCACAATGCGCTCGACAAGGCCATCGGTGCAGCTGCCCGGAACGGTCATGATCTCACCCACTCCATGGCGCTGCTCTCCGGCCGAGCAGGTTGCGACCTCGTTCTCAAGTGCCTGCGGATGCGCATCCCGGTCATCCTCTCGATCAGCGCCGCTTCCAGCCTGAGCTTCGATCTGTGCAAGGCGGCAGGCGCCACGCTGGTCGGCTTCCTGCGCCCCGAACGCATGAAGATCTATCTGAGTGGCGGTCGCATCCTCAAGGTTGAGTGAGCCGCAAAGACTGACACCTCCGCGCTGAGCAGGAAACGGGCTATCGGTCCACCACAGGAACCCATCGGATCGCCACGGCAGAAAGCAGAGCCATGCCGGCGCCAACGTGAAGCGCCACCGTGGAGGTTCCCGTGGACGCAACCAGCCAGCCGATCATCGGCAGAGTGAAGAGCTGCACTCCTCGCGACAGGTTGTAGAAACCGGCCGCTGCCGTCGCCCGGATCTCGGCATCGTAGTTCGCAGCGAACAGCACTCCGAAACAGGACCAGGTGCCGAAACCTACCCCGGTAACCGCCATCGCCAATCCGAACAAGACGAGGTCCGCGGCGAGGAACTCGAAGGCCAGAGCCACGGCAAGAAGACCGGCTGCCGATATCACGCAATAGAGGGTGAACATCCGTTTGCGCCCGAACCGATCGGCATGGAATCCGAACAGAAGATCGCCAACCACGTGGCCGATATTGACCCCGATCTGGAACCACCCCACGAAGGCAGGTGCCACTCCGACCTCCCGCATCAGATGACTCGGCAACCAGGCATAGGTACACCAGAAACCCGTCATGTGCAGGCAGAGCAGGGTGAGCATGGCCAGGCTCGGACGCAGCAACCGACCACGGAAGAGATCGATCAACGAACCGGCATTCCGGCCAGGAGCACGGTCCTCACCGGGCATCGCCCATCGAGCGAAGAAGACCAGCACCGCCGGAATCGCCGAAAAGAGAAAACAGGTTTGCCAGCCGATCACCGGTCCCGCAAAACAGCCCATGGCCGCAGCCATCGCCATCGCCACCGGGCTGCCCGCCTGCAGAACACCGGCAGCGCGACCGCGCAACCTCCGGGGATAGGCCTCGGCGACCACCGCATGGCCGACCCCCCACTCACCTCCGACCCCTATTCCCGTGATCAACCGAGCGATCAAAAGCGCCTCGAAGCTGTCAGCAAAGGCCGTCAGAAACGCCCCTGACGAGTAGATGAGGATGCTGACCGTGAGCGCAAACCGCCGACCCACACGATCTGCCAGGCGCCCGAAGAAAAAGCCTCCGAGCGCCGTCGCCGCCAGTGTCCAGCCATCGATCCAGGCGAGGTCATGGGTCAGGCTCAACCCGAGATCATCGGCGATGATCGGCTTGAGGAAGGCGAACAGGATCAAATCATAGAAATCGAAGACCCAGCCGAGCCAGCAGAAGGCCAGAACCTTGCCCCGTCCTCCTTCAAACAGTTCCTTCGCACCCTGAAGCATCGGCACGCAAGGTAGCCGCCCCTCACCCGCGCCGCTACGATCCGGGCAAGATGCTTTCGACGGAACGAAAGGCAACGGTAGCGGTCAGGGTAGGTGGCGTGACCATCGGCGGAGGACACCCCATCGCCGTGCAGTCGATGACGAACACCGATACCGCCGATGCTGCCACCACGGCCAAACAAGTCGCTGAACTTCACGCCGCCGGCTCCGAGCTCGTTCGGATCACCGTGAACAATGCGGCGGCGGCGGCCGCAGTGCCGGAAATCCACGCTCGACTCCAGGAGCGAGGGGTCGAAGTCCCGTTGATCGGCGACTTCCACTACAATGGTCACCGACTGTTGCGCGATCACCCTGATTGCGCCCGCCTCCTCGACAAGTATCGCATCAATCCCGGCAATGTCGGCAAGGGCGCCCGACACGACGAAAACTTCTCCACGTTGATCGAGATCGCCAAGGAGCACGACAAACCCGTGCGGATCGGTGTCAATGCCGGCTCGCTCGATCAGGAACTTCTCGACCGGCTCATGGACGAAAATGCCGGGACCGCCGAACCCAAGGACGCCGCCGAAGTCATGCTGGAGGCGATCGTGCAGAGCGCGATGCAATCGGCACACGCAGCCGAAGAACTCGGCCTACCACGCGAACGGATCATCCTGAGCGCCAAGATCAGCCAGGTGCAAGAGTTGGTGCAGGTCTATCGCATGCTCGCCGCCCGCACCGATCACGCGCTGCATCTCGGCCTCACCGAGGCCGGCATGGGAGCCAAGGGCATCGTCGCCTCCACCGCTGCCATCGCCGTGCTCTTGCAAGAAGGCATCGGTGACACGATCCGCGTCTCGCTGACGCCTGAACCCGGCGGTTCGCGCAACCGCGAAGTCGAGGTCGCCCGGCAGATCTTGCAGACGATGGCCATCCGCCAGTTCACGCCCAGTGTCACGGCATGTCCGGGCTGCGGTCGGACAACCAGCAGCTATTTCCAGGTCCTGTCGCGTGATATCGAGGAGTTCCTGGCAGAACGCCTGCCCGAGTGGCAACAGGAAAAGCCTGCTACCCGCGGACTCAAGGTCGCGGTCATGGGCTGCGTCGTGAACGGTCCCGGAGAAAGCCGAGCAGCCCATATCGGCATCAGCCTTCCCGGCACAGGAGAAGCGCCGCGCTCGCCCGTCTACATCGACGGCGAGCAAGTAACGACACTGGAAGGGCCAACCCTGGCCAAAGACTTCAAGAAGATGATCGAAGACTACGTCGAAAGGATGTGATGACACTCCCGGAAAACACCAAGGTAGCCCTTCTCGGAACCGGAACCATGGGCCGCGCGCTGGGCCAAGGCTTGATCGAATCATCCAGTATCGAGGCTTCTCGCTTACAAGGCACGATCCGACATGATGCCCGCCTGGCCAGCCTACGCGATCGAGTGGATTTCGAAGTCGGCACGGATAACGTCGCCGCCGCCAAGGGCGCAAACGTCGTCATGATCTGCACCAAACCGGTACGCGTCCGCGAGGTCGTCGCCGAAATTTCTGCGGGCGGGGCTCTCGACCACAATCCTCTGATCGTCTCGGTCGCTGCGGGGGTGCGAACGGCGGAGATCGAGGCCGCGGCAGCACGCGAATGCCACGTGGTGAGGGCCATGCCCAATACTCCATGTCTGATCGGCGAGGGTATGACCGTGATCTGTTCAGGCAAACACGCCGATGACAGCCATCTCGATCTCGCTCAAAAACTCTTCGAGCCGCTGGGGCGCGTGCTGCGCCTCGATGAGGATCACATGGACACGGTGACCGGCCTGTCGGGTTCAGGTCCCGCTTTCGTCTATGTCATCATCGAGGCCCTCTCCGAGGGCGGCGTCATGATGGGCCTGCCGCGACAGGTCGCAACCGAACTCGCATCACAAACCGTCAAGGGCGCAGCGCGCATGGTCCTCGAGACCGGACGGCACCCGGCATCTCTCAAGGGAGATGTCCTCACGCCTGCCGGCTGCACCATCTCCGCGCTGCTGGCCATGGAAGACGGCCGCCTGCGCTCGGTCCTGGCGCGCGGCGTTCAGGAGGCAGCGCGCACGGCCAGTCAGCTGGGCGAGCAGTCTTCTCCCTAGCCGGGCATTCATCACCAGCATCGGCGGGCCATCAACCTCGGCGACGAGAAACCTCATCGCCGGGCACCCTCATCGCCAGGCACCCTCATCGCCAGGCACCCTCATCGCCAGGCACCCTCATCGCCAGGCACCC
>CAZIVO010000155.1:0-6255 GCA_964542765.1 uncultured candidatus Brocadiaceae bacterium | reverse complement strand
ATTACCGTGGTCTTGCAGGGTCAGCGCCCCCTTGGGAGCATGAGGTTCGTAGCTGGATACCTTCTTGTGCCGGGTGGGCCCGAGCAACTCAACGTGATTGTGCACGAGCACCCCGTTGTGAATCACCGTGAAGTAAGCCGACGAGACCAGCTTGCCGTCCACAAAACGGGGCGCGGTGAAGATGATGTCATACGACTGCCACTCACCGGGCTTTCGACACACATTGACGGCAGGAGGCTTCTGACCATAGAGGGATGCGGCCTGACCATCGGCATAGCTCACATTGTCATAGGAATCGAGAACCTGCACCTCGTACTTCCCCATCAAGATGACGCCGCTGTTGCCACGCCCCTGCGAGTTTCCCTTGGGTACGGCCGGCGATGCCCACTCGACATGGAGCTGACAGTCACCGAACTCCTTCTTGGTCCTGATGGCGCCGGTCCGATTGACCTCCGCGTAACCATTTTCAACCTTCCAGCCGGCATCACCCTCACCGCCCTTGTCCGTCCACTGCGACAGGTCCTTGCCTGCGAACAGCACGATGGCATCCGACGGAGGACGTCCAGGGCTCGCTGGCGTGCTCGACGTGCCCGGAGCAACCACCTTCGGACGTGGACGATCTGCATCGTGGACGCGCCACTTCGAGTCCGGCAAAAAAGGCGTATCGCTGTAGCCGATCGGTTTTGGCTTCTTGGAACCCGCCACCTTGGGCTTTTGCGCTCCCAGTGTCGCAGTACCGGCGAACAGGCAAAAGGCGCAGAGAATCAGGATCTTGTTGGAGGGTTGTTTCATCACCGACACAGGCTAAACCACCGCTATCGCCTCGTGAACGAGTTAGGCGGAGACCTCCGGTTGGCACACCAACAACCTTCCTTGAGTTCACTGGCCGGGAATCAGAGCCTGGACCGATCCCTCGGCCCCCATTCCCACGCCCGGAGCCAGGACCCTGGGCTCGAGCAGGCCACGGGCCCACCACCGCAGGGAAACTGATTCTCTCGTTTTTGTCGCCATCCGGAGCCGTGGCGCCAAGGGCCTGAAACCCCGGTGCCACGGGAAAGATGCTCCAGATACCCCCAAGGGCCGGAAAACATGGAATTCGCTCTGGCGTAAGGGGCTTTACTTTGCCGAAGACACTGTTACGCTTTAGCGAAATAACACGGCTTCGGGCACCCTCCCGCACCTCTCGAACCGGTCACGAATCATGAAGCAAATCACCCAAGACGCCTACGACGCCCAGCGCGATCTCGGCAACAAAGCCTTCAAGGCCGGCTGTTACTCGCCTTGGGTGTCCCTGTATCTCAATACCCTCGGCAATATCTCCGCCTGCTGTCGCAGCATGCATGTGCCATTGGGCAACATCGCCGAGCAGAGCCTCGACGAGATCTGGAACGGTGAACGGATCCGCACCATGCGCGAAAATCTCCAGCGCTACGATTTCAGCGGCGGTTGCGAATTCTGTGGCTGGATGATCGAGGGTGGCGACTACGAAGGCACCATCGCCAGACTGTTCGACGAGTTTCAGGTTGACTCCGAATCAACGCTCTGGCCGCAGCAGATGGAATTTGCGCTGAGCAATGCCTGCAACTTTGCCTGTATCCAGTGTTCCAGCGAGTGGTCATCGACCATCCGCTCCCAACGCGACGGAATGCCACCGTTGAATAACCCTTACGGAGAGCAGTTCTTCACCGACCTGCGCAAGTACCTCCCCCACCTCAAGAATGCCAAGTTCTATGGTGGCGAGCCCTTCCTGTCGCGCGAGAACTTCCGCATCTGGGACATGCTCATCGAAGATGGGCTCACACCTCACTGCCACGTCCTGACGAACGGCTCACAGTGGAATTCCAAGATCGAACGCGTACTCGATGCGCTGCCCTTCTCCATCGGCGTCTCCCTTGACGCCGTCAGCCCCGAGAAGCTCGAAAAGATCCGGGTCAACGCAAAGCATGACGTGATCATGCGCAACATGGACCGCTTGCGTGACTACACCCGCTCCCGCCAGTCACAGATGGTGATCAGCTTCTCCTGGATGCAGCAAAACTGGGAAGAACTCGGTCCGATGCTCTTGCACTGCGAAGAACATGGTTACGAGATCAATGTGATCCGCGTCATCGATCCTCCGCAGTTCAGCCTGTTCAGCCTTCCTGCCGATGAACTCCGAGCGATCGCAGACAAGCTGCACGCGCAGAGTGGAACGATCCTTCCGTACCTCAACAAACATCGGGGTACCTGGCTTGAGTGCGTGCAGAGCCTCTACAAGAATGCCGAAGAGCAACAGGCAACGGGCTATCAGGAGGTCAAGCAAGTGATGGCCACCGCCACGGAGAACCCCGCTTTGCAGGCCTGTCAGCTGGCAGATGAAGAGAAGTGGGAAGAGGCCGTTGTCGAGGCCGATAAAGCCTCCAAAACTGACAAGGACTATTACCACGGTGTCGCCGCCAAGGCCCGCTCCCTCGAGCAACTCGGTCGCCTCGATGAAGCCGAGCTTGCCTGTGACGAAATGATCTCCCTCTCGCGACGGCGAGCGGACGGTTTCCTGGCTCGCGCATGGCTGCGGATCGCGCAAGATCGCCCGGAAGAAGGTCTCGAAGATGCCTTGCAGGCTCAAGCAACCCTGCGGACGGACAACCCCCTGCTCAAGCGGAATGTCTTGACCGTGCTGGCGCGCCTGCAAGCCCACACCGGCGATATGGAAGCCGCCAAACTGGCGCTGGAAGACCTTCTGGAAACCTGCCCGGTTGACGCAAACGCCTGCCTCGAAACTGCCCGTATCTTCACTTTGTGCGAACAACCACAGCGCGGGCTCGCGCAATGCGAGAAAGGACTGGCCATGCTGGAAGACACCGAAGAAGGCCTCCGTGTCGAACTCCTCCTGGAGATGGGCCGGATAAGGCGAAGCATCAAGGAAATCGATAAAGCTGCCCAGACCATCGCTGCTGCCGCCGCGATCGAAGAGCACAATGCCAGTGTCCAGCTGGAACGTGGCTGGGTCTGCTTTGACCAGGGCAACTTCTCAGGAGCCCTGGCCGCCGGGCTGCGCGCCAAGGATCTTGTCACGGATGACCCGTCCATGGAGTCCTGCACGCAACAGTTGCTCGCCTTCTGCTGCGCCGAGCTCGGGGCACATGTCACCGCCGTGCCACTCCTCCAAGCACATCTCCTCAAGCAACCCGGTGACGAGGCCGCGAGCAGATATCTCGCCAACTCTCGACGTCAGCTCGCGAAGCCACACGCCATCCTTCCCAGTCTTGCGGCAGCGATTCCATCGAGCTCGCCACAACTCCAGGCCAGCTAGTCCGAAGGGCCTCCGTCCTCACCCAGAGGACGGATGGTCACACAGCCGCGCGACAGGAACCGTCGCACCCGCATCAACTCGTTCAGACCAGGGATAGCCACATCTTTGGGAATCTTGATGGCCTGACTTCGCGAAAAAGGAGGTTGGGGTTCAAGGCGCCACAACTCCGGCCAGGTTCGCACCGGGCAACTGTAAAAGACTGCATCGAATGGGCCTTCCTCATCGCGCCAAGAACACAGCCGCTCGTTGAGTTCCACCAGAAGCGCTCGCGCATTGCGCAGGCGCAACCGCGAGCCATAACGTGACTTCCCTGCGGTCTTGAGGTGGGTCGGCTGAGCCCGACCCTTACCACGGACCACATACTTCTTGATGACCTTGTGCTGCAAGCACTCGTCCTCCCGCCACAGGCCGATCGCGGCAGCGCCGGCCTGTAACAAGATCACCGCCTGCGTGCCCAGGCTCTCCGGAAGTCGAGCCAGATAATCCCCTGCCTCACGGGTCTCCGCGGGGATGCCTTGCACCAAAGGAGGGGTGAACCGCCACTGCTCCCGGTCATCACCCCCGGTGAAGTGCCGCCCCTTGCGGTCAGAAAGGAGTTCGCCACGGGCGAGCCATCGGCGCAGCTCATCGGCCGTTTCTGTCCAGTCGAAGTTGATCCTCTCCATGGTCAAGGGCATTCTCCCCCCCGACTGCCCACACATCCGAGCCAAAATCGATCCAAAAATTTGAAAGGAACTGCGGGCGGTCAACGTTTACAAGAATGCCGTTCCCAGCGGCCCGTGTTCGCACCTTCTTATCAGTGAAAGAGATACTTATGTCGCGCCCTTCATTCATCGGCCTTGGCATCCTTCTGGTTCTGACCTCCTGCGGCGGCGGTGATAGCGGCAATGGCAGCGGCAATGGAGGTGGCAATGGGGGTGGCAATGGGGGTGGTGATGCTCTCGCGGTCAGCATCGAGAGCAATGACCAGATACAATTCAACAACAAGACCTTCACCGTCAAGTCCGGTCAAACCGTCAAACTGACGCTGAAGAACGTCGGCAAGATGCCCAAGGCCGCGATGGGCCACAATCTCGTCATCCTCAAGGCCGGCGTCAAGGCCATGGAGTTCGGCACCCAGGCCATGGCAGGCGGCTCGCTCGAAAACAATTACCTGCCCGATTCAATCAAGGACAAGGCGCTGTGGTCGACCAAGATTCTCGGCCCTGGCGAATCCGAAACCCTGGAATTCACCGCGCCGGCTGCCGGCAAGTACGAATATGTCTGCACCTTCCCTGGTCACTTCGCGAGCATGCGAGGGATCATGGTCGTGGAGTGACGATCACCGCCCTGTGACCCACGCTGACGAGATCTACGCCGACTAACAGCCAAGCGCGAAGAATCAGACCCCCGGTTCGGGCTGCGTGTTCGCTGCCCCCATCACGGAAATCGGTGCCGCCTCGGGCAGGGAGGGAATCGGACTCGATCCGAATTGGTGCTCGTCGCGCTCGAAGAAGAACTTCGCCTCGCCAAAGGCAGGTCGCAACTGGTCGAGCCAGGTCGCTTTATCGTCATAGGCAGCAAAGAAGGGGTGCCCGACCCACTCCGGACAGCGTCCCTGCAAGAACTCGAGAACGAAGACTTTTTCGCCACCGATCCGCGCCGTCCCCACGATCGAAACCTTGCCCGGAGTAGCCGACATGGAGGGACCGCGCACCGTGCGGGCAAGACCGGTTACCTGCCGGTAAGCGCTGCGGAAAATCTTGTGTGCACGGGCAAGCGGCACCTCGAAATACCGATTTGCGCCGGTGTCTCGCTCAACGAACATGTAGTAAGGGACAGTCCCCATCCTGACTTCCGTTCTCCACATATCAGCCCAGATCTCGGCCGAATCATTGACGTGACGGATCAGCGGTGCCTGGCAACGGATCACCGCACCCGTATCCTTGATACGACGAATCGCCGTCTGCACGATCGGCGTCTCGAATTCACGCGGATGACTGGCATGGGCCATCAAGGCGAGATGGCGACCGGACTCCACGACCTGCTCGAACAGTCGTAGCAAGTCATCTGCGTCCTTGTCAGTCACGAAGCGGTAAGGCCACCAGGCCAGGGATTTCGTGCCGATACGGATATCGCGAACGTGTTCGAGATCCGGATCGAGAAGGGGTTCGATGATCTCGCGCATGTGAGCAGAACGCATGATCAAGGGATCTCCTCCCGTGATCAGAACGTCGCTCACTTCAGGGTGCTCGGCCACGTAACGGGCCAGCGCGAGTGATTCACGGTTGGCGAACTTTAATTTCTCATCCCCCACAAATTGAGGCCAGCGGAAGCAGTAGCCACAATAGGCGTGGCAAGTCTGCCCACGGCTCGGGAAGAACAACACCGTCTCGCGATACTTGTGCTGCATGCCCGGCACGATCTCGCCATCCATATGCGGCGTGTTCAATTCCATCTGGCCGGCCGGGTGTGGATTCAAGCGGAGTCGAATCTCCTGGGCAGCCGCGGTGAGTTCCTCTTTCGAGGCCTGACGATGCACCAACTCGATCATCCGATCGAGATCCCTGTCCTCAAGCATTCCGGGCTGGGGAAACACAAGCTGGAAGATCGGATCCTCGGGAACGTCCTCCCAGCGGATCAATTCTTCGATGACGTAGTCATTGACCCGGAAAGGCAATACCGCCGAGATCGCCTTCATCGCGAGGATCCGGTCGTTGGAAAAGCCCCCCCGCAACGCAATCGAATCGATGTCCTTGCGGGTAAACGGACGATAGGATCGCGGTTTAATGTTATATTTGGGGGAAGGGGTGTCGGGGGGTAAAAAAATTCTTGGAGGGAGGGCAAAGGCCCGGGGAACGAACCACCATAGGAGTGCTCGGCGACCGTTGCAATCTTCGCCCGTCACCTCCATCGCTTACTCTGGAGCGTACTTCGGTTTCACCCCCCCTCCCCCGATGAGATACCGCACATGGCTGGATACA
>CAZIVO010000154.1:0-6338 GCA_964542765.1 uncultured candidatus Brocadiaceae bacterium | reverse complement strand
CGTCTTGCGGCCGAGGTGAGAGCGAAGGGGTGACTTCAGCATGCGCACGACCGGGCCGCTGGCGCATGCTGTGAGCTCTCAGATCAGGAAGACACAGTGGCGAAGTCGCAGCGGCGGTCCGTTGCAGGCCCTCGCTCGCGGGCAAGGCCTCACGCCGACCGCTGCTTCGATCGGTTGGGCAAGAGCCGTGAAATTTGCGGGTAAACCGATGGATGCCGCGATGTGTGGAGTGACCGGCGGCAGGTTCCAGGGGATGTCATCACCGTCATCGCATTGGCAGGGAGGAAGATCGCGGTCCGCAGGTGCGCCATCCCTGCTCGGGCTGCAACAGCTGGTTGCAGAGTAACCATCAGCCATGCTCATGGGGGCGCAGCAGGGAGAAGTCCCCGCCGTAGCAAAGCATGAGCGGGCGCAGGAGCTTCCGTTCGACCAGAAAGGCAAGGTCGCGAGGAGCGCGAGCAGCGTGATCATGGTCGAGAGGTTCTTCATCGCGGAATGCGTGGCGTCAATCGATAGCTCTGCGAGGAGCTTGTATCGAATATGATAGCGCAAGACTCCGGGCACCGTGGCATTTCTACCCTCGAGACTCCCCGGGATGCGCTGCGATCGGTGGTTGACCGCTCGTAAGTTTCCTTCTGAAAAGCTTCGTTTGCCGCCGGAGAGCCCGGATCGATGCCGTGGGCACCGCGTGAGGGGGGCGTTCTGAGGATATTTAGAGAGGTGGTTAGATTTCTTCGCGGAACCTCCCGGATGGTGGCGTGAATCAAGAAGCTGTGGCTTCCAGAAACAGGAGATCCAGATTTTTCGCTATGGCAAGGAGGAATTCCGCCGCTGAAGATGATCGATCTCTTCATCCAGTCGGGCCCAAGAATGTTCGTCGGTCGCTCGGGACAGTGCTTGAGTGTTCGCACTATATTCTGCGGAAACAGTGACCGGCGTACCGTTCACTTCCGAGTGATTGGATCAGCGCACTCCTATCCGTGCGCCCGCTCCGTTCGATACGGTCACGCCGAGAGCGTTGGCCGAAGGATCGATCGAAAGCGCCTGCAAGTAAATCGAGTAGGTGATGAGAGACCTGTTTGATGGGATCGGCAAGCTCGGGGTTGCAACACCAGCCTTGGCCTGGAACGGGAGTGCAATGTTCAGACTGACCAATGCGCTACAGCCCGGCATTCCGTACGGGGTCAAATCCCACGGTAAGGGGATGCTGTTGAACACCTTGTCCGAGGTGCCGAGGTAGAGGGCGCCTGCGGCGCTGGCCGGCAACTTGGTGACTCGCAGATCCAGGTTCGTACCGAGGCGCGGCAGACTGCCTGCGGCAGCGGTGAGCGAGGGAGCGCCGCCCGCGCCACGACATCCAGCACCGAAGGTGTGAAAGGTCGCTGGCATCAAGGCCTCGAAGAACCCGTTTTCTGTCCATGTGTTGCTTGCATGGCCGAAGCGCACGATCACCATGCGGTGTTTACCGATAACGTACAGGCGCTGTGTGCCGGCGCCCCTCGCCACGGCCGCACGCAGCGCCGAACCGTTCAATGTTGTTATCCACCAGCACAAACCGTAGAGAGGTTTGACCTTGCTGCCGCGGAAACATTGGCTGAGAAGATTCTTGCGGATCAGGCGCTTGCTTCCGACCAGTCCTCCGCGCCGCACCATTTCGCCGAACTTGGCCCACTCACGTGCGATGAGATACGCGCCACTGGGCAGGCTCGGTTCGCCGGTCGAGAAGTTCCGCCAGATCGGCACGGACATTCCGAGCGGATCGATGAGTCGACGCTTGTAATACTGCGCAACGGTTTCTTTCTTGGCTGCGAGTTTGCGCTTCAGCGCTTCGCCGAAGCTCTGGAAAGGGTTGGGTCCATACTGGAATTTTGTGTTCGGTGCGGCGGTGGCCTGAGTCTTGATTGCATCGGCATAGCTTGGAGCCTGACCATTGGTGCCGCCATCCAGTCCGCTGGTCAGACTCAGGAGTTGCCGGTAGGTGATCTGGCTCCGCAGTGGATCACTGCGCCACTCGGTCACCGTGTCGGAGACCTTCTCGTTGAGGGTCAGGAGCCCGTCCTCGACCGCCATCATCACCATCACGCCGGTGAAGCTCTTGGTGCCGCTGGCGAGGTAGTGTGGCTTGGTGGCGTCCCAGCCATTGGCGTAGCTTTCGAACACGATCTTGCCATCGATCATCACCAGCAGGGCATGACCGCCACGCTGCTCGGAGTAGCGGGCTGCTCCCTTGAAGTCATAGGTCTGGGCGACCGATGTGGCGGTGAGGAGCACGAAGGCTAAGAGGGAGAGTCGGGCCATGGGTTCAAGCTCGCGCCGTTGGCGGGATCATCCGACTATACCATGCACGTTCATGGGCATGGTGTTCGCCAGGATTCGATCAGGATATCGGGGTTATACGTCGCCAGATACGAAGTGATACGCTCTGTTCTGGCCATCGATGTCCTCTCGCAGGATGCCACTAAAAATGAACAAGATGCTGACCGGCCTGCTCTGTGCTCTTTGTCTTCCTTTCGCCTGTCTTCCCCTTGCGCATCATGCCGCCGAGCCGCCGAACATCGTTTTGATCTTCGTGGATGACATGGGCTACGGCGATCTCGGCTGCTACGGGAACAAGAAGATCAAGACGCCGAACATCGATCGCCTCGCCGCCGAGGGCCAGCGATGGACGAGTTTCTATTCTTCGGGTGCGGTGTGTGTCCCGAGCCGGACCGGTCTTATGTCCGGTCGGCACCCCTCCTTGTTTTCAGGAAGGTCGGCTCTGCCTGCATCCAGGGACAAGCTCATGGCCGCCATGCTCAAGGAGCAGGGATACGCGACGGCGATCCTGGGCAAGTGGCATCTAGCGGGTTACCCGAAGGATTTCACCAAGAGTCCTATGCACCCTTTGGAGTGTGGCTTCGATGAGCACTACGGCACTCCTGGAAGTAACGATGTCCCGGCTCCACCGGGGAAGCGCCAGACCCGGAGCGTTTTCGATGCCTGCGATAAGTTCACGTTTCAGGTTCCGTTGATTCGTGGGCGCAAGGTAGAGGAGTTCCCGGCGAATCAGGAACTCTTCACGAGGCGATACACCCATGAGGCGGTGAGATGGATCCGCGCGAAGAAGGACGAGCGATTCTTTCTCTACCTCGCTCACAACATGCCGCACGCTCCGGTCTTTGCATCCGAAGAATATCAGGGCAGGAGTGAGGGTGGCCGGTATGGCGACGTCATCGAGGAGATTGACTGGTCGGTGGGGCAGGTGATGGCGGCGATCAAGGAGGCGGGAATCGACGAAAAAACGCTGGTCGTGTTCACCAGCGACAATGGGCCATGGTCGATGTTCGAGGTGCATGCTGGAACCGCAGGGCCGCTGCGCGGTGAGAAGGGGACGTCATGGGAAGGCGGCTATCGTGTGCCCGGTATGTTCCGTTGGCCAGGGAGGATAGAGCCTGGCGAGGTCGGCGGCATGGCTGCAAATCTCGACCTGTATGCCACCTTCGCAACGCTTACCGGTGGCGAGCAACCGACGGAGTTGCAAGGTTATATCTCGAAGGACCTGTCGGGTGTTCTTCTCCGCGGCGAAGCCAGCCCTCGGAAGAAGTGGTTCTACAACGCCGGATCGATCGCCTTCCGATCGGGGGACTACAAGATTCACCTGAGTTCGAAGGATCGATCAGGAAATCCTGACACTCGCGGCCGCGAGCCGATGGCGAAGTACGACCCACCGTTGCTCTTTGATCTGTCGTCGGACATCGGCGAGCAGAAGAGCCTCACAGCCGATCATCCCGACATCGTCGCACGCTTGCTGAAGGAGTTGGCGGCGTTTCGAGGAGACAAGTGATCGATGATCGTGGGGACTTCATGAACACCTCGCCTCTGACGATGAAAAAGATGAACCGACAAGCTCTCATCAAGACCGTGGTTGTGATCATGGTGATGGCCGGATCGCCTGCGCCGGCAAGGGCCGAAGGGCTGTCTCAGTCCGACAAGCCGCCGAATGTCGTGTTGATCCTGACCGACGACCAGGGTTACGGCGATCTTTCGGCTCACGGCAATCCGGTGTTGAAGACGCCCAAGCTCGACGCTCTGCACGGAGAGAGTGTCCGCTTCACTGACTTCCATGTTGCCCCGATGTGTACGCCGACGCGCGGCGAGTTGCTGACTGGCTTGAGCGCGTTTCGCAATGGCGCCACCGCGGTCTGCGAAGGGCGGTCGCTACCGAGGCGCGAGTTGCCGATGATGGCACAGCTCTTCAAGGAGAGCGGCTATGTCACCGGACACTTCGGTAAGTGGCATCTGGGCGATAACTATCCCTACCGGCCGCAGGACCGTGGTTTCGATGAAACGGTCCACAACTGTGCCTGGGGGATCAAATCCCTGGCGGAACACTGGGAGAACGATGCTTTCGATGACCGCTACTGGCACAACAACGAGCTGAGGCAGTTCGAGGGCTACAACACAGATGTCTTTTTCAAAGAGGCCATGAACTGGATCGAGAAGCAGGAGAAACCCTTCTTCGTTTATCTGCCGACCACAGCAGCACACGCGCCTTTCGTGGTGCCGGAAAAATACTCGAAGCCCTATCTGAGTCAGGGGAAGGGTGCCGTCCCCAGCTTCTTCGGCATGATCGCCAATATCGATGAGAACGTTGCCACGCTGGATGCCTTTCTTGCGAAGCGCGGCCTCAAAGAGAACACCATCTTCATTTTCATGACTGACAACGGGACGGTGAGAGGGCAGGCCGTCTTCAACGCTGGAATGCGTGGCAAGAAGACCTCTCAGTACGATGGTGGCCATCGCGTACCTTTCTTCTTGCGCTGGCCAGCGGGTGGCTACAACCAGGGTCGCGACATCGACGCGCTCACCCACAGCACCGATCTGCTACCTACTCTGATCGATCTGTGCGGATTGAAGAGGGGCACAGTCGCTTTCGATGGCCATAGCTTGCGCCCCCTCCTCGAAGGCAAGGAGGGCGCGCTCGACGATCGCAAGGTGGTGATTCAGTATCGCGCCGAGTTCAAGCCGTGGAGCGGAGCGGTGCTGTGGAAGAAATGGCGTCTTGTCGATGGCAAGGAACTCCACAACATCGCCATTGACCCGGGCCAGAAGATCAATGTCTACGATCGGCATCCCGAGGTAGTGCGCATCATGCGCGATCATTACCAGCAATGGGTCGCCGAGGTCTCGCCGGTCATGGGGCAAACCAATTTCGTGAGTGTCGGCACGCCGCATGAAAAAATCACCTGGCTATCTGCCTGCAACTGGACCGGGTCCTACGCCGACAACTGGGGAAATCTGGCGAGACAGAACACCCCGGGTCACTGGAGTCTTCAGGTCGAAGCCACCGGTAACTACCGGGTGGCGATGTACATGTTCCATCCGCAGGCGAAGGTTCCTCTGAACGGCAGGCTGAAGACGGTCAAGGCCCGACCGGTTGCCCGGGCTCGTCTCCTCATCGACGGAGTGGGAACAACCAAGCCCACTGCCCCCGAGGACACACATGCCACTTTTGAACTCTCCTTGAAGAAGGGGCAGCGACTGGAACTGGAGGGTCATTTCCTGAGCAAGGCGGGGGAGATCCTCAGTGGCGCCTTCTACACCTTTGTTCAGCATCAAAGCGAGCATGCCGCCGGGCCGAACGTGATCGAATACGTGTCCGCGACCGACAAGGCAGGTGATTGGGTGCCCCTCTTCGACGGCGAATCCACCAAGGGTTGGACGCCTCGGGCAAAGGTTGAGTCCTTCGAGGCTAAAGACGGTGAATTGCGACTCTCCTCGAAAGTCAACGTGTGGGTCGTCTCCGACATCGAGATGGCTGACTTCGAGGTGGAGGTCGAGGTGAAGATTCCGGCCGACTACGCAGGCTTCAACTCGGGGTTGGGCTTTCGCCTGGTCGGCGAAAAAGGGAAACCGAAAGGCTACCAGTGTGAGATTGACCGAGGAAAACCAGGTGGTGTACACGGCATCGGCATGGGTGGTTGGCTCTATCCGATCAAGGCCACGGCAACCGAATACAGGCAGCGCTCGAAAGGTCTCTTCAAACCCAAGGAATGGAACAAGCTGCGGGTGGTTTGCAAGGGTCCGAGCATCAAGACCTACGTCAACGGCAAGCTCGTGGGCGAAGTGGAGCACGAGCAGTCTCTCGAAGGGAGATTCGGCATTCAGCATCACGGCAAGGGGGGCACCGTCGCCTTCCGCAACCTGCGGGCAAGGAAGCTCTAGGTGATTTCACGGATCGGCTTTCCCTTGTCTGTCAAGGGAACGGGGCGACCAGGGCATCCGTAGCAACTGACAATCTCACCGAGGAGTTGGGTGGAATCCTATCTGGACGTATGGTTCCAAGCCCTTTTTCTTTG
>CAZIVO010000153.1:0-6357 GCA_964542765.1 uncultured candidatus Brocadiaceae bacterium | reverse complement strand
TTCTCGCCTTCTCATGGCATGGTTGCGTCATCGGGCTGCTGGTGAGTCATGTCGGGATTTTGGGGGATGACTTGCGAATGGTGATGCGGCGGAGAAGGCCTGGTTTTTTCCGGCGGGTGTTCATGTCGGCCATTTCCGCAGCTTGGCTTCATCGGTGTCGATCCCGAGTTCTGGCCATCTGTTCTTGTGCATCAGGATCGCAATCTGAGACAGGGAGCGGTCGGTTGCGTCTTGCCGAAGCGAGCGAGAGTTGCGCTGCAGCAGAGCAGCTGATCGGGTAGGGCCACTGCTCGAGCGGCATGTTGATCTCCAGGGACCTTGATCTTTGGTCGACTAGGTCCGTGGCGGAATTTGGCGTGGCTCAGGGGTCTTCCTTGGAGGTCCTCGTCTGCCTCGTCGAGCCAGCTATCAGAAACCATGTTCTATTCAGGAAACCTCATGATGCACCGAATCGTCTGTAGTCGGAGTTTGATCTCTTGCTTGTTCGTCAGCGTTGCGTTCATGCTGTCCATGGGTTGCGCTGGTATGCGGGGTGCCAGTCTCGAGGACGCTGAAATTTCTCGCCGGCAGAAGCTCGCCATCGTCAAGGAACTATTCGAGGGTTCGGCGCTGCAGGACTATGAGCGTAGTGAGGATCTCTCCACCTTCCTGGCGATGTATTTGCAGGCCAATGTCGGAGACTTCGTGGAGGACGAGAAGATTCGCAGTTACCTCTACAACCGGCTCGACGGCGACCAGGAATGGGTGATCGCCGAGCTCGAGAAGATGGCGTTGGCGGAACTACCGACCTTCATCGAGAAGGCTATTCGAGAGCGTGGGGGCCTGGCTCGTCCGCGGTGAGGATCACTTGAAGAACTGCGTCACGACCGCGTAGTTCTTGGCGAGATTTCCGCTCAGGGCGTTGGGATCACCGCTGGAGTAGATCCGACAGAAGGCGCCGCCGGGTCCCGGCATCGTCGCCACGCTGGCCTCGACGCCATTGGAGATGGCGACCGGGATCGGTTTCTGGCCGGCGTCCACGCTGACTGCCTGGGTGAAGGTCTTCATGCCCGCGAAGGCGGGGTTCCACGGCACGTAGAGGGAGGGAGTTCTGAAAGCACCGTTCGCGTCCGAGGTGGTGCTGATGATGACAGCACCGCTCGTGAACAGAGTCTTGCCGCCACCGCACAGCGGCAGGGGCAAGTTGGGATTGCTGAAGCCGATCAGGATGGCGGCCGGCGCGTTCTTGGCGCCGTAGGAGGCGTAGACGTTGTGGCGGATGCGCTGCGACGGACTCGAGAAGGTGTACCAGTAGGCGCTGGTGCGCATGGCGCGGGTCTGGCCCGTCGCCATGCAGCCGATTCCCAACGCTTTGTAGGCTCCTTGATTCCAGGCGGGGTCGGAGACGGCATCGGCCGGATAGACGCCCTGCGAACCGACCTGGGTGATCACCGCCTCCCAGGCCAGCGCCAGCTTGCCGGTATAGGGCACAGGAGTCTTGTAGGGGATGATCAGGGTGAAGGGCGCCGGCGCCGCCGCCGGTTTCTGGATCCAGTCGGGCAGATTCAGATTGCCCTTGGGGAAGGCGTTGGTCGGCTTGCTGGCCCAGTTCGACGCGTAAGTGCTGGTGACCTTGCTGTAATCGGCTTCGCCGAGCCACAGGGCGATCTCGATGGTCCTCGGACCCGCTGCGTTCATATTGCCCAGAGTGCCGTCGCGGCGGTGCGCTTGCCCCTTGACCAGCATCGGGTTGTTCTTGAGGTCGTCGTGCACCTGCATGTAGTGGAAGATGCGGTACCAGGGGAAGGTGTTGTTGGAACTCCCTTCCTTCTTGTCGTAGCCGATCGGTGAGACGATCGTTTTCTGGGCGGCGACAGGGATGGCCAGCAGCAAGAGAGAGGCGGCGATGTGTCTTCGCATGGCGTTCACCTGAAAAGGCAATGGTTGGTGGTGGCGGCGAGAGAGGAGAGCAGGAGCATAGGTCTTTCCTGGAGAGGGACCAAGTGGCTCGGCATCAGGGCTTCGCGACTCGTGTGTTTGCGCCTCGAGCAACCGAACCCTCGGAATGCCCTGATGTCGCTGAACAGGATTCGATACCATTGAATACACCATGCGTAATCTCAAACGATATCTGGTGATCCCGCTCTCGGTGCTTTTCGTTTCCGCGCTGGGAACTGAGCGGCGCGTCCCCGGCTGGCGGTTCGATCCGGTCGTGCAGAAGATCCATGGATGGACCGTTCACGTCGATCCTGCGCTGCTCGGAGGCAAGCACAAGGAGATCGGCGCTCGCGCGCTCAGCATGCTCGGTAATCACCTCGAGCGCATCGCGCTACTGGTTGTAGGAGAGCGCCTGGACGACATGCGTAAGCTCGAGATATGGATAGAGCACGAGCATCCGTCACTCGGCAACATGCAATACCATCCCAGCGCCGGCTGGCTGCGGGGTCGCAATTACGACGAGCGATTGGCCAAGAAGGTGCACATTCCGCGAGCGCGCAGCCTGATTTCTCGATCCCAGCTCGTCAAGCATCCGGCGGTGGTCCTGCACGAACTCGCCCACGCTTATCACGACCAGATACTGGGGTTTGATGATGTTCGGATTGTCGAGGCCTACAAGAAAGCCAAGGCGGCCAAGAGCTACGAGAAGGTGCTCTCTCATCGGGGTAAGCGTGTCCGGCACTACGCCCTGACGAATCACAAGGAGTACTTCGCCGAGGCGACCGAGGCATACTTTTACCGCAACGACTTCTTTCCGTTCGTCCGCGCTGAGCTCAAGGAGTTCGATCCCGGGCTACACGATCTGCTCGTCAAGATCTGGGGCCCCCCGGAGTGACCCCTTACCGCCGCACGGCGAGGGGAGGGCGGGGCTGTCCGCCCTCGCGGGTGGCGAAAGTGGTACCTCCTGTAGGATTTGAACCTACGACCCACGGATTAAGAATCCGTTGCTCTACCAACTGAGCTAAGGAGGCACGCTCCGCGCGAGATCGCGCCATCGCTGCTCTGGAGCAGCGATGCGAGGCGGAATATCTAGCGTGGTTTCGGTCTGTCATCAAGTTATCCGCACTGGACTTTGCCAATTCCTTCACCTCACCGCAGAATTCATACGGAATGCTAGTTGATGAGGATGGGTCTGCGGGATCGACGGTGCCACGGCTGTCGGTGGTGATCCCTGCTTATAACGAGGAGGCCACCCTGAAAGAGAGCGTCATCAGGGTGCTGGCCCTACCACTCTCACTCGAGATCCTGCTTGTTGACGATGGCAGCACCGACGGGAGTGCTGCCATCGCCGATGCCCTGGCGGCCGAACACCCGCGAGTGCGGGTGTTCCACAAGGAGAATGGGGGGAAGGGTTCGGCGGTTCGGATGGGCATCGAGCAGGCCATTGGCGAGGTGGTCGTGATCCAGGACGCCGACCTCGAGTACGATCCTTCGGATTTTCTACGGATGCTCGAAGAGATGGAGCGAATCGACACTCCCGTCCTCTACGGAAGCCGACGGTTGAGTTATCGCAGCAGCCACGTGCAGGTCAAGTATTACTGGGGTGGCGTGTTGCTCAGCTGGATCACCAACATCCTCTACGGTTCGCGGCTGACGGACGAGCCGACCTGCTACAAGATGTGGAAGCGGGAACTGATCCAGTCGATCGACCTGCAGTCCGATGGCTTCGAGTTCTGTCCGGAAGTGACGGCCAAGGTGCTCAAGAGAGGTTACAAGATCCCGGAAATCCAGATTCGCTACGAACCGAGGACCGAGGACGCCGGCAAGAAGATTCGTACCCGCGATGGCTGGGTCGCAATCTGGACCCTGCTACGCTGGCGATTTTCGAGGTCGAAATGACGGGTGATTCAAGGTGAGTGGGTCGTGAAGCGTCACTGGCCCTACATCCTGTTGCTGGTCATGGTCATTGCCGTGGCCTTCCGCGGAGTTCTTTTTTCGGGGCAGGGTCTGATGGCCTCGCTTGGTGGGCCCGGAGTCACGGCCAGGGGTCCCGTGGATGCTGCTGCACCGACGTCGGTTCCGGTTGCGGACGCGGTTGCGGCCTACATCGACGAGCCCTTGGCGGTCTACAGCGCGAAGCTCTTTGATCGAGGAGAGTGGCCCTGGTGGAATCCGCACAACGGCCTTGGCGTACCCTTGCAGGGCAACTGGCAGACCAGCATCGGCAACCCGCTGCGCCTGCTGGTGCACTGGTTTCCCGATTCCCCTTGGATCTTCGATTTCACTTATCTTCTGAGGTTGTTGATCGGAGCAACCGGAGCCTTGTTACTCGCTTCGCGGCTCGGTCTGCCGTTGCCGGCAGCGTTCGGTGCCGGGGTTGCCTTCGGGTTGACTGGCTACTTCTTGCGCTACCTGCAGATGCACCACCTCAATGCGGAGGTCTGGTTGCCCTGGCTGTGGCTGACCGCTGATCAGCTGGCTCGTCGGCCTCGGTGGACATCGCTGTTCGGACACGGTTTTGTCGTCTATTGCGTTGTCACTGGCGGCAACCCGCAACCGGCGTTGCTCGCCGCAGTCGCCACCGGGATCTTTTGCTTGTGGCGCTGGCAGCAGTGGGGTTGGGCGGGCTTCCTGCGCGTGGTTCTGTGTTCGGTGCCGCCGGTTCTGTTGGCGTCCTTCTACTGGCTCGGGGGACTGGAGTATGTGGCCGAATCCGTCCATCACCATGACACCAGTTTCGGGGGCGATGCCTTCACGGCTGCGGGGGCGCTGGGTCTGTTCCTCCCCAAGGGCTATCACCTCGGGCACTTTGGTTCGGTGGCGCCTTACATCGGGTTTCTCACCTTCTTGCTGGCCGTCATGGGTGTGGGCAGAGGGCTTGGTAAGAGCGCCTTTCTCTGGGGGCTCCTCCTCTTGTTCGGTGGCAAGATCCTCGGATGGTGGGGGACCGGGTGGTTGGGAGACTTGCCGGGCTTTTCTTTGGTCAAGCTGTGGAAGTATCTCTATCCCGTTGCTGCCCTGGCTCTGGCCCTGCTCTGTGGTGCCGGCATCGCGGCGGTGCTGGCCGGGACCGTGTCCGCTCGCCGTTTCTTGGTGAGTGCCGCAGTCGCGCTGGCGGCGCTGGTCATACTGGTGGCGGCGGCACTCGGGGCCGAAGAAGCGTCACCGCGTGATGGACAGGGTCGCCCTTACATCGAGTTCGTGGGCTGGACAGCTCTTGTTTGGCCGGTGGCGCTGGTCGTGTTCATGGGGTGGGCCACCGTTTTTGTGCAGAGCACCCTGCGCGTTGTTCTGGTCGTCGGCCTGCTGGTGACAGAGTTGGTGCTGGCGGTGCCGGGCGATTGGATGCCCCGCCACGACCCTTTCGCGAAGCCCGATTTCATCAAGGCTCTGCAGCGCAAGGATCGTCCGGGGTCCTTTCGCACCTTCGGCCTTTTGGGTGTGTTGATCCCCAACCAGAATGCGGTCTTTGGCATCGATGATATTCGTTTGCACGACGGAGTGTTTCCGCGTCGCTATGGCGAGTTCGTCAAGCGCTTCTTGAACCCCAATGTGCGCCACTGGCCGGTATTCACCGGTAGCGATGTGGGTGAACAGGCGCAGGACACCGTCACCACCGGGCGCGACTTCAACTTGATGTTGCTTCATCAGGGCGTGGCCGAAGATATCGGAGCCTCGGTGAAGATCGATCCCTTCGATTCTGGCTACGGGCGCTATCTGGATCTGGTCAATGTCAAGTATCTGATCTTCCCTGTGCCTGCGGACGAGAGCGGTGGCGCAAGGTTTCGGGAGCATGCGCGACTGCTTGCTGCCTCGCCACAGTTCGACCTTTTCCACGAGGATGAAGACGCCGTGGTGCTGGAGCGAAAGACCGTGCTCAAGCGTGCTTTTTTCCCCAAGCGTGTCGAGGCCGTGAACGACATGGAAGCTGCTTTCGAGAAGATGGCTGCGCCGGAGTTCGACCCTGCCGATGTTGCTTTTCTGGAGGCATCAGGACTCGATGTGGTCGATGGTTCCTCGATAGGGGCTGCGCGTTTCGATGAGGAAAAAAGCTCTTCGACCTCCTTCGAGTTCAATGTGCGCACCGACTCACGCAGGTGGGTGGTGATCTCGGTTTATCCCTATCCCGGGATGCGGGCAGAGATCGCCCATCGGGTCCAGGGTAAAGAGGTGGTCGAGTCCGCCGAGATTGTTCCGGCCGATGGCGCCTTGAGTGCGGTGCTCCTGCCACAGGGCAAGTGCCGACTCCGTTTGGTCTACGAGCCGAGTTTCTTGTGGCGTGCGCGGGTTTTGATGCTGTTGGGGGCATTGGGCCTGCTCGGTATGGCTTTGTGGATGGTGAGGAATCCCTCGCCGGTGGATTGACCTTGGCATGCCGTGCGGGCACATTAGCCCCCGTGGGACCACGTCCGCGGAACGAAGCGTGGTGGGTGTAGCTCA
>CAZIVO010000152.1:0-6425 GCA_964542765.1 uncultured candidatus Brocadiaceae bacterium | reverse complement strand
CGCCACAAACCCGTCCGGAGCATCCGCACCGCCGGCACGGAGATCGTACAGCTGAAGATATCGCCGTATCACCCCATCCATGGCTTCGAGGCACTCCGCCCACTCTTCGAGACGGAAACTCGCCCCCCCATCCTCCTCGCCAGCGGATGAAATCCGCAGTTCGAGGCCATCGGAGCCAGTCCGAAGCTCGGCGAGCGGATCTGCATCGAGGCAAAATCGTCGCGAGTAGCGATCGCCCGAAACCCGGAGTGTTGGCTCGAGACGCCGCAGCAGATCAAGCAATTGGCTGCAGAGATCCCTCATCGACGAATCCGCCAGGCCACACGGCACATCGAAGCCGTCGCCGCTACCGTTCGCAGCATCTCCCGCCAGGGGCTTCACCCCGACCATGGTCTCCCCGCCAACGAGGAAGGAGCGGGCCTGATACACCTCGATCGGCAGGGCCGCCAGCCCACGCAGACGCTGCAAGATGTCGAATGAGAGATCGAAGACGAGGATGATCACACGTACGGGGAGGTCGTAACGCAAGCCGCAGAGCGGCAAGGCCTGCTCGAGCAAGCTTCCGTGGGTCGTGACCCAAGCTTGCATCTCGATCGCCCGGGACACGATACCGACCTCGTCAGCCCCCTCCCCACACAGGAGCAGCGTGGGATGCCCGAGCGCATCACGGCACAACCCGTCGATCCGATCTCCTCCATCCAGGCAGAGATCGCTCTGAACGATCGTCAAGCCATGCTCGATCAGATCGAGATTCTGCCTCGCTAAATCCCAAAGACCCTCACGGGTCCTTGGAAAAATTGGACCGGAGATCATGCCCCCCCCTGACTGGCCCCTCACCCTCCCTTACGCCGATACCGCACACCAGAACTGGTGAGCGCAGCAGGCTCACGGCCGTAAAACATTACAACCCGCGGAGATGAGCATTGCAACAATGAGCCCCCGAGCACGCCCCCATGGCCCAAAAAAGGCTCGCCGTCATCCCCCGAGGCTCAGCGCCCTGCGGTCCTCCGCCCGGCAAAGCGCCACTGCGAGGGCATCCGTGACGTCCCGTTGCCCATCCGCAGCACTCACCGAAAGAAGACGCTCCACCATGGAGGCCACCGCGTCCTTGCTGGCGGCCCCGCTGCCGGTAACCGCCCGTTTGATCCGCGCCGGCGAGAACTGGTGGGTTTTCAGGCCAAAACGGCGAGATTCCGCCAAGATCACGCCCCGCGCCTCACCCAGGCGCAAAGCCGCCTGCACGCTCTTGCCATAAAAAGCCTCCTCGATCGCCAGTTCATCAGGCCGCAGCCGAACCAGCAACTTCGAGAACTCGTCCGCGAGGCGGAACAGCCGATCCTCGATCTGTGCGCCACGGGCACCCAATCGCAGGACACCCCCCTCCACGACAGAAATACGGCCGGAAGCTGCCCCGCTGTCGATCGTGTTCCGCGCGCGATGCGAAAGCGGACGGGGAGCCTTGCTCCCGCCAGAACCACCGCTACGGCCCGCAATCTCGAGGCAACCGTAGCCAACGAGAACACTGCCTGGATCGATACCTAAAATCCGCATTCCCATGACCGCCTTGTTGTTTACGCTCACTTTACCTTGAAGGTCTCGATGCTTCTCCTGGCTTCCGGGCGTGGTGAAAGATTCGGTGGCGAAATTCCCAAGGCCTATCTGCCCTGTAAGGGCCGTAGCCTTCTGGAAAGGAGCCTCGACCGACTCGCCGCCATCGCGCCCCGCAATGAACGCGAAATCATCCTCGCCATCCATCCCCAGGACCGGGAAACGCACCTCGAACCGATCCTTGCACAACTTCGATCGGACGGCCTGGACCTCGTGGTCGACGGTGGGGCCACCCGGCAAGAATCGATGCGAAATGCCCTGAATGCATCCGACTGTGAATTCCCGATCGTGCTGATCCATGATGCCGCACGCCCATTCTTCCCCGTTGCCGCTGCTCAACAGGCGATCGAGAAGGCTTCGATTACCGGCGGAGCCTTCCTGGCGATCTCGGCAAAAGATACGCTCAAGCAAGTTGACGAAAGCGGACGCGTATCGACAACGCTGGATCGTTCCAGCGCGTGGCATGCACAGACGCCGCAGGTCGTCCAGCGAGATCTACTCGAACAGGCCCTGCGCCGGGCAGACGCCGATGGTTTCCAGGCGACGGACGATGTTTCACTCCTCGAACACGCTGGCTTCCCCGTCACCGTGGTGCCGGGAAGCGACATCAACATCAAGGTCACGACTCCCGAAGACATGGCCTTCGCCGAAGTGATCGCAACACGCGAGGACGCTCGATGAATATGCGCATAGGCCTGGGTATCGACATGCACCGCCTGGCTCCCGGGAGGCCTTGCCGCCTGGGTGGAATAGAGATCCTTTCCGATGTCGGACCGCAAGCGCACAGCGATGGCGATGCCATCCTGCACGCAGTCTGTGACGCCTGCCTGGGTGCTGCCGGCATGGATGACCTGGGCAGCCTCTTTCCTGATGATGACCCCGCGAACGAGTCCAGAAACTCCTCCGAGTTCTGCGACGAAGTCCTCAGACAACTGCGAGAACTCGAACTGAGGGTCGTCTCCCTCGATATCGTGGTGGAGGCCGAGCGCCCCAAGCTGAAACCTCACCGTGAGGCCATCCGCGAGCGCTTGGCCACACTGTTCGACATGGATCGCGCCCGTGTGAACGTGAAGGGCAAAACCGGCGAAGGCCTCGGAGCCATCGGCCGCGGCGAAGCTCTCCGCGCGACTGCAATCGCCCTGCTGGACTCCTCAGCCCGGCAGAACTGATCCCGACCTGCTGCCCGCCGTGGATACAGCGGTCAATCAGACCATCTGCTGTAGCTGGCTCATCCGATGATAGAGGCCCTCGGCCTCCACCAAATCGGCATGCGTCCCCTCTTCCACCAGACATCCTCGATCCAGGACCAAAATCTTGTCAGCATCGCTCACGGTGGAAAGACGGTGTGCGATGACCAGACAGGTGCGGCCTCGCATGAGGTTGGCAAGCGCCCGTTGCACGGCCCCCTCACTCTCCGAATCGAGTGAAGAGGTCGCCTCGTCGAGGAAGAGGATCGCCGGGTCGCGCAAGATGGCACGCGCAATCGTGATCCGCTGCATCTGTCCACCGCTCAAGTTACAGCCCCGCTCGCCGGCGATGGTCTCGTAGCCCTGCGGCAAGGTGGTGATGAATCCGTGGATCTGCGCGGCCTCAGCAGCCTCCACGACATCGTCGAAGGAAGCCTCGGGACGGCCATACCTAATATTGTCAAGAATGGACGTGTTGAACAGAAACGGCTGCTGGCTAACGATCGCGACATGACGACGGTAACTTCTCAGATTCAGGTCACAGAGATCGTGGCCATCGATCATGACCCTGCCCGAGATGGGATCATGAAAGCGGGCGAGCAAATCGAGCGTCGTTGATTTCCCTGCTCCCGAAGGCCCCACCAACGCAGCAGTCTCACCAGGATTGATGTGGAATGACAGATCCTCGACCACGGGATCGTCGCCATACGCGAAGCAGACCTTCTCCATGGAGACCTCACCCCTGACATCCTCGAGCTCGAGCCCGGTGTCCAGCGTCGCCACATCCGGCGCCTCACGGAGCAGCACATTGATACGATCGAGCGCACCAGCCGATTCATTCAAGGTGTTGTATGCCCGACTCAAACGCTTGACGTGCTGATATGTCGTGGCCAGCGGTGCGATGATCACCACGAAATCACTGACGCTGTAAGTGCCCTTGACAACCAGATATCCGAAGAAGGCAAAGATCGCGGCAAAACCGATCTGATAGCCCATGAAGACCACAGACTGAGAAATCGCCTTGGCCTGGAACATCCGCCAGCTACGGTGCAGGAACAGCTCGTTATTCCGCTCGAACTCCGCCAGACGCTGCTTCTCCAGCTGGAAGGCCTTGACCGTCTTGATGCCCGAGAGCATCTGGTTCATGGATTCGGTCGCATCTCCCATCGCCACCAGACTCCGGCGGGAACGCTTGTGAACCCGGCGACCCATCTTGATCAGCGGCAAGGCCATCACCGGCAACATCAGCAACAAAACCCACAGCGCCTCGGGGAAACACACCATCAGGATGATGAAATTCCCGAGAATGAAGAACGGGTCCGTGACCATGTGCTCGGCAATCAGCGCAAACGACCGCGACAGAACCGTCGTGTCGGTGGTGATGTTGGACAAAAGGTCCCCCATCCGTCGGACACCGAAGAAACGCAGCGGCAAGCCCATGATATGGGCGCCTACATAATTGCGAAGATCAACGACGATCTTGGTCGCGAAGTAACGACTCAGGCCGATGACGCCATAGATCGTGGTAGCCCCCAGAACTCCACAGATAGCAGCCAGAGCCGCGCAGCCCACCAAGAGTGTCAGCGCGCCGTTGTCGTCATACGCACTCAAGGCATCGCGCAACCCGAACAGATCACAGATCCAGGTCGAAGCATCCCGGCTCCAGTGCATCAGCCAACTCGAATCGTGAGAGGGTCCGTGATTCTGCAGGGCCTCGAGCAGCGGCTTCAGCAAGAGCAAGGGCACCTTGGTGAACAATGCTTGCAGCGCACCGAAGACCAGAATGGCCACGACCAACCAGCGATTGGCCTTGGTCATGACCCAGATCCATGCGATCAATTCGCGCAGGGTGCCACCCTTCCGGGACCCCGGCGACGATGCGTCCTTTTTGGGGGCACTCACCACGCAGTCACTCTATCCGACAGTCAAAGAGATCTCGCGACACCACTGTGGTAAGCGGGCCACTAAATCCAGCCCATGACCGGATCTACTCGATCTTCGCCTTCGCGAGAACATCGTTGGCCCAGTGCATGAAACGGAAGGTCACATAATCCTGCCGCACGAGTTCACGGGTCCGCTCATCCTTCACGTTGACGCCTCCCGTCGCAGGAGTCCGCGTGTTCACGCGAGCGATGTACCAGCCCTCGGCCCCTCGCAATGGTCCAACCGCCTTGCCCTCTTCGGCGTGATAGAACAGGTGATGCCCCAGCGAATATCCGAGGAGCAAATCCGTCCACTCGCTCTCATGGAAGCTCTGTCGCAACTGGTTCAACGACTTGAGCCCCAGCCGACCCTTCTCCTCGTCGTTGGCATAAAACTCGCCCTTTTCATTGAGAAGCTGGTCGAAGTCGGCACCACCTTGCAACTCTTTCCATGCCTGCTCGCTCTTCTGATGGGCCAAGCGATCACCGCCGGGCAACCAGGCGCCACTACCCACGCTCCGGGCCATGAACTGGATCATTTCAACACCGGTCTGACCATCCGCGAAGAAGCGTGCGTAACGCTTGCCGTGAGCGGCTAGATTGTCATCGTTGATATCAGCGGCAATCATGTGCTCGAAAGCCTGCATCAACCGCCAACGCTGTCGGAAAGCCTCCAGACTGGGATAGCCCTTGAAGGCCGTCGCGATGACCTCGGTCGTGAAAGGCGTGCTGTCATATTCCTGGCGATAGTCATCAAACTCCTTACGGAATTCCTCATCGCTGAGGTAGGCGCCGTGCTCCACCAGATCCTGCCTGAGCGCCTCTCGGATGACCACCTCGAGCATCGCACGCTCGAGATCCTGGACAAAGATGCCTGTGCGGATCAGATCGAAGGCGGCCTCGGTGCTCCACTCCATGCCGTTAACACTGAGCACCACATCCGATGACAGCCCATCGGAGGGATAGCGAATATCACTCCACTTCTCGAGTTGCTTTTGAACCCAACCGCGGCAGAGGTGCATCCAGAACACAGGAAGTTCCTGCGGCTTACCATCCTCACCAACCGAACTCTTCTCGATGTTGTCCCAGAACTCCTTGCCATCGCCGCCAGCAGCTGACGCCATGATCGCTTCGCGCGTGATCATCGGCCACTTGTTGGCCGGCCCAGGAAAGAAGACGAGGTTGAACATCTCGGTGTTCCGGCGCTGCTGCATGTAGACATCCTTGTCCATGCCCGTCAGCGCCCGCACCGCCTCCCAAAATTCCACACCTGGATTCTTCTTCTTGAACTCATCTACCTGACCTTGGAGTTCAGCCACAATCTTCTCATCAGAGATGACGAAATCTCCGGCCTTGCGCACACCCTCTTCGATCTGCCGGTCCTTCCATTCCCGGACGAAGAATTCACCGATCTTGGCCTTCACCGATTGAGCGCCTACAAGATGCACCACCTCCCGCTGAAAGCGCTCGGGCGTGAGTTCCGTGCCATTCACGCGAATGGCACGCAAGCCGCCCGCACGAGCCTGGGAGAGTTCGGCTCTGACCCGAACGATCTCCTTGTTCAGCTCAACCTCGCGCTGCTGGTTCACCAGCTCCCCGGGCAACTCAACCTCGGGCTGCGGGGTCACCGTCTCGCCCTCCGACTTTACCGCGGGCTGCTGGGTGTCGAGCTGGCCATGCGCTCGGTGGTCTTTCTATCCATGTGTGC
>CAZIVO010000151.1:5615-6639 GCA_964542765.1 uncultured candidatus Brocadiaceae bacterium | reverse complement strand
CTTGGGCAAGACCATCGAGTCGGGCCTTATTGCTCGTGAACTTTTGCTGCGCAAGAAATGCAAAACCATCGTAATCGCTGCTCCGCCTTCAGTCCTGGAGCAATGGAAGGCCGAGATGGAGGAACGTTTCGGCCTTGTCTTCGAGATCCTCGATCGGTCCTATCTTGCCAAGGTAAGGCGCGAGCGCGGCTTTGGAGTCAACCCGTGGCGGACTCATAGCCGTTTTCTGGTCTCACACAACCTCTTGAAAGACTCGGTCTACGCAGATCCGCTCCGAGAATGGCTTGGGCCGATGCTTCCTGGTAGCCTCTTTATTATCGACGAGGCACACCACGCAGCACCGGCAAGTGGGGGCCGATATGGTATCGAATCCAAGTTTACTCGGGCTATCCGTGACCTCTGTGGACGGTTTGAGCACAGGCTCTTTCTTTCCGCAACTCCACACAACGGGCATTCGAACAGCTTCTCCACGCTGCTTGAACTTCTCGATCCGTATCGTTTTACGCGCGGAGTCAAGGTGCGCAAGGCCGCGCTGGATGAAATTATGGTTCGCCGTCTCAAGGAGGACATCCGATTGGTGCAAGGGGGCTTTCCGCTCCGCAAGGTAGAGTGCATCACACTTGACAACCTGCCTACCGAAGCACCGGAACTGGCACTTTCCCGTCTCCTTGACCAATATCGGAACACTCGCGAGCAGAGATTTGCGAGTACCACCAAAAGAAACCAGGCAGCCTCCGGACTTCTGGTGGTCGGTCTCCAGCAGCGGCTCCTGTCATCCATTGAAGCTTTCGCACGAAGCCTAAAGGTCCATCGGGAGACAGTTCAACGACAGTGGGAAAAGACCAGCGAAGAGCTGGCAGCAGGTCGAGGCACCAAGCTGCCTACTGATGACCTGTTCACCCAGTCACCTGATGCAGACGACGACTATGCAGACTTGTCAGATGAACAACTTGAGCGTGAAGAAGTCGCACAGGTGTCAGCCACTGTCGAAGCAGTCGAAGCCGAGGTCGAACGCGATGAGTCC
>CAZIVO010000151.1:0-5605 GCA_964542765.1 uncultured candidatus Brocadiaceae bacterium | reverse complement strand
AGAAACTGTGGGGAGAAGAGCAAGTTCTCCTCGATCGCATGGCGGTAATCGCGGAGGAATCAAGGCATTCGCCTGATACCAAGGCCAGAGCGCTCATCGACTGGATTCGAGAGAACCTTTGTTCCGACTTGCCCCCTTTTGGTGAGCACTGGCCGGGACCGGCTCCAAAATGGAACAACCGTCGTGTCCTCATCTTTACCGAAAATGTACAAGGCACTAAACGCTGGCTGAAGGCAATTTTGGAGCAGGCCATCGACAGCACAGAAGATGCAGAACACCGTATCGAGGTCATCGACGGACCCACTAGCCGCTCGCGGCGCAAGGAGATTCAGCGCCGCTTCAACACGGATCCTGCTCAGGATCCACTCCGCATCCTGCTTGCCACTGATGCTGCACGTGAGGGTCTCAACTTCCAGGCCCACTGCACTGACCTGTTCCACTTCGATCTACCCTGGAACCCTGGGCGCATAGAACAGCGCAACGGCCGCATCGACCGCAAACTACAACCTGCGGACGAGGTTCGCTGCCACTATTTTGTCTTGCCTCAGCGCGTGGAAGACCGCGTTCTCGATGTGCTGGTTCGCAAGACAGAAATCATCAAGAAGGAACTGGGCAGCCTGTCTCGCGTCATCGACCATGACATTGAGCGGCAACTGAGAGGGGGCATCCGCCACAAGGATGTGAAAGTGCTTGCAGCAAGAATTGAAGGCGCAGACCTCGCCACTGAGCTCAAGAGAGTTACCGAGGAAGAGCTGGAGGTGACCCGCGAACGACAGGAGGATCTAAAGACCCAGATCGAGCGCTGCCAGACCCTACTTGAGCGCTCCCGCCGGTGGATCTCCTTTCAGTCGAGGCACTTTCGGTCTGCGCTCTCCTGTTCGCTGGGGATCCTCGGTGCAAAGCCCTTGGAGAAGACTCAGGATGACCAAGGTCGTCCGGTATGGATCTTCCCCGCCCTCGACCGCCGAGCCGAGGCAGATCCCAGCTGGACAGGAACCCTCGACACACTGAGAGCCCCGCGGAAGACAGATCAGAAGCTCGCTGAGTGGCGCCGGGAGGCCCCTATCCGCCCCGTGGTCTTTGAGGATAGCGGCGTTCTTACCGAGGACACGGTGCATCTGCACCTGGAACAGCGCGTGGCCCAGCGTCTGCTCGCCCGGTTCCGCACCCAGGGCTTTGTGCACCATGACCTTTCGCGCGCCTGCCTTACACAGGTGGCCGATTCCATTCCGCGAATCATGCTGCTAGGGCGGCTGTCCCTCTACGGTCGCAACGCAGAGCGCTTGCACGAAGAGATTGTTCCCCTGGCGGCTCGTTGGGTCGAGCCTTCCAGGCGCGATGGTGCCCTAAAGGCTTATGCCTTCGATGCGGAGGCTAAAACCCTGGAGCTTCTGGAGGACTCTCTTGATGCCGAACAGCCGAGTGCCCCGAGCGAGCAGATTCGGGTCAAACTGCTTGAGTCGGCTCCACGGGATATCGAGCAACTCCTTCCACAATTGGAACCGCGCGCCGCGGAGTTGGCAAAGAGAGCCGAAGAGAGACTTCGAGAGCGCGGGGTCCGCGAAGCCAAGAGTCTGCGCGATACCCTGGAAAGTCAGCGAAAACGGGTAGTGGAGGAAGTAGCAAGATACGATAAGCAATTCCAGCAGCTCACTCTCGATTTCGATGCCGAGGAGAG
This sequence comes from uncultured candidatus Brocadiaceae bacterium, assembly GCA_964542765.1. Taxonomy (GTDB): domain Bacteria; phylum Planctomycetota; class UBA1135; order UBA1135; family UBA2386; genus CAZIVO01. Next base: position 3,927 of record CAZIVO010000151.1, on the reverse strand, counting down.
GCGCCAACTCGAAGCAGATGTTCGCTCCTGGCGCATGCGGCTGGAACAATTCGATCGTGATTTTAATACTGAACCTGTTCGCATTCAGGAGTTCTACGAAGTCCGTGCCCGTCGCGTCGAACCGGTTGGCCTTGTCTATCTCTGGCCGGAGACGAACTGATGGCAAAGCTCGATCCTGCGATCCTCGCGCATCTGGAATGGCTCGGCTTTGTCCAGCCGACCGGCCTGGTGGTCTCGGCTCCCGCGCTCGTCCGTGCCGGGGCCATCCTCGATCGACGCGACGCCGAAGGGCAGGCCCTTCTCAGGAGCTGTCTCGAAGAGCGTGAATTCCTTTCAAAAGAAGGGGCAGTTTCCTATCTGCCCGACTTCGCCGTCTTCGCAAGGACCTTCCTCGGTTGGAACTTTTCTACCAAGGGCTACGCAGGTACAGGAGATGCACCGATTCCACCGGAACTGGAGTTGCCACTCCCTGACTACGGCGAGACACTGCGCCCGGACTTTGCAGTGCGTGAACTGGATCCGAAAGAAGGTTCGTGTTCCTGGCAGCTTCTCGTTCAAGTCCTGGAGTCGGGCGCGGACCCGGGCAAGGTCTCTGCCGCCAAGGGTAGGCTCGAAGCCTCCCCCCACGGTCGCATGGAGCGACTTCTGCGCCAGACAGGCGTGCCCGCGGGCTTGCTCTTCAATGGCCGTATCCTGCGCCTGATCTCCGCCCCGCGTGGCGAGAGCTCGGGTTGGCTCGATTTCCGAGTCGCGGACATGGCCCAGACCTCCGGGCGACCCATTTCCACCGCGCTCCGTCTTCTCCTCAGCGAAAAATGTCTACTGGCACTTCCGAAGGACAAACGCCTTGCAGCCCTGCTCGAAGACAGTCGCAAATACCAGAATGAAGTCTCCGAACGCCTCGCCGAGCAGGTTCTTCACGGACTCTACGAACTCCTTCGCGGCCTGCAATCCGCTCACGACCAGAGCAAGGGCGAACTCCTAAAGCAGGAGTTGGCCGAGCACCCGGATAAAGTCTATCGCGCCATGCTCACTGTCATCCTGCGACTGGTCTTTCTGCTCTACGCCGAAGAGCGGGACATGCTGCCCGAGGACGAGGCCTTCCGCGACCACTATTCGCTGTCCGGACTCTACGAACGCCTCCGTGGCGATGCGGCACTTTACCCCGACACCATGAACCAGCGCTATGGCGCCTGGGCACAACTGGTGGTTCTGTTCCGCATGGTGCACGATGGCGCTGAGTGTGGGGAGATGCGCCTGCCCAAGCGCCACGGCGTGCTCTTCAACCCCGATCGTTTCCCTTTCCTTGAAGGCCGACCAGGCGCGGGTGCGCGGCAGATTCATCATCGCATCGAGCCGCCGCTTATTCCCGACGGCACCATCTTCCGGGCACTGGACAAGCTGTTGGTGCTGGACGGCGAGCGCATATCCTACCGTGCTCTTGATGTGGAGCAGATCGGCTCGGTCTACGAGACCATGATGGGCTTTCGTCTGGAGACCGCCACAGGGCGCTCCATTGCCATCAAGGCTGGCAAGAGGCACGGCGCACCGAGCACCATCGACCTCGACATGCTATTGGAACAGGAACCAAGGAAACGCAAGAAGTGGGTACAGGACCAGACCGACCGCAAGCTCACCGACAAGGTAAACCAGGCGGTCAAGGGGGCCGAGACCCTCGACGATCTGCATGTGGCTCTCGACGCGGTTCTTGACAAGGAGGCCACCCCCGACCTGGTGCCCCGGGGAACCATGGTCTTGCAGCCGAGCGAAGAGCGTCGCCGCTCGGGTTCTCACTACACTCCCCGCGCTCTCACCGAACCGATCGTACGACGGACGCTGGCACCGATTCTCGCCCGGCTCCGGCAGGGCGAAAATGAAGGCGAATCCCCGCCTTCTCCGGAACAGATCCTCGACCTCAAGATATGCGACCCGGCCATGGGCTCGGGCGCGTTTCTGGTCGAGGCCTGCCGTCAACTGGGCGACGCGCTGATCGAATCGTGGCACGCCCACGACTGCCTCCCGGAGCTTCCGGCTGACGAGGACGAAGTCATCTTCGCCCGTCGTCTGGTGGCACAGCGCTGCCTCTACGGCGTGGACCGCAACCCCGTGGCGGTGGATCTTGCCAAGGTCTCGCTCTGGCTGGTTACCCTGGCACGCGAGCACGCGTTGACCTTCGTGGATCATGCCCTGCGGCACGGCGACTCCCTGGTGGGGCTTTCGCGCCGGCAGATGGAGGCTTTCCACTGGGACGAGAACAAGCCGCCGATCCTCAAGGGCCTTGGCGTTCGCGACGCGCTCGATTCGGTGCTCGATCTGCGCCGCAAGATTCGCCAAGCCGGGGAGGAGGTCAGCGACTGGGAGTTGCGCGACCTCTGGGACGAGGCGCGGTTTGAGCTGGGCAAGATGCGGTTGATGGGCGACCTGGTGCTGGCCGCCTTCTTCGAGGGCAAGAAGCCGAAGGAGCGCGAAGCCAAACGCGGCGTATTTGAATCGGCTGCCATGACCGGCAAAGCAGAGACCTACCGCGCTTGGCTGGAGGAACTGCGTCACGCGGACCCGCCGCTGGCGCCCTTTCACTGGGAGCTGGAGTTCCCCGAGGTCTTTGACCGCGAGCGGCCCGGCATGGATGCGTTCGTGGGCAACCCGCCCTTCTTGGGCGGTCGAAACATCACCGCAGCGCAAGGTGCGGGCTATTCCCAGTGGATCGTCAATGCGCAACCGCAGATGGTGGGTGGGGCTGATCTTGCGGCGCACTTCTTCAGGCGTGCGTTCGACCATCTACGAGAAGGAGGCTCCTTCGGACTGATCGCAACCAATACAATTTCCCAGGGCGATACGCGCGGCAGTGGTCTGCGCTGGATCTGCCAGCACGGTGGCGATATCTACTGGGCGAACAAGCGCATCAAGTGGCCCGGGCTCGCCGCGGTCGTGGTCAGTGTGATCCACATCTACAGGGGCCAGTGGAGCCAAGAACGCTATCTCGACGGGAAGGAGGTGCCGACCATCACCGCGTTCCTTTTCCACCGTGGAGGGCACGAAGATCCCGTTCGGTTGACCGCAAATGCGGGGCAGAGCTTCCAGGGAAGCATCGTCCTCGGCATGGGCTTCACCTTCGACGACACAGACAAGAAGGGCGTCGCGTCGTCGCTCGCCGAGATGGAGCGGCTCATCGCTTCGGATCCGAGGAACGGCGAGGTGATCTTCCCCTACATCGGCGGCGCTGAGGTGAATAACAGTCCGACGCATGCGCATCACCGGTATGTGATCAACTTCGGTGAGCGCGAGGAGGCGGAGTGCCGACGCGTGTGGCCGGACCTGATGGCCATCGTTGAGGCGAAGGTCAAGCCGGAACGCATCACAAAGGACGCCGTCAAGTACCCGCGCATGGTCCACGAATGGTGGAAGTTCTGGAACTCACGGCCAGCACTAGAGTCCGCCATCGCCGGGATGGAGCGGGTATTGGTGATCTCACGGGTCGGGCAGCACGGGGCGTTTGCGTTCCTCACCGGGGGCATGGTCATGTCAGAGAGCATGATCGTTATGCCCCTGACAACCCACGCCGCCTTCGCCGCCCTCCAATCCCGCCCCCATGAACTCTGGGCGCGGTTCTTCGGGTCGTCCATGAAAGACGACCTCCGCTACACCCCCTCCGACTGCTTCGAGACCTTCCCCTTCCCTGACGACTGGCAGACCCACCCCGCCCTCGAAGCCGCCGGACAGGCCTACTACGACTTCCGCGCCGAGCTCATGGTCGAGACCGACCTCGGCCTGACCAAGACCTACAACCGCTTCCACGATCCCGAGGAGGGCAACCCCAAGATCGATCGGCTCCGCGAGCTCCACGCCGCCATGGACCGCGCCGTCCTCGACGCCTACGGCTGGACGGACATCCCCACCGACTGTGAGTTCCTCCTCGACTACGAGGAC
>CAZIVO010000150.1:0-6893 GCA_964542765.1 uncultured candidatus Brocadiaceae bacterium | reverse complement strand
GCAAGGTAGAGAAGGCGCAGAAGGACTACTTCTTGCGTGAGCAACTCAGAATCATCCGTCGTGAGTTGGGAGAGGAGCAGGATGCGCGGGAGATGGAAATCGCCCGCATCGAGCAGGCAATCGAGTCTGCGGGTTTGCCGGAGGTCGCGCAGGCGCGGGCGCGTGAAGAGCTCAGCCGCCTGAAGACGACGCCGGTCGAGTCGGCTGAATACAGCGTGCTGCGCAATTATCTCGACTGGCTCACAGGCCTGCCGTGGTCGGTGGCCACCAAGGACAGTCGTGACCTGAGGCGATCGCAGCGCTTCCTGGATGAAGACCATTACGGGCTCGAAGACGTCAAGAGCCGCATTCTCGAGTTCCTTGCGGTGCGCAAGCTCAAGCCCAATCATCAAGGCAGCATCCTTTGCCTGTCCGGTCCGCCGGGAGTGGGCAAGACCAGTCTCGGGCAGAGCATCGCGCGGGCGATGGAACGTCGTTTCTGGAGGTTCTCTCTCGGTGGGATGCGAGATGAGGCCGAGATCAAGGGGCATCGTCGAACCTATATTGGAGCGATGCCCGGCCGCATCTTGCAGGGCATCAAGACTTGCGGGTCGAACAACCCCGTCATCATGCTCGATGAGGTCGACAAGCTCGGAGCAGATTTCCGTGGCGATCCGTCATCGGCCCTGCTCGAGGTGCTCGATCCAGAGCAGAACCATGCTTTCCTCGACCACTATCTGGACGTGCCCTTCGATCTCTCGAAGGTGATGTTCATTGCCACGGCCAATGCTCTGCCGCAGATTCCGCAAGCCTTGCGTGATCGGATGGAGGTCATCGAACTGCCTGGCTATCTGACGGACGAGAAGGTTCAGATCGGTCGTCGCCATCTGGTTCCCAAGCAACTCGAGCGCCACGGACTGACCCGTTCAGATGTTTCTTTCTCGGAGTCGGTGATCCGGAGGATAGTGGATTTCTACACGAGCGAGGCTGGGGTTCGCAGCTTGGAGAAGAACATCGTTCGGATCTGTCGCAAGACTGCTTTCGCGGTGGCGCGACGGAACAAGAAACCAGGACGTTTACAGATCAAGGGTCTTACCCGGCTGCTCGGCCAACCGCGTCATGTTGGGGATGGTGATCGGTCGTTGCGCGTGCCTGGTGTTGTCCAGGGTCTGGCCTGGACATCGCACGGTGGCGAGATTCTCTTCATCGAAGCTGCTTCCGCATCCGGCAAGGGTGATCTGCAGTTGACGGGAAGTCTCGGAGATGTCATGTCCGAATCGGCCCGGCTCGCCTTGTCTTTCTTGCGCAGCCATGCCGCCGAGTTTGCATTGGACCCGAAGGCCTTCGGCAAACAAGATGTCCATGTTCATTTCCCCGCTGGCGCTATTCCCAAGGACGGCCCTTCGGCCGGGATCAGTATCGCCTGTGCCTTGGTGTCCCTCATGCGGGGGATCCCGGTTCCGCGAGATCTCGCCATGACGGGCGAGTTGACGCTGGTCGGGGAAATCCTTCCGATCGGCGGCGTTCGCGAGAAGGTCGTCGCCGCACGCCGCGCGAAGATCAAGCGGGTGATCTTGCCGGAAGAGAACCGGCGCGATGTCGAAGAGCTCAAGCCTTATCTGATCAAGGGCTTGGAGTTCATCTACGTGGCGACCTTCGGCGCCGTGTCCGAGGCGGCGTTCGGGCGGCTGGACTGATCCGTAGAGGATCGGTGCATCAGCCTTCGGCGAGCCTTCGACCCGCTCCGAGGTTCGTCGCAACACCTTTTGTCATCAGGAGTTGAGTTTCTCCGTTAACTCCGTGCCGCTCCTTGTCGATGAATCTCCTAGAACCCCGAGCAACGAAACCCACGATCATGAGGAGAAACATGTTCAGTCGCGTCACCCTTACCAGTTCCGTCTTTCTTGCCGGAATCCTTGGCTTACTCACTTCTTGCGGCGGTGGAACGAATAACTCGTCACCGAGATTCTCCACCATTCCCGGTCAGTCGGCGTCCTCGCCCATGGGTTTCTCCCTGGATCTTGGGGACTACGCCACGGACAAGGAGGGGGAGCCGATGACCTTCTCGGTGGTCTCTGGCGGCGGCAGTTTCTCGGGTTCCACGTACCAGAATAATTTCGATACGGTGGGAACCTACACAGTGGTCGTGGAGGCCACCGACGCCGCGAACAAATCCACGCAGACGAGTTTCGAGGTGAAGATCACCAGCGGCAATCTTGCGGCAGTCCAGTGGGGCGACAATCTGTTGCTCCTGGATACGGATACCACCAAGACCTTGACCGTGACCAATTCAGCGGGGTTCACGGATACTCTGGTGGCTGTCCTCGCACAAGGAAGGGTGGCCTACGACCGCTCTCAGAGTGGCACCAAGCGTCTGTTCATCTACGACCCGCACAGCCGAACGACCACCACGATCGGAGATTCTTCTGCACATAGCTCGGTCTTTGCAGCGAGCACGTCCGCGGGCGATGTCCTGTTTACCAACGAGGTATCTGCGAGCGAGACGAACCTGTTCCTCTTCGAGGCCAGTAGCCAGGCAATCTCGGCTATCTCCGCTTCCCTTGGCGAACACGATCGAAATCCTCTGGCGTCATCATCCGGCAAGATATTCTACGAGAGGGGTGTCGCCGGCCAGCCGGATATCTACTACTACGACCCCACGACCAAGCTGTCGACGGCGGTCTCGACAGCGGCTAATAACGAGACTCTCCGTGCTGCCTTGCCCAGCGGCGCAGTCGTTTTCTCGCAGCTTTCGGGAACTGGCGAGCAAGACCTCTTTCACTTCAAACTCGGCGATGGACTCGTCGAGATAGCCGCGGACCTTGGCGCGACCGTTCAGGGTCAGACCAAGACCTACAAGGGGACTGATTCCCAGAGCCGGGTGATCTTCGAGGTCTCCGGGGCCAGCAAAGATCTTTACATGTGGGATTCGACGACGGCGACTTCGCGGCTCGTTGCCACTACCGGCGTCGATGAGACTTTCGTCGCGGTGACTCCGGCGGACGAACTGCTCTTCAGCATCGCCACTGGTGCTGGCAATCAGGACCTGAGTCTCTACGACTACACGGCAGATATCACCGTGGTGGTTTCTTCGGATGTCCAAGACGATGCCTATCTCGGCTCCTTGAGCAATGGCGATATCGTCTTTTCGCGCGATACAGGTGCCGGTGGACAGGACTTGTTTTTCTTCGACAGGGATGTGACGTCAACGGTTGTGATCGCCACGACCGGGAACGACGACTACACCTTTGACAAGATCTTGAGCAACGGCAATGTGGTTTTCTCCGGTAGCGGAGCAACGGCCGGGGTCAAGCTGTTCAATTCCACCAGCCAGACCGTGGTGAGTATTCCCCTCTTCGACGCGACGTCGGTGTTCGGCGGCGAGACCTCCGGCGGTGACTTTGTCGTCCGGACCACGGTGAGCGCGCAGAACGACCTTTTGTTGTGGGATCAGAGTGCCGCTGCCGGTGCCGGTGCGGTGGTCACGGTCAGCAGTGTGGTCGGCAACGATGCTTTCGGGGCGGGAGCGGCCAACAGCCGTCTCCTCTTCACCAGAGTGCCAGCGGGTCAGACGAACAAGGAACTCTTCCTTTGGGACGAGACATCGCAGATCACCACGCAGTTGACGGAGCCCTCGACATACTTGCCGTATGTTGACGTTGACCACACGGTCACCGCGACCTTCATCGCCAGCGATATCTGAGACATGTCGGTATCCTCGTCCATCGAGGAATCGTGATCGGGCTGGCGGGGACGGGTTCCTAGGGCTGAAGAGCCGAGAGGAACTCGTCGCGCCAGTGGTAGCCGTCCAGCAGGGAGGGGTCGTCTTCTCCGAGGATTCGCTTGGCGGCGTAGAGGGCTTCGACCGAGGCCAGGCCTGCTTCGGGATCCTCGAACAGCTTGCTTTTGCGAGGATATGCGGTCTGCACCGTTTCCGGGATCGACCGTGGGATTGGCGAGCCCACGACACAGGCTTGAAGATCGTCCAGATAGCGCCAGGTGCTGTCGAGCAGCAGCAGAGGGCGATGGGCGTCGGCGGGCGTCAAGGGTGGCGCCCCGACGGCCAGCAGGGTGTGTTCGGTAGCATCGAAGCGGAAGTCGCGGGTTGCCTTGAGGAAGGTGATTTCGGGCCGGTCATGGAGGTGGCGCAGGGAACATTTGGCGATGCGTTCCTTGGGGTGACGAATGACGATGACGGGCGTTGAGGGTTTCACGATAGTGCGTCCAGGACGGTTCGTTCCACCTCATCCACACTCAGACCGAGGACGCATTGTGGCGATGGGCAGCGACGGCGTGTGCAGGGTCTGCAGGGGACATCAGCGAAGATGACTCGGTGGTGTTCGCCTCGGGGCGCGTAGCTGGCCGGATCCTTGGGGCCGAACAGTGCCACCACCGGAGTGCCGGTGGCGGCTGCGATGTGCAGTGGCCCCGTGTCCGCGCCGACGAGCAACCGGCACCGTGCGTAGACGGATGGGAGTTGGGCGAGACCGATCCTCGCACCATCGATTTTCTTGGAACCGGGTGCGGCTGTTTGGATCTGATCGGCCAGATGTTCCTCGCCGGGACCGTAGCTGATTGCGACTCGAAGATTCCTGGCCATCAGCCGCTGCGCAAGTTCGGCGAAGTTTCTGGCGGGCCAGCGCTTGAACGAAGCCCAAGCGCTCGTTCCCGGGTGCAGGATGATGGCACCGTCAGCCTCGCCTGCCGGCTCATCGAAGATGGGAAGCACCGGTCGTGACGGCGCTCCCTCGAGGCCTAGTGCGCGCAACAGGTACAGGCCGTGCTCGGCACGATGCGAGCCTTGCCGGGGAAGTTCCACGGCCTGGGAATAGAATCGTTGAGCTCCTTCTCGCGCCCTGGGAGCCGCGAAGCCGAGTTTGTGGCGGCTGCGTGCGAAGGCCACGTGCATCGCGCTTTTGAGATTTCCATGAAGGTCCAAGATGGCGTCGTAGCGGCGTCGAAGCAGTCGCAGCAGCGATCGAGGGATGGCGAGCTTGTTCCTGCGCGGGTAGACGAGCAGCGTGTCGATGTGTGGATGCCCTTTCAGCAACTCGGCGAAGCGGTCCTCGACCAGAAAGTCGATCTTGATGTCAGGCCGTTCTTCCTTCAGCGACGCCAGGGCCTCGAGGGAGAACAGGATGTCCCCCAGCGCCGAAAGGCGAATCAACAGCAGATGCGCGCCCGTCGGTAGCACACTGGAAGATTAGCGGTCTGGACGCTCTGCGCCTATCATTCCATGAGTGGAGGTGCCCGAGGGATATCGGTTAGTTGAGGATCGCGAGGGCGGTGCGGTCATCCGTGCCGATCTCGCTGATATTCCTCTTAAGATGTGGTGGGCACAGGGGGAGGAATTTCCTGATGTGCCCGGAAGGGGGGGTATCAGCCTGCTGAAACCGTGTCCGGGTCATCGCGCTGTTGCCCGTGACTATCGCCGTGGGGGTGCCTTCCGGGGTGTCCTCAGGGATAGGTTTCTCTTCCGCCATCGCTCGGTGCGCGAACTCGAGATGCTGATGGCCTTGCAGCGCGCAGGTGTGCCGACAGTGGATCCGCTGGCGGCTCTCTGGCGTGGCCGGGGTCTTATCTTCCAGCTGCGTCTGGTGACCGAGTTGGTCAGTGGTTCCCGGTCCTTGCCTGTCTTTCTGGCGGAACATCCCGAGCATGCCCGTTCGGCCGTGCGTGAAGCGGGTCGAGTGATCGAGTCTGCCTTGAGGTGTGGGCTCAGGCATCCCGACCTCCACCCGGAGAATCTTCTCGTCAGCCTCGATGCGGGTGTGCCTCGTGTTTGGATGGTCGATCTCGACAGGGCGGTGCTCCGGCAGCAACCCAGCCAGCATGCGAGCGACCGGATGCTGATCAGGATGGTGCGTTATCTCGAACGGCATGCCGACAGCCTCTCCTATAGCGGACGAGTGGTGGACTACCTGCGGTTCCTGGCCGGAATGGGCTATCCGCGCTCCCGTCGTCGCTCGGAGATGCGCAGGCTCGTGCCGCTTTATGATCGCCTTGTTGCTCAGCATCGTTTGATGTGGCGACTGTCGGGTCGCTGAGCAGTATCGTGAGACCATGAGTCTCTCCCTCGTTTGCGCCGCTCTAGCACTGTCCGGTGTCGCCCCACAGAAAGCAGAAGGGACGGTGGAGGTCCTGGAACGAAAGATCCACCATCTCGGCGATGATCAGACACCGGAGTGGAAGGAGGCGGCTGCCGAGCCCGATGGTGTGGCGGTGAATGTGAAGTTCGACGCCAAGGTTAATCAGGGCGAGAAATTGATCCTTTTCCGGCACATGCACGTGAGTAACGAGTGGTGGCTTTGGCTCAACGGCAAGCGCTTGCAGCGCCTCAAGGTGGCCGCAGGCTGGGTCGATGCCGTCGTGTCGCTGCCGCCCGGCAGTCTCAAGGATGGTGAGAACAAGCTCGGGATCCTGCCGAAGAGTCCGAGGGATGACATTCTCGTGGGCGATATCAGGCTCGTGCATGCGAGTCTGCGCCAGCACCTCAAGCTCAGGCTGCTCGAGGTCAGGGTCTCCGATGCCGGGGATCAGCCGGTGCCGGCCAAGATCACAATCGTGGCCGGGGATGGCTCTCTCCCGGTGTTGTTCTACGCGCAAGCGCCGCATACGGCGGTGCGACCTGGCATCGTTTACACGGCCACCGGTAGCGCGCGGTTGGAGGTCCCTGCGGGTCGTTACACGGTCTATGCCAGCAAGGGCATGGAGTGGGGGCGAGCCGAGCGCAAGGTCGATCTGAGGCGACAAGAGGCGGTCAATATCGGTATGAGGATCGCACGGGAGGTGGAGACCGAAGGTTATGTCGCCAGCGACACGCACATCCATACGCTGACGCATAGCGGCCACGGCGACGCTTCGATGGAAGAGCGAATGATCACTCTTGCCGCTGAAGGTGTCGAACTGGCGGT
>CAZIVO010000149.1:1555-6985 GCA_964542765.1 uncultured candidatus Brocadiaceae bacterium | reverse complement strand
TGACGACTCCGGGATGTGCAGCGGCCACATCGGTGGTTTCGCCGATATCGGCATCGAGATCGTAGAGCAGCGGCGAAGTGATCTCGAAGACGTCTTCGGGATCGATGTGTCGCGCCCAGTTCGGCGTCCAGGCGGGGTTGGCGGGACGGGTGAGGTGCAGTTTCCACTTGCCGCTGCGCACCGCTTGCAGATGCGTGTGGGCGTAGTGGAACAGCGCTTTCGTCGGGCTCTCTGCCCCTTTCTCGCCATGGATCAATGCGCCGATGTCATGCCCGTCGATGACTCGGTCCGACGGAGCGGCGCCGCCGCCGAGCCGGGCCATGGTCGGCAGCATGTCCATGGTGCTCGCGACTTCGGTGCAGACGGTGCCGGCCGGGACGTTCTTCGGTGCGCGGATGATGAAGGGCACGCGCACGCCGCCTTCCCAGATCGAGGTCTTGGCGCCGCGCAGCGGGTCGGCCTTGCCGCCGTGTTCCTTCTTGATCCACCACGGACCATTGTCGCTGGTGAAGATGACGTAGGTCTTGTCGTCGAGACCGAGCGTTTCGATCTTCTTGAGGATACGGCCGACGTTGAAGTCGATCTCTTCGATGACATCGCCATAGAGTCCGCGCGGTGACTTGCCGTTGAACTTCTTCGATGCAGCCAGCTTCGTGTGCGGCATGGTGTGGGGGATGTAGACGAAGAAGGGCTCATCCTTGTGTGTTTCGATGAAGTCCATCGCCTTGCGCGTGTAGCGACTGGTCAGGGTCGCCATGTTCGCCGAGCGTTCGATCACCTTGTCGTTTTCGAGCAGGTGGACGAGGCGATCGTTGCTGGTCGGGGTGCCGAAGAAGTAGTCGAAGCCTTGCTCGGTCGGCAGCAGGGTCCGGTCGTATCCCTTTTGGAGATGGCCGGCGAGGTCCCACTTGCCGAAGCAACCGGTCTTGTAGCCTTGCTCCTTGAGGATCTCGGCGATGGTGATCTCGTCCGTGTGCAGGCGTGGATGGACATCGACCCGGTTGCGACTCTTGGCGACGCGCAGCGGGTAGCAGCCGGTCATCAGGGCGGCGCGCGAGGGGCCGCAGACGGTCTGGGCGTAGAAATCGGTGAAGCGCATGCCTTGCCTCGCCATGCGATCGATGTTGGGGGTCTTGATGATCTCGTTGCCGTAGCAGCCGAGGTCTGCGTAGCCGAGATCGTCGGCGAAGATCAGCACGAAGTTGGGCTTGCCTACCTTCGCGGTCTTCTTGGCCGGAGCGAAGCGTCGCAGGGCTGCCTCCATCTTCTGGTGCCTGGCCGTGAGCGTTTCCATCTGCGGCAGCACCAAGAGCAGCATGAATTTCGTGATCTCTTCGGCGAAGCCTGCCAGGTTCTGGTCCGGCGGCGATTTCTTGAGCAGGTCGTGGTTGCGGATCGCGGCTCGCCACTTCCGGGTCAGGTCGCTGTAGCGGGCCAGTGCCGGCGTCTTCGGACCGGTCTGTTGCCAGCCCGTGAAGAGTGCGTCGAGCAGGCGTTCGCGTGCCGTGTCGAGTTCGCGCCAGAGAGGATCGCTATCGGGCTTGGCGAAATGTTTGTGCAGCGCGGGTGCGAGGAGGGCAGCGGCTTCGTCGCGGGCGTGCCGTGCGAGGTGATCGAGACCGCCGCGACCGGCGAGGTAGTGGCCGATCCGATCGCGCAGCCTCGCGTCGGTGTTGGTCGGCATCCTGTCCAGCAAGGTCACCGCGAATTCTTCCATCACGAAGGTCATGGCCCAGCCCATGCTGGAATGTTGCATGGCCATGTGTTCGGCCATCCTCAGGAGTCGGTGAATGCCGCGCTTGCGTCCCGCCTTGTCGGCCGCTGCCATGCCATCGAGAGCGACCAGGGTGACCATCTCCATGAACTGGCGGGTGAAGCCCCCCAGGGTGGAAACAGGATCCTTGTTCGGTGACTCGAACCGGCAGACGGGAAGTGGCAAGGCCATGTCGATCGCCGCCAGACAAGCGGTGTTGTCGCGCAGGTGGCGGTGATGCGCCTGGCGCAGGGCGAAGCCTTTCGACCTCATGTCGCCCAGGAAGCCCGCGTCTTCGTCGGGAGCATCACGATAGAGTTGCGCCGCCTTGCGATAGGCATCGGCGGCATTGGGCGCAGGAGCATCGGCCGTCTGGGCGACGACGGGCGGGGCCAGCATCAAGGCGAGCAGAAAACGCATCATGGCTGAGAGTATGTACGGCGTGTGCGGTCTATATCAGCGATAGACAAACCGGATGACAGGGGCTTTGAACTGGTAGACGGTGCCTTGCGATGGGATTGATTGGCCCTTGCCGATTGCGCCTGTCGAGATGAAGCACATCCCCAGGCGTGGTGGGGTTGCAGCTAGCGTCAATTCCAGTCCATTGCTGGTTGTTAGCCCTGCTGTATTTGTCCATTGGCTGCGCGGGAGCGCCGCCTCAAGATTGATCCACTGAGCGTAGATCCTGCCCTGCATGAAGCGCGGATGATTAGGGATATGGAAGGTGCTGGTGGCAAAGCCGTGCTTGACCCAGGGAAGGGACGCGAAGAATTGGCCGAGGCTGACGATTGGTTGGGTGTAGATATGGCAGCCGGGAGCCCCCGCGAAGCTAAGGTTGATGCCGTTAGCGTAGTGTTGAGTGCCCAGTGTGAGTATGCCCGGAGTGTCTGGCCGACCGAATGCTTGGAGCCGAGCAGTGCTACCTACCCGAAGGCTGGCCGGTGCGGCGGAAGCCGAGCGAGCTTCCTTTCCTAATGGGTAACAAGTTGAACCAAACGGGGTCGCGACACCTTCTTCAGGGTCGTAGTTGAAATCGACGGGCCAGAAATCACTTGCCTGACCGGCGAGAGGTTTGCCAACAAGTTCGAGACAGAGAGGGCCACCTGAGTAGAAGAACGCCGTCGAAAAGCTGATACGCACGCTGTTGTGAGTGGCCCAATCTGCAACCTTTCCAGTTGTGAGACGTGGGGACTTCGGGAGTGCCAGCTTTCTGCGAGTGACCTGGATTATCTGAGGTCCATGGTTCGAACCGAAAGCCATGGTTGCTGTTTCAGGTTCTTTGCCACCGCTCGACACGAGAACCGTTACTTGCGACTGGCCCGGCTGAAGGACCTCGGTGAAGAGGCTGTCTCTCCTAAACCAAACCTCAAGCAAGGATTTTCCCTTCAGAGGGAACATCCTGTTGCTGCTGATCACGACTTGTTGGCGACGGTGAGAAGAAAAACCGGCCACGTTGCCCCATGAAGGAGCATCCTTGTCAGAAAAAGTAGCGGGCACGACACAGTGTTGTGCAGGGAGCAGACCGCTAATAAGTCCGGATACGAGAATTATACGGGAGATGGTCATAGGGCTCATGGTTTGGTTCCGGTCAGAAAGTTTCATCGGGCTGCATCTACGACAGTGAGTGGTGCTGAATCAGGCGGTATTTCGTCGGTCATGATCGTGTATTCGCCAGGAGTGTCGGGCGCACTGATCTTCACGGTTCCGGTGCCATCCACTGACGTGGATACGACAGGCCCAGCGCTACTGCCATTTAGGAAGATCCAAATCCTGGCCCCTGCAGGAGCCATGATGATGATCTTCTCACCGGTCTTGACCGGCGTTTTGGGCCCCTTCAAATCCCCGTTTCCTTGGGCAATCACAGTTATCCTGGGTGGGTGGTTCAGCGACTCTTGGCTTGGAGTTTAGAGCGCAGTGTGACCAGGTGAGAGGGGCAAGGCCATAGTGAGAAAGCTTGGAGAAGTCGGCCTGCTACAACCACGGATGCGTCAGTGTCGGTACTGAGAGTTGCGTGGCCGAGGCGTTCGAGCCCGAGCCATATCGTTGTGTCGGGCTTGGACCTTTCTGCGACTGTGCAGAACGAAGAGTAGTGTTGGAGCAGGTCTTGCCTTGGTCCTTTTGCCAGTCTTCGGGCCCAAACAACTTGCTCTTTCCACGGCGTTCTTGAGTCAGAGGGAGGATATTCCACCCCGACTCCGTCACGTGTCTCTTCAAACTTGGTTCGGCCTATGGCATAGCCACCGAGTCCGCAGGCTGCGCCACCGAGGGCTACGAAGAGGGTCGTGAGGAAGTTGCGGCGGCTTGCCGTCGGCTTCTTTTCCTCAAGGCGCTTGGCGAGCGCCTTCTCAAGACCGGGAAATCGACCGATGTGCATGGTTCCTCCTTTGTTGGTGGGCAACGAGCCAGTCTACAGAGGTGCTGAGGCGAGAGCCAGTCGGGCACGGCTTTCCTTGCTTGGGGTGGTTCGGCCCGGGCCAGAATCTTTACTGTGAGTTTCGTAGCGTGTGCGGTCGGCGGCAGCCCTTACCGCTGCGGGCTGCCGGTATCGCGGATGCGATCGGTGGCGGCTACGAGTTCGGCGCCGGTTCCCGGTTCGCGTGAGGCGTGGCCGGCGTCGGGAACGATCACGTAATCGGCTTCGGGCCAGGCCTGGTGCAGGGCCTCGGCGCCGGCGATCGGGCAGACCACGTCGTAGCGCCCATGCACCAGGAAGGCCGGGATCTCGCGGATGCGATCGATGCGCTGCAGCAAGAGATCGTCGGGATCGAAGCGGCAGTTACGGAAGTAATGCGCCTCCAGCCGCGCCAGGCTCCAGGCCATTTCCTCCTCGCCGAAGGCGGCGGCGAAGTCGGCGTCCGGCAAGAGCGTGCAACACGAACCTTCGTAGACGCTCCAGGAGCGCGCGGCGGCCCTGGCGAGTTCCTGGTCCTCACCGGTGAGGCGGCGCCAGTAGCCTTCGAGGATGTCGCCGCGTTCCTCCTCGGGCAGGAATTCGGCGAAGCTGCGCCAGAGTTCGGGCTGGATGCGGCCGAGGTCGTAGAACCACCAGTGCAGATCTTCGCCCCGGAACAACCAGATGCCGCGCAGCACCAGACTCAGACATGCCTCGGGATGGATCTGGGCGTAATACAGGCCGAGCGTACTGCCCCAGGAACCGCCGAAGACATGCCAGCGATCGATACCCAGCTCGACGCGCAGGCGTTCGATGTCGGCGACCAGATGGTCGGTGGTATTCTCGCGCAGTTCCCCCAGCGGTCGCGAGCGGCCACAACCGCGCTGGTGGAAGAGGATGGTGCGAAAGGCCTGTGGATCGAAGAAGCAACGGTCCTTGGGCGAGGTGCCCGCACCCGGGCCGCCGTGCACGAAAAGCATCGGGATGCCCTGCGGATTCCCGCTCTCTTCCCAGTAGATCGTGTGGGTCTCGTCGACGGTCAGTTCGCCTGTGGCGTAGGGTTCGATGTCTGGATAGAGGGAGGCGGTCATGAGGGGGAAGGGTAGCGCAAGCTGCGGTCTTGCAGACAGGCTGTTCGGGGATACGGCCGCGGTGTTGGTTTTTCCGCATTCCTCTCTTCCGCGTGGGGGTTGCCGACCGATCAGGCGATAGGATTCAGGGTGCTCCATGCGCTCGCGGCGACGCTGGCGGTGGGGGATTCAAAGCCAATTTGTTACGGGAGGAA
>CAZIVO010000149.1:0-1545 GCA_964542765.1 uncultured candidatus Brocadiaceae bacterium | reverse complement strand
GTGCTCCATGCGCTCGCGGCGACGCTGGCGGGACTCAAAGCCAACTTGTTACGGAAGGAATCTCCATGGCCCCATACGCCCTGTCCATCGCTGTCGAGGATGGTGGTGGATTCATGCAGACCCTGGCCGAGTTCGTGGAGGGGCAGCCGCTGATCGCGGCGATTGTTGCCACCATCCTTCTGGTGCTGGTGCTGCTCTTGCTGCGCAAGATATTCAGCATCGCCTTGGTCGTCATCGCCATCGCTGCGGTCCTGCTCGGAGCCTTGGTCTACATGGTAGGACCGGGCCAGGCCCGCGATTACCTCGAAGCACTGGGGGCAAAGGCCGGCGAAGTGATCGAGGGCCTCAAGAAGTAGATGCCGCGGCCTCGTGGCCATGAAGAAGATCAGCCGCAGGGGGCGCTGCGCCTCTTCCTGCGGTAACCTCTGCACACCTTGAGCGAGACCTCGACAACACCGGACCCGATCATCGACCCCGAACGGCTCGGGCGGCGATGCATGAGCATCCCCGTGATCTTCCTTGCGACCTTCCTGATGATCATCGGTGTGCCGATCTGGCTGCCGGTCTGCGCCGTCGCCGATCTCTGCTGGCCGCGTGCCGGGTCCCTGCTGCGCACGGCCTTCCTGTTCGCGCATTATCTGGCCTATGAATGTGCAGGCCTGATCGTGGCTGCCTTCTTGTGGATGACGATGAGCTGGCGCGACGATCGGAAGAGCTATCTCGACGCCCATTTCAGGTTGCAACGTTGGTGGGCGACAGGGCTCATGAACGCTGTCCGCCAGTACTACGAGGTGCGGTTCGAGATCGATGGGCAGGAGACCTTGAGCGAAGGCCCGTATCTCCTGTGGATGCGACACTGCAGTCTGCTCGACACGCTGGTGCCGGCGATGCTGACCGCTCCCTTCTCGATTCGCCTGCGCTACGTGCTCAAGCAAGGGCTGCTCATCGATCCCTGCCTGGATATCGTCGGTCAGCGCTTGCCCAATTGCTTCGTGCAACGCGATGGCCAGGACACCGAGGGCGATATCGGTCGCATCATCGCCCTGCGCGAAGAACTCGGGCCGGACGATGCCATCATGCTTTACCCCGAAGGCACCCGCTTCGCCCCCGACAAGCGACATGGCCTCATCGCCAGATTGCGTGAGGCCGGTGAGCAAGCGCGTGCCGATGAGGCGCAAGGACTGCGACATCTGCTGCCGGCACAGCGTGGCGGCCCACTGGCCTTGCTGCGCGATGGCGGCATCGATGTGGTCTTCGCTGCCCATGTGGGTTTCGAAGATCTGCACTGCGTCACCGATTTGATGGCCGGCGCGCTCGTCGAAAAGACCATCAAGATTCGTCTGCATCGCGTGCCCCATACCGAGATTCCGGGCGAAGAGGAACGCCCGGCCTGGCTCGCGGCCGAATGGCAGAAACTCGATGACTGGCTCGATGAGGAATTGACCGGCGACGATGCTTGAGCTGTCGGAACTGCTCGCCATCGATGCGGCAGCTTTGGCGGCAGCGATGTT
Organism: uncultured candidatus Brocadiaceae bacterium; assembly: GCA_964542765.1. Lineage (GTDB taxonomy): Bacteria > Planctomycetota > UBA1135 > UBA1135 > UBA2386 > CAZIVO01. The sequence goes on along the minus strand of CAZIVO010000149.1, from coordinate 34 downwards.
GTTGCTGTGGTGGTGGAGCCTGATCCTGCGTGAC
>CAZIVO010000148.1:6167-6990 GCA_964542765.1 uncultured candidatus Brocadiaceae bacterium | reverse complement strand
TCGTTGTGGGTGCTTCGTGAAATCGAGGCTGCTTGGGCGGCTGTGGGGGATGTCGCCGAAAGTTAGCAGATGCAGTGGATCAGATGTTTCAGATGGCGCGAGTTAGAGGCTAGACTGCGCAGCCCTTTCAGATAGCCATTTCCTGGAATCCAAGTGCATCCCGACGTCAAGAAGCTCATCGAACTGCAAGAGGTAGATCAGAACTTGCTCAGGATTCGCTGGGAACTTGATTCGATTCCCCTGGAGCGTGCGCGACGAGAGAAGAAACTCAATCGCTTTCGGGAAGCGGCAGCGACAGCGTCTCAGGAGTTAGCTTCCGTGGAGGTAGAGAGCCGGGCGATAGATCTGGGAATCAGTCAGTCCGATGAGGAAATCCAGAAGTTGCAGATGCGCTTGAATGGGGTCAAAAACAACGCCGAGTACCAAGCGACATTGTTTCAGATCGAGTCGGTCAAGAAGGAGCGTGGTGAGTTGGAAGAGCAGGGTCTCGTCCTGTTGGAGAAACTGGAAGGCCTGCGTTCGGCGGTGCAAACAGCCGAGGCTGCGACTGCTGAGGAGCAAGAGGTCTTCGACCAGTTTCTCAAGGAGGCCGAAGTTCTCTGCGCCAGCCGGGAGCCCGACATTGCCAAGGTCAGCCAAGAGCGGGAAACGATGGTTGTCGATGTTGCCGGTGACCTTTTGGCTCGATACACGAAGTTGCTGAGTGCGCGCGATGGCTCTGCGGTTTGCCGTGCCGAAGGCTCTATTTGCACCGGTTGCTATTCGAGTATGACCCCGAATGACCACGCTCGTCTGTTGGGAGGAAACTCGATCGTGGAGTGCA
>CAZIVO010000148.1:0-6157 GCA_964542765.1 uncultured candidatus Brocadiaceae bacterium | reverse complement strand
CGTCGAAGATTGATCACGCGGCGGGACTCGTGACCGAAGCCAGCGACCAGGGCAGATCAATCCATCCGGTCATGGTTGGAACGGCTGGCCATATCGACCACGGGAAGAGCAGTCTCGTCAGGGCGATGACCGGTATTGATCCCGACCGCCTCAAGGAAGAGAAGGAGCGGGGGCTGACGATCGATCTTGGTTTCGCGCGGTTCCCACTCAGCGATGGCCGCTTGATGGGGATCATCGACGTGCCTGGTCACGAGCGCTTCATCCGTAACATGGTGGCTGGCAGTACTGCTCTGGATATCGCTCTTGTCGTTATTGCCGCTGACGATGGAGTCATGCCGCAGACGATCGAGCATCTCGATATCTTGGAGTTGCTCGGTGTTGAGCGTGGATTGGTAGTGCTGACCAAGGTGGATCTCGTGGACGAGGAGATTGCCGAGGTTGCTGTCGAAGAGGTTCGGGATTTGCTCAAGGGCACCAAACTCGAGGGTACTGACATTGTGCGGGTCAGTTCGCCTGCGGGTCTCGGGATCGACGAGGTCAAAGAAAAGCTTGAGGCTTTGTCGGTGGAGGTGTCGAGAACCTCGCATGAAGGACATTTTCGCATGCCTGTCCAACGAGTGTTCCAGCTAAAGGGCATAGGCACTGTTGTTACCGGGATTCCGCTCAGCGGATCGGTATGTCCGGGGGACTCCTTGGAGTTCTTGCCTGGTTCTCGCTCATGCAAGGTGCGCGCAGTGCATGCGTATGGCGGTGAGTTGGATAGGGCTGTTGCAGGTCACAGCACGGCTCTGTCGATTCCAGATGCTCGCAATGCACCGGTGGGGCGTGGGCATGTAGTAGCTGCCCCAGGTATTTTCAAGGAAGGGGATGCCGTTGATGTGGAGCTTGAGCTCTTGCCACGTGTGCGGTCGATAGAGCATCGTCGACCCGTCCGTTTCCATACGGGGACGAGTGAGTGTCATGGAACCTTGCTTCTTCTCGATCGGAATAGGATGGAACCGGATGGGAAAGTGGTCGCGCGCGTGCAACTTGATGATGTCGTGAGCTGCGCACCGGGAGATAGTTTCTTGCTGCGCTTGCAGAATCCGGTGGTGACGGTTGGGGGTGGGCGAATACTTCGGCTTCAGAAAACCCCCGGGCGTTACCGTCGAATGTCCCTGGCGGATGATTTGCATCGCTTGCAGTCGGCTGGAGACGCCCCGGAGAGGCGGATTGTCGAAGAGCTCGGACTTGTGGGCGCTGCTGGCTGGACATCGGGTGAACTCGCAGTGACCCTGGCCATGGATCGTGGGGAGATCGAAGAACTTCTGCGTGAACTTCCCGAGGTGCATTTTTACGAGCGCGGTGGGCGTGCATATCTCCGGGAGATCGTGGAATCCGGTCGGGCGGAGTTGTTCCAGTCCGTCGAGAGGATGTTGCGCAACAAGCCACTGGCTGCATCGATCAAGCGTGCAGCATTGCGCCCGAGCCGGGATCTCCCGCTGGATTTACAGAAAGTGGTTCTCGACGAACTTCAAAAAGAGGGCCGGGTTCGTACCAGATCTGGTGGGAGGGTTCTGTTTTTGGATCGGCTCACGCCCCTGTCAGCCGGCGACCAGAAGCTTCTCGATCGATTGGTAGGGACTTGTGAGGAAGTCGGTTTTCGTCCTCTGACGGCGGACGAACTTCGCGAGAAGCTGGCGATGAGTGAAGCCGACTACACGAGTTTGTTTGCGCGTGCGGAGGATGAAGGGATGGTCGATTCGGTGGGTGACCACATCTACGGCTCGACAGTGATCAGGAAGGCTCTTGTCGCGATCCGTAATGACTGCTTGCGGCATGATGGGGAGCTCAATATCCCGGAATTACGCGATGAACTGGGCACGAGCCGTAAATATCTGATCCCACTCCTGGAGTATGTAGATGGCCTTGGATTGACTCAGTTGCGCAGTGGAGTTCGGCGCTTGATCTCGACCTCTGAACTCAACGAGGAACTCTCCGGAAGCGAATGACGGATTCGAGGCCATGGTGCCATGCCGGCCGATGGTCCCGATCGGTCGGCGCCAAGGGTACTATGAGATCTTCGTCGCTCATGGGAAAGGGCCTGTCTCGATGCCGGGGCTCGCGCTCATCTCCATGCGGGATCTGGCCGATAGATACAAGGTCAGGACCTTGTTCATGGAGAGGGTGTGACCTCAGAATCTCAGCACGACAAAGACCCGCGGCCACTGGGAGACGATCTCTTGGGGTTCGGGGAGAGTATGAACACATCGCCGCCACGCGACGGGGATGTTGTGGACTTGCCACCTGCCGATGGGCTGAGCCTCTCCGCCGAGGACGATGACATGTTTTTTGGGGCAGATGTTTCGGCGAGTGATGCGGCTAGTCCCGGGGGGCAGCAGCCAAGGGTTCCCGAGGCTGAACGTATCGAGGATCTGTTGGCATCCGGTGATGGTGAAGCAGGAACTGGGTCTCAACATTACGATGAAGCACTGGCTTTCCTGGTCGATGACGACGAGCGTTGCGAAGATCCTGAATTGCCCGGCCGTGTGCCATTGCGCCGTCGATCGTGGCGGGTAGCCGCAGGCGTAGCAATGATGCTTGTGATTGGTGCCGGTGGAGGTTTTGCGATCGTCCGCCCTGGCTGGCTCGATGCGCCGTCATCCGTTGCCGTTATCGGCAGGATCGAATTGGCCCGACCCGAGGTCAGGATCGTCCTTGAAGCACCTGTGGCGGAGTTTCCTGCGATCTCTTTGGGTGTAGGGGAAGAACCGATCGAAGAGTCGGGTAGCGCCGAGGCCTTGCCTTTGCCCGGTGGCTTGCGACTCCGTAGCCTTGAGGATTCTTCGAAAGCGCGATCGGATTCGATGGCCAAGGTGCTACAGGGTTCAATCTTCGGTCCTTTGCCGGACTCCAGATCACGTCTCTTGCCCGTTGAAGGAGCAGGATCAGGGTTGCAAGAGAGGCCTGTGGCAACCTCGATCGCTTCTGTGGAGTTGGGGGTGTTGCCTGCGGGGGAGGGTTTGAAGATCGGTCCCGGGACTGTTTTGGATGAGGTTGTCGAGTCGCATCCCAGGTTCGCAAGGATCTTTCCGGGATCGCGGGTCCTTGCAGAACTCAACAACGGAAACTTGTTCCTGGGGACGGTGAAGGCGCTCGGTGCCGAGTCGCTTTCGATCCGCCTTGACCATGGTGAGATCTCCTTGGCCTTCCGCAGGCTGAAGAAGCTGGAAAAGGTGATGGTAAGTTCGCTCGATGAGCTGCCGCAGTCGCCGGAGGGTTTTGTCAAATTGCTGAACCAGCATCGTCTCGCTGGCAGGTTATTGAGGGTTGACCCCGATCAGGTTGTCGTCATGGATGAGGATGAGAATCGAGTGGTGGTGCCCCGTACCGAGATCGATGAAATCGGTAGTGCGGAGGCTCAGATGACCCAGGTAGCGGATGATTCAGGCGACGTGTGGATTCAAGAGCAGGCGGAGAAGCGTTTGCGGTCGTTGGGTAAATAGCTGGGAACTGCCGAACTCAAGGTCTTGCCTCGACGAAGGGTTTGGCCCATTTATCCAGGACTCACGAGAACTGGTTGATTTCCCTTGGCCCTGTGCATGATGTTCGGGGGTCACGGTGACAAGCAAAGAAGCTCGGTGCCGTGCGAACCTTCCGGGGATCTCATCAACCATGCGCGAATGTGACGAATGCGGCAGTTCCAACGTGTCCGCCGTTTCCATCGAAGGAATGGCGATCTGGCAATGCGGCTTGTGCGATGCCATTGCCGGCGATGATGCTGCGGTAGCGCGTGTACTCTTGATTCGAGAAGCCCAAGAGCGTGGTATCCATGTGGCCGCTTATCCTCTTGTTGTTGCGTTGGATCGGATCGAGGGCTTCAAGGTTGTGGCTTGTGGCGCTGGAGATCCGGAGCAGATCAGTTGGCCGTTCGTGCAGATGTCTTTGTCAGGGCCTTCGGCGCTGGTAGGTCTCGAGAATCTCACCAAGTCCCTGGCGTTGTCGGCGCACGAAGGTGGTGTTCACTGGGTGGTCGAGGTGGAAATTCAAACGAGCATGCTATTCACGCTCAAACCGCGATTTCACCGCGACATGAAGCGGATAAGTTCGCAGGAAGTCCTCGCCGTGCGCAAGGATCTGGAGCGGTTGGGAGCAAACCTGGAAAGGGATATGGCACTCTCGTGGTGGCGGGGATGACGATCCCCGGGTTCATCGTTACATTGTGACCCGATCTACAGATCGAGATTCGCCATGAGCATGATTCATCGAACCCTGATCATCGCGTTCGGCGCGTTTCTTGTCGTTACGCCAGGGCCCTCTCAAGAGGACCTCGCCCGTGAACGTGAGGCGGTGAGCGAGTTTCGTCGTTTCTTCCGCAAGTTCAAAGAGGTGTCGCAGAGGGCGGAGGCTGTTCAGACTCTCAAGGGGAATGAATGCCCACAGGCGGCTGACGAGCTTGTGGGGTTGCTCGACCACAAAGAAAGCTTGATTCGTAAGGCAGCTGAAGAGGTCCTCGGTACCTACAGCAAGGAGAGGACCTACAGCCACCTCATCGCTCAATTGCCTGACATGAAGAATCAGGATCGTCGGGCGCTGCTCATTGGTGTGTTCGGGCGGTCGAAGGTGAGGGCTGTAGTTCCGGTCTTATGCGAGATTGTGCACAAGGACCGTCGCGCCAGCACGCTCGTGAATTACGAGATCGCGCAGGCTCTTGGTCTGATCGGCGATGCTGATGTTGAAGACACTCTCTCGGTTCTTTTGTCGAGCAAAGACCAGATGGTTCGGATGGCTGCTGTGGATGCGGTCGGCCATCTCCGAATCAAGGGCCTGGGTGAGGTCGTGGTGCGGCTTCTGGAGGATTCTGCGTGGCAGATCCGTAGCGCTGCCATCAAGACCATCGGCATCGTCAGGCCGCAGGAGGCTGTGCAGCCCCTGATCGATCTCATGCGAGGCAAGGGTCGCCTGAAGGAGGAGGCAGCGGAAACGTTGTTCTTGATCACCACCTTGGACTTCGGCGCGAATCCCGATGAATGGCAGCGGCAGTGGGATCGACTGAAGACCATCAGCTGGAAGATTCCCACCGATGAAGATGTGGCCAAGGCGAAGGAGACTCGTCGTCGTAACGATGAGTTCTATGGCAAGAAGGAGGATCGAACGAGCTTCGGCGGCATCGCCACCACCTCGACACAGATTCTCTTCATCATCGATGTTTCGGGTTCGATGGATGATTTTGTCGTGGAGACCGACAAGTTCGAGTCGGGGCATGGGGATTTAAGGAAGCTGAGCATTGTCAGGGAGGAGTTGCTGCGCACGATCGACTCCTTGGGGCGGAGTACGAACTTCAACATTGTGGCTTTTGCGACACATATGAAGCCCTGGAAGAAATTCTCGGTATCAGCAAACATCGTGAACAAAGCCAGCGCGAAGGCGTGGGTGAAGCGGCTAAAGCCCATCGGTGGGAGCCAAGCCCAGGGACTGGCCAGCGCTGGTCTCGTGGGGGCTGCGAACCTTGAAGCTGGGAAGACCAATACTCATGGAGCCCTGATGTTTCCCTTCGGGATCGATCCGGAGGAGCCTCCCGGAGTGGGAGTGAAGAGCGGCAAGAGATCTGCTAAAAACAAGCTCGACACGGTGTTCTTCTTGAGCGACGGGCGGCCGAGTACCGGAAGGCTTGTGGATACCCGGGAGATTCTCAAAGAGGTAGCAGAGATCAACCAAACCTACAGAGTTGTGTTCCATACGATTGCCATCGGAGATTTTCAGAGAGACTTTCTCCGCGATCTGGCGACACAGAATGGTGGGGTTTTCGTTGATCTCGGAATGTGATGGAGAATTTCGGCGAGCGGAGCCAGATCATTCACGGCGAGAACCTCGAAGTTCTGTCGACGCTGCCCGCTGACAGCGTTGATCTTGTCTATATCGATCCACCGTTCAATACGGGCAAGTCTCAGCGTTACCAGCGATTGAAGACCGTGCGTGATGACGCTGGCGACCGCACTGGATTCAAGGGTGAGCGTTATTCAACGATCAGGATGGGTTCGCGATCCTTTGCTGACAGCTTTGATGACTTTCTCGACTTCATCGAGCCGCGCTTGATCGAATTGCGCCGGGTGCTGTCACCTTGCGGGTCCCTGATCGTGCATCTCGATAATCGTGAGTCTCACTACTGCAAGGTGCT
>CAZIVO010000147.1:0-6994 GCA_964542765.1 uncultured candidatus Brocadiaceae bacterium | reverse complement strand
CGACGCCGAGAATAAGCCAAATCTCCGCCGTAGAGAAGACAGCCCAGCCAATCGTGACCCCGGTACGCTCGGCCACGCTGCCGCTGAAGAGGTAGGCTGCGGCGTGGCAGAACACCACTCCCAGCACCGCTCCGAGCAGGGAAACGAGCAGGGCCTCCTGCAAGATCACGAACAGGATCTGGGCCCGGCGTGCGCCCAGGGAGCGCATGATCGCAATCTCGCGGCGTCTCTCGTTCATGGTGTTGTAGAGGGCTACCATGATCGAAACCGCCGCAACGACCAGCACCAGGTACGAGATCACCCGCAGGATATCCGTCGCGCTGCCAACGAGCTGCAAGAGCTCGCGCACCTGGGTCGCGGGTTCCGCAACCTGAGCATCCTTGCGCGTCTGAAACTCGTAGCGCAGGGTGGCGGCGCGGATCGGCGAGTAGGTATCGACGATGATCGCCGACAAGCCGATGTTTCCGGTATCGGCGGCTTGTCCCTCACGCAGTGCATCGTGGCCGGCAATTCCGAGGAAGGTGCTCATCGGGATGAAGATCGACCGATCCAGGGGGGTGCCGGTGGGAGCGAGGATTCCGACCACCTTGCATCCCGCCTCTTCATGCTCATGGACCTCGGCCCCTTCCACCCTCTTGCCGTGCGTGGGCACGATGACATGGCCCAGCCCGATGCCCAGCAACTTCACCACCTCGGCACCGATCACCGCTGACTTGGAGCCATCTTCTTCGCCGTGGTCGTGGCCGTGGTCATGGCCCTTCTCGTTCCCATGGTCGTGGTCATGGCCCTTCTCCTTCCCATGGTCGTGGTCATGGCCCTTCTCCTTCCCATGGTCGTGCTCCTCCACCAGTTCCTGCGCAAAATGCAAGAAGTCCTCGTGCGAGAAGGAAAAGGGGACTCCCTGTGCGAACCGCAGCAATCGCGGCTGGCCATCGGCATCCTTGCCACGTCGGAACTTCGTGAACATCTCGTCCGTGGTCCCGATGATCGGAAAGTTGTAGCTGCTGTAGCTGTCACCGCGTGCCTGCGGGATCGCGTACCTGATACCGATCTTCTTGCCCAGGGCCCCGCCGTGAAGTTCCTGGTAGACCGACATCGGCACGAAGCCGGGGCTCTGGCTCAGGTTGAAGACCGTATTGAGTACGAGCGCCATCGGCGCGCTCTCCTTGGGTCCGACGATCGCCTTGTAGCCGGCATAGCTCTGCTTGTAACGCCTGTCCGTCTCGGACATGACCAGCCAGAGCGATGCGATCAAGCCGGTGCCAACCGCGATCGAAAGCGTCGTCAAGGTCGTCGCCAGCAAGCGCTGCCGCAGATTACGCATGCTGACCGCAATCAGGTTCATGATGCGCTCCTCAACTCGTGCAGGTCGACGGTGCGCTGCATCTGCTCGGCGCTCTGCGGATCATGCGTCACCATCACCACCGTCCGTCCGCCTTCGCGCGACATCTCGAGCAGCAACTCGAGCACATCGCGGCCGGTCTGCCGGTCCTGATTGCCAAGAGGTTCATCGGCAAGGATGAGTTCGGGCTCATTGATCAAGGCTCTGCACATCGCGACCCTCTGCGCCTGACCCTGCGACAGTTCACCAGGCTTGTGCTGCATGCGATCACCCAGCCCCACACGCTCAAGCAGGGCTTCCGCTCGCTCCCTGACATCCTTGCGCCGACTACAGCCAAACACTGCCCCGAGCATAACATTCTCGATCGCACTGAAGGGCTGCAACAAATTGAGGGTCTGGAACACCATGCCGATGTGATCGGCACGAAAACGATCTCGGGATGCTTCGCTCAGCTGAACGACATCGGTACCGTTCACCTCGATACGCCCGGCATCGGGCACCAGGATCCCGGCGATCGCATTGAGCAGGGTGGTCTTGCCGGTACCCGAGCGCCCGACCAGCGCCACTTGCTCACCAGCATCGATACGCAAGGAGGACACCTCACATGCAAGGACACTCTCCTCGCCTCGGCGGTAAGCCTTCTTCAGTCCCAGAATCGAAATCATCGCCATCTCATCATCCATCAGGCTAAGCAGAATAAGAGACTGATGCCTCTAATTCCAAAACCCTTGAATTAGGCACCTACAGCCTCATTGGGGCTTTCTGGGTTTTTGTGCTCTCGCCCGTGCTCCGATCTCAACATAGAAACTGCTTTTTGACCCTGCTCCACAACCTGTGACAAAACGCTCACCTGCGTTCAAGGAGTTTCACCTTCGCCTCAAGACTCATCATCTTGGGTTCAAAATCGTTCATTTTGGAAGAAAGCGTCTCAAACTGGGCGAATGTCGCCATGTCTCGCCAGTTTGTGTCAAGGCTCTCTACCCTCTGCTCAAGATCTTCGATCCTGTCTCTAACCTCCTCTTCTTCCAGGGTGGTCCCCAAAGCCAAGAGAAGAGCAGCAGTAGCAATCAAGAAGGTGAGAACAGGCAATGCTCTTCGGTGTTTTTCCATGCAGAGCATCCTACAGGCTCTCTAATTATCGCGTAAATGAGCCTCTCTCTTCCTTGCCCTAAAGCCCCTCACACGCAGTGTCTCAGCATTTCTTGGGACTCCTGACTGGTGGTGTCTGATTTGGGCTTGGTCAGGGCTTTGAAAAGAAAGAAGCCACCCCAAATCACGATCAACTCAACGGACGCGCCTCGACTACTCAGTACGCCGCCTGCATCAAGACACCGCAAAGCCACGCACCGTACGTACCCAGTGCGTAGCCCAGCACCGCGAGCAACACGCCGACGGGCGCGAGTGACGGGTGGAACGCCGCGGCGACGACCGGCGCGGACGCCGCGCCGCCGATGTTCGCCTTGGAGCCCACCGCGAGGAAGAAGTACGGCGCCTTGATGAGCCAGCCCACCAGGCACAACAACCCGACGTGGAACGCCATCCAGATCCCACCGACCGCGAACAGGCCCGGGTGGTCGAAGATCTCCATGACGTTCATCTTCATGCCGATCGTCGCGACGAGAATGTAGATGAACACCGTGCCAATCTTGGAGGCCCCGGCACCCTCCATCTCCCGCGCCTTGGTAAACGACAGGATCAAGCCGATCGTCGTCGCCGTCACGATCAGCCAGAAGAACCCGGACGTCAGGCTGAACTTGGCGAGCACGGGCGCGGTCTCCTTGATCCACGGCGCCACCGTATCCGCGACGAAGTGGGCGAAGCCAGTCGCCGTGAACGCGACCCCCAGGATGATCATCAGGTCCGTAAAGGTCGGGATCCGCGCGATGCGCTCGCTGAACGCCTGCATGTGTTCCTTGAGCGCATTCACCGCGGACGCGTCGGCCTTGAACTTGCGGTCGATCGCCTCCGCCCGCCCGACACCCAGCAGCAGGAACACCATCCAGACCTCCGCCACGATCACGTCGATGGTGATCATGATGCCGTACATCTTGCTGCTGATCGGGTTCTCCGGCGTGCCCCACATCTCGTACATCGCCGCCTGGTTGGCGCCCCCGCCGATCCAACTCCCAGCCACGGTCGTCATGCCGCGCCACACCTGCTCGCCGTCGGCAGGGTGGATGACCTCGGGCGCCACCCAGTTCGTGAGCAGGATCGCCAACGGACCGCCGAGCACGACCCCGACCGTCGCCGTCCCGAACATGATCAGGGCTTTGGGACCCAGCCGCAGGACTTCGCGCAGGTCGATGCTCATCGTCAACAGGACGAGACAGGCCGGCAGCAGGTACCGCGACGCCACGAAGTACAGCTGCGAGACCCCAGCGAACTGCTTGAGCTCCTTGTTGAAGTCGATCCCGTGCTCCGCGACGAACAGCTTGAGGTCGTGGACAGACTGCAGCGAGGAGGTGTTGTGTCCCAGAGAGGACAGGTGCGCCAGCGCCTGCGGCAGATCGATCCACCCCGGCGAGATGACCCCCGCCGTATTGAGGAGCGACGGCAGGAAGTAGCACAGCAGCAGCGACGGAACGACACCGTAGAACTTCTTGAACTGCGACATCGACACGGTCTTGAAGATCACCGCGAGGAGCGCGATCAACATGCCGAGGACGACGGCGTCGTTGGTGATGAGAGGGGTCGCGGAAACGATCTTGTCCATGGCAGCCAGAATGCTAGCAAGAAGCCTGCCAGCCAGACGACACCTTGCGCCCCAGCAGTGTTGCGAATGATGGGACCAGCACAGGATTCTTGCCTAGAAATTAGGCTCAGAAGAATAAGAGTCCTCTGAGCCTAATTATTAGGTAAGAAGACCCTGTTTTCACTGAGCGACAGCCTCTCTCCCTATCGCTATCTAAGCCCTGAAAATCACACGCACTTGTGTTGGTTTTTAGGGCTTTTGAGTTCGTATCAGTTCACCAGAGAAAGCGAGAACTGGTAGCACAGAATGGAGCACTCAGTGGAGCTCTCAGTGGAGCACTTTAGGAGTCCAAGAAATGGCGAGACCCTACGTGTGAGGGGGCTTGGGGAGAGGAAACATGATTCTTACAACACGTTTTTTGTCTGCCAAACTCCTTTACCACAGGGAGTTACCAAAGATGATCATGTGTAGCAGCCTCCCTTTCGGTCGGCTGCGAAAGAATAACTGATGCTGATGCGTTGATAGAGCAGGCCACCCAATTCAGCACGAAAGGCTTCGCCAAGAGGATAAGTTGGAGGGATTCCGGGAAGGGGATACATGATTCTTACGGGCGCGGTTTTTTGTGAGGGCTCAACTCTATAGGAGCCTCTATAGGAGCCCTCCAGAAGGGATATCCGCGTTTTTTGTGAGGGAAATAATCATGCATCCTTCAAGCGAGAGTCCTGAGAACACTTCAACTTGTCCTCTTGGCGAAGCCTTCCGTGCTGAATCGGGTGTGATTCCTAAACAGAACCTCTGATCTATTTAGCTCAGTGAGTCGGCATTAGTCCGCAGGAGTGAGTAGGAGTGAGCAGTGTTCACCCTGTTTTGATCCTTTTGGTTATCTCCCCCTACCCCGTTTTTCTGCATCGCGGGCTGCTTCTAATTTCGCTTCTAAGTCTGCAATCTGCATATCCAGGTCAGAGAGTTCGTTGTCTCGCTTCTCAAACTCACCTGATGTGTTGAGGGGGATCCCAAACACTGTTCTCATGCGACCCCTATCAACTCTCTCTTTCTTCTTATTGGCCAATTGAAAGCGAAGGTTGTCAACCTGGGCTTGGGCAAGCTTGTGTTTCTGCTCCCACAGCAGCTTGTAAAGTTCACCCATCAGATTCCTCCTCTGATGACAGCCAATCCTGGGCTTCCTTTAGCTCTCCAGGGGGAAGAAGGTCTTTCGCTACCCTGCGTAGAATCTCTTTCCTAAGCACCTCTCTGTGGCTTGGAAGCCCTATGTATTCCCCATGGGTGAGAAGCTCCTTGAAGGGCACTTTATGGAGGGCATAGAGCCCGCCCGCCTACTCTCCATCGAGCAAGCCGTCTACAAAGGCAAATTCCCGACGAATTCCGTCGACGAGACCTCCCGACTCCATTTCGAGATCTTCGAGCACCGACCAGGTGTAGGTTTCGATCTCGAGCAAGGGCATGGGGTCTTCGAGCCCGCGGATGACGCGCTCGACCTCGCGGCGAGTCGATCCGAAGGCTCCTTCCTCGTCCCAGAACAACGGCATGTGGAAGTGCGTGCGAATGCTCTCGGCACCCTCCCAGTCCTGGCGCGCCGACCTCACCTCATCGAGATCCAGGGCCCGCTTGCCATCGGCGGACACGGTCTGGTGCAGATATCGCGGTTCGTCGAACGCCAGCAAGCGGTCGAGTCCCGTCGCCGGATCTCTCACCTCCAGACAGGAGGACAGCTGAATCTTGTCGAAACGGATGCCGCGGGATGACAGGTCAGCCATCGCCAGCAGCGGATCTTCGCCAACGACAGCAAGGTGACACAGGTCAACGCAAACACCGAGGTGCCGCCGCAGCACATCCTCGGGCAGGGACCCATCGCCCGGCTCGAACAAACGATCCTCGAGAAAAGCCGCCGCCTGGCCCACCGTCTCGACCAAACAGAATGGTTCCGGCTCGAGCAAGAGGATCTGATGAACCCCGGTGCGAGCTTCGATATCAGCCAGGGTTCCAGCAACTTGGGCGAGGTTCTCCGCCATCGCATGCAAGTCACCCTCGGCATAGCCCAGCGGCAATGTAGACAAGGGAATGGAGGCGCCCGGCGATAGCAATCCGCCAAGAGCTTCGGCCGCATGCCGGGTGTAATCGAGGCGCTCGGTAGAAGACCAGTCCGGCCGATAAACCTCGGTCTTCACGCGGCCGGCATGGAATTCTCCATACGGGAAGACATTGAGTGTCCATATCGTCAAGCCATGATCGTCGAGCAAGGACCGCACCCGATGACGCGCGGTCTCATCGTGAGCCAGCCTCCGTGCTGTTGACGCATTCCACCACGCACCCAGCCCGAAAGGCTGCTGCCGGCCTGCGGCAATCGCAACGCTGAAGGCCTCGACCGACTCGATCCAGGTCTCGAAGGTCTCGGCGGCGTGGACATTGCCACAATAGGTGAGGCGGCGTGTGGTCATGCGACTTCAGTTTATGCGTGAACAGGAATTGCGGGGTAGAGATCCCGCCCAACAGAGTTAGGCTTCCGCTGATGGCCAGCAATGACAAGGACCGAAAACAGAGAATAGAGGCCCTGAAAGCCTCTCCCTCCTACCGACAAGCCCACCTCGACCCCGATTTCATGGGCAGGGATGAACTCCGCCCGGTACGGCTGGAACTCGAACTGCTCAAGCCCGAACTGGTCCAGACCGAAGAAGGTGTCGAATCGACCATCGTCGTTTTTGGCGGCACCCGGATACTGAGCCGAGAAGACGGAGAAAAGCAACTCGCTCAGGCCCAGGCAGCGCTGGCGGCATCCCCCGATGACGCCGATCTGCAGCGAAATGTCAGGATCGCCGAGAACGTCATCAAGAAGTCCTCCTACTACGATGAAGCCCGTGAACTGGCCAAGATCGTCAGCAGCACCTGTCAAATCGACGGCAAGTGCGACTACGTGATCGGGCTTCCTGATGCTGGTCTCGTCA
>CAZIVO010000146.1:0-7083 GCA_964542765.1 uncultured candidatus Brocadiaceae bacterium | reverse complement strand
ATCGTCGATGTTTTCTGGGGTCTGGGTTTCGTGATGGTGGCCTGGATCGGATTGATCGCCAGCGAAGGCGGCGCCTCCGTCCATGGTCGTTTACTGGCGATTCTGGTCACGGCTTGGGGGCTGCGTCTGTCCCACCACCTCTTCTGGCGCAACCGCGGCAAGGGCGAGGACCCGCGCTATACGGCCATGCGCGAGCGCCATGGGGAGCGCTTCGGACGCGTCAGTCTGTGGTCCGTCTTCGGTCTGCAGGGAGCCCTCATCTGGATCATCTCCCTGCCGATCCAGATGGCCATGGGGATGCCCGGAGAACCTGACTGTTGCTGCACGCCGATCGGGCTGGGCTGGGTGGGGATCTCCGGGGCGTGCCTGTGCTTGCTCGGGATCGTCATCGAGAGTCTTGCCGACCGGCAGCTCGCACGTTTTCGCGCAGGCTCATCGCCCGGCCAGATCCTCGACCGCGGGCTCTGGGCCTGGACGCGACACCCCAATTACTTCGGAGACTTCCTGGTCTGGTGGGGGATCTTCCTGGTCGCTTGCGAAACCCCGTGGGGCTGGGTGGCATTTCCATCTCCCCTCATCATGGGATTTTTACTCATGAAGATTTCGGGTGTCCCCTTGCTGGAACGCTCGCTGCGTGTCTCGAAGCCAGGCTGGCAGGCGTACACCGAACGCACATCGGCCTTCTTCCCCCGGCCGCCGCGCCGCTGATCTCGATCGGCTTTTTCGGTGAGCCGTGGAGATGATTGCTCCAAGAAGATGTGGTTGCTCGTCATCTTTGAGATGGAATGCATGTGCCGATGAGGGTCAGGACTATTCCGGCCTATCTTTGCTATTCTATTGCTGGTTCATTCATCTCCAGCACCGCGCTTTCGGGTGGTGCCGGATGCTTTTCTTTCCAACGCCGCCGTTTGACATGGCCCCGAGCATCATGAGACACCTTTCTCTTCTCGTTGCGACCAGCCTGGTCGCATCTCTTGCAGCACAAGGCACGGTTGTTCCAGCGAGTCGTGTGACCCAGACCGGCGGCGGCTACACCAGCTTCCCGCATGCCTTCAAGGTGACCGGTCGCCTTCAGCAGATCACCACGGAGTTGTCCGGCAAGCCCCTGCCGATCGCGATGATGAGCTACAGGCGTCACTACCGTTACAAGTCCTCGACCGGTGGCAAGGCTCGCACCTGCGAACTCGAACTCTTCTGCGGGCAGGGCACCTTCACGGCCTTCACCAGCACCTTCGCCAGCAACTGGTCCGGTGCCTCCACCCAGGTGATCAAGAAGCGCAAGGTCCAGCTTCCCGACTGGACTCAGGACCCCGCCGTCGCGCCGGCCCCTTTCACCCTGAGTTACAAGTTTGATCGTCCCTACGTCTACGACGGCAAGAAGGATTTCTTGTACGAGATCCGTGTCCACACGGTCACCGATGACAAACCCTACCCGCACGACCACGCGCGCCAGGGTGGCACGCAGTTTCACTACGGCAAGTACAGCGGTTACGGCAAGGGTTGCGTCTCGACCGGCGCAGCCGGATCCTTCTACCAGCAGATGTACTTCAAGGTCAACTCTGCGAGCAAGGGCGACCTCTACTACAACATGTACAATGGACCGGCGAATGCGGCCGCGGTACTGATGATCGGATCCACTGCGATTGATTTGAAGGTGCCTGGGCTGTGCACGAACCTTTTCGTGCAACCGATCGTGACCATCCCTGTTGGAGTGCTTTCGGCGACCGGTTCGAAAACGACGACCCATATCCCTGGTCTGGCCTACAATTTGACCATGGCCCTGGCCAAGATCCATGGTCAGGCGGTGGCCATCGACAAGGGCCAGAAGGTGATCCCCGTGTCCGCTGCTCGTCGCAGCACGGTCGAACTTCCCAAGGGGCATCCCGATGTCAAGGTCACGCTCAAGCGGATGTACAACTCGTCGGATATGACGTCACCCACCGGGTACACCCCACAAAACGGCGGCGCGATCTTCAAGATCAACTGAGCGAGTATCGGCCGGCTGCGGCGCGGACTCAGTCCGTGACGAAGGCGGCCAGTATCTGGCGCTGACCCTGGTAGGTCCGGCGGCCGTGCATGGCGAGATGGTTGTCGAGCACTGTCACGCCGCCGGTACGAGCTTGTGGGAGCTTCACTCGCGGACGATTTTCACGGCTGTTCCGTAGGCCAGAAGCTCGGCCGCGCCTGCCATCACCTGCGAGGTGACGAAGCGCACATTGACGATCGCGTCGGCGTCAAGTTCCCGCGCTTGAGCCTTCATTCTGCTCACGGCTTCGGCGCGCGATTCGATCAGCATCTCGGTGTATTCCTTGATCTCGCCGCCGAAGAGTTGCCGGAGACTGGCGAGGATGTCCTTGCCAAGGTGCTTGGCACGGATGGTGCTGCCTCGGACCAGGTCCAGGGCTTCGGTGGTCCTGTAGCCGGGGACCGTGCTGGTGTTGACCATGATCATGGAGGTGTTTCCTTTTTATTCGTCGCGCAGAGATTGATCCTGACCTCGCTCCTGCCACCGCTCGGTGATCAGGGAGACCAGCAAGAAAAGAAAGCCGATGACACCCAGCCCGATGGCCAGCTTGGGTAGTGCGCCCATCGCCCAAAAGCTGTCCCAGGCTTCCTTCAGAGGTTCCAGGAGACAGGCGAGCAGGACGACGAGGCTGAGCACGATCAGCGTGAAACCAATCTTCTTCATGTGGTGTGCGGATTGAAATGTTGTGCTATCCGAACAGGTGTTCGGGCCGATTCAGATGCAGAGACTACGGAGATCGGACGGTGATACAAGATGACCATCGGGCCATCTGGAAGAGTGGGCTTGACGCGCCAGGGAGTTGTCGCGTAACTCTGTTCCGACCGAACCGGGCCGATGAGATAGTGAGAGCTTTCGAGATGTTCGCACACGCAAACGACTTACATGAAAATTCCGGATGCCTGCTGGGCGGGCAGGCCGATCTCGATGAAGGACCCTGGTTCGCGCGGGTCCGATGGAGCCCGGGCGAATGAGTACTCGTGCGGTCATCTTCGATCTCGGTGGAGTGATGCTGGAATCGCCCCTGGAAGTAGCGTTGGCCTTCGAGCGTGAGCAAGGTCTTCCAGCGGGCAGCCTGATCCGGGTCGTTCAGTCGGGCGGCTCTGACGGTCCCTGGCCGCGCATCGAGCGCGGAGAGATCGACATGGATGAGTTTTGCCAGCTTCTCGATGCTCAGGCGATCGAACTCGATGCTCCCTTCTCCAGCCGCGGTCTGATGGCCGTTATCGATACCTTTGCGGTGACCTGTCCTCAGGCGCTCGCCTGCGTGCGCAGATTGCGTGCGGCCGGGATGAAGACGGCAGCGCTCACCAATATCTGGCATTCGGCCGGCGGCATGACCGAACGCGTCGAGTCCTTGCACCCGGAGTTCGACGTTTTCGTGGAGTCTTACAAGGTGGGTATGCGCAAGCCCGAACCGCGGATCTATGAGCTGGTTCTCGAGGAACTCGGCGTTCCGGCCGAGGCGGCGATCTTCCTCGATGATATGGAACAGAATCTCGAGCCGGCCCGGGAGATGGGCATGACCACCATCAAGGTGGAGAGGATCGACGAGGCCATCGAGGATCTCGAACGTCTGCTCGGCCGATAGGGGTTGTCCGGCTTGCGATGATCGAGATTGGGACGTGCGTCCTGCCGACGATGGCGCGATCATTGCACTGATCGTGAACGTCCTCGTTACCGGAGCTTCTGGATTCCTGGGTCAACGCCTGGTCGAGTCGTTGCTGGCCGATGGTTCGGTCCTGACCAGTGGGGGCGAAGAGGTTGCGATCGAAACGCTGCGGGCCTGCGATGTTGTTGCGCCGCCGACTGCCTTCGCCGATGACGAACGATTGGAGATGGTGATCGGAGATTTTACTGCGCCGGGCGCGATCGAAGATCTCGTCGATGATCGAACGGCAGCGGTGTTTCACCTCGCTGCCGTCGTCAGCGGAGAAGCGCAGCGCGACTTCGAACTGGGTATGCGTGTCAATTTCGATGCTTCGCGCCACCTGCTTGAGGCCTGTCGTCATCGCGCGAGCCGACCGCGTCTGGTCTTCGCCAGTTCGGTGGCAGTGTATGGCGGGGCCTTGCCCGAGGTCGTGGATGAGTCGGTGCCGCTCGATCCACAGAGTTCGTATGGCGCGCAGAAATCCATGACCGAACTTCTGGTGTCGGAGTACACGCGTCGCGATTTCATCGATGGGCGCAGTCTGCGGTTGCCGACCATCGTGGTGAGGTCGGGAAAGCCGAATGCCGCGGCCTCGACCTTCGCCAGTTCGATCCTTCGCGATCCGCTGCAGGGTCGAGAGACTGTCTGCCCGGTCAGCGAGGAAGCCGGCGTCTGGCTGCTGTCGCCGCGGCGGGTCACCGAGGCTTTCTGCCATGCTGCACGGCTGTCGCACGATGACTGGGGGGGGCGTCGCGCCGTCTGTCTTCCCGGCATGACCGTGACCGTCAGGGAGATGCTCGCCGCGCTGGGCGAGGTCGCCGGCGCGGCGGCCGTCGATCGCGTTCGCTTCGCACCCGATCCCTTCATCGAGTCCCTGGTCGCCGGCTGGCCGGTGCGCTTTTCCACCGAGGCTGCGGAGAAACTCGGATTTCGCCGGGACGACAGTATGCGTTCCGTCATCGAGGCCTTCATCGAGGATCATCCAGAAGGTGTTCTGATCCCCTGACCTTGCGATGACCATCCGGAGTGCGGTACCGACCGAAGCCAGTGAACTCCTCGAAGGCGAGGAGGGCTGGATCTGCCTCGACGTCCGTTGCGTGGAGGAATTCGAGGCTGGCCACCCGGCCGGTGCCTTGAATATCCCGCTCGGTCTTCTGGACCCGACCGGCCGTGGCTTGCAGGCCAACCCGGAGTTTCTCGAGGCCGTCAAGCAGCGTTTTCCCACCGACGCCAGACTGGTTCTTTCTTGCGCGGCGGGCGTGCGTTCGATGCATGCGTGCCAGGCTCTGGAGGCCGAGGGCTACACGGAACTCGTCAACATGCATGGCGGCTTCGGTGGCGCCGGCGACATGATGGGGGGAATTTCTCAGCCGGGATGGCAGGCGCTCGATCTTCCTGTCGACAGCGGCGCTCCCGCCGGGCGCAGCTGGGAAGAATTGCGCCCGGCCCCGTGACGACAGGGGTCAGCGCGGCTGCTTGCGCTTGTCTACCTTGGTTTTTTCGGTCTGGTGGTGCTGCTGGTAGTGCTGGCGCAGGAGGTCCTTGCCGTAATCATTGCCATTGGGCGTGCGCACGACCGTGTGGGTGTGCTGCCGGGTTGGTGTGCGTGAGCGGCTGAGCGCGATCGGGCGCTGATGGTCGAACTCGATCAGGATCACCGGGCTCTGGATCCGGTAGTAGAAGACGCTGTTCTTGTCGGTACCGCCGATCCAGGCGAGATAGGTACTGTCGAGATGCTCGGCGACCTCGGACATCTTCACCTTGGCGTGGCCATCGCGGATGTTGCCGGCATAGATGCCGATGAGATCGAGCAGGAGCACTGTTTGTTTCTCGTTCAATTCGCTGGCAGGAATGCCAACGTAGTCGAGCTGGAGATTGTCGCGATAGGCTTCGCCAAGGTTGTTGGTCGGTCCCTTGGTGCTCTCAAGGATCGCCTTGCCGCGCTGTTCTTTTGTGAGGGAGTTGATGAAGCCGAGCCCCTTGTTCTGCTCGGCTTGCAGGACGATGGTTCCCTTGAACTTGCCGGACTCGGCCCAGACCGGTTCCGAACCCATGAAGACTGGCGACATCACCACCTGATCGCCGAGGATGAAGTAATTGATGACCACGTGGTGGCCATCGAGTTGCCAACCCCACGGTTTGGTGGCCGAGGGTTCGCCCATGATCGTGATCCAGTAGAGCCACTCGCCGTATTCCTCGAACTTATCGGTGAGTTCGGCGAGGGTTCCGTTCAGTTTCATGATGTCCTGGGTCTGCTTGAGTCCGCGGGCGCTCAGGCCTGCGCGCATCAGACCGAAGGCCAGATCGCGCTGCTTCTCGGTCATGTCGTTGAAGCCGACACCCTGTCGGGCGGCGAAGTGGCGGTTGTCCCACTTGCGCCATTCGAGATCATCGGCTGCGAAGATGGTCTTCTCTCGTTGTGATGGAGTCAGGCCGGCGAGGAAGGTCTCTGCTGCGGTGCGCACCGGCTCGGTGGAGACGCCGGTGGACTTGATCGGGAAGAGGCTCGCGGAACGCTGTTCGCCGAAGAACACGCCCTTGAAGGGCTGGGCCAGGGCTTGGTTTTCGCCGCCGCGCCCGCGAGATCGGCGTCCGCGACCCTGGGCGTCGAGGGTGTCGGCCAGCAAGGTCGAGGTGGCCAAGAGCACGAGGAAACAGGAGAGGGAATGTTTCATGGAGGATGTTTCCAGAGGGGAGATGCCGCGTCGGGAATGGCCGACGGTCAGGGTTCAATCGAGACGATAGCAGATCTCGTATCGTTGCTGGTGGCCTTATGCCGGGTGTGCAGCCGGGAAAGTTCTTGGGTTCCGGAGCGGGGCATACCGTGGCTAGGAACTGCAAGACAGCATCGAACATCCCGGGCGGTGCCGCGCTCGACTCAGATGTTCTGGATGGCGGGCGCCGAGGGCACCAGGAAGAAGCGGCCGATTTCAGCGCTGAACCGATCCCCGTTCTCCCTTTCCATGATGTAGGAGCCCTCCATCGTTCCCCATTGTGTGCGCAGGGGACAGCCGCTGAGGTACTGGAAGGATTCGCCAGCTGCCAGATCCGGAAATTCGCCGACGACACCCGGCCCCTTGACGTCTTCGCGATTGCCCTTGGAGTCGAGGACGACCCAGTGCCTCGTCAACAGCTTGGCTCGCTCGGTCCCCTCGTTCGAGATGATGATGCGATAGATGTAGACGTAGAGCTGATGGTCCGGGTCCGACTCGCCGGGGAGGTACTGGGCCGCGGCCTGGACCCGGATCCCTTCGGTCTCGTGGTCGGATCGGGGAGATTGCTGCACGTTATCTCTCTCGGCTTTTCGGCAGGGGGCCAAGGGCTCCTTCTATATCGCAGGCAATGCGCATGGGACAAGGGTGAGTCGAAGCTTGCTCCGAGTCGATTCGCTGCCAGGGAGTCCATGGCC
>CAZIVO010000145.1:0-7144 GCA_964542765.1 uncultured candidatus Brocadiaceae bacterium | reverse complement strand
CCCCCCCGCCCCCCCCCCGTCAACAAGCCGGAATTAGTGCCCCGGATGTGCCGCTTCGCCGGGGTTTATATGGCCCGGTGAGGGGGGGTACGGGCCTGGGCTCTTCAGGCGGCCGATGAGGTCAGCGCTCGCGGGGTTCCCTCGGGTGGTCTGAGATCTCCCATACGATGGCCAGGGAAGGCTGGATCAGAGGCCTGCGGTCGTGGTGAGACGGCGCCGAGCACCATTTGCGGCACTGCAAGGCTTTCTGTCGGTCCAGAGAGATGTTCATGGCCGTGACGACGGCATCGGCGGGCTTGTTTGCCGCATCTTCGTCATGCGGCTATCGCTGAAACAGACTGGTGAAGTTCCGCCAGCTCACCTTGCCCTTGCGGAACTGGTCGATCGAGACTGCGCCGAGGATCACCGCTCCCATCACGATCATCTGTGGGTTGGGCGGCACACCGACCTGGTTCATTCCATTGCGAATCACGGCGATGATGAAGGCGCCGATGAGAGTGCCCAGGACCTTACCCTGTCCACCCATCAGGCTGGTGCCGCCGACGACGACCGCTGCGATGACCGTCAATTCGTCCATGAACCCGAAGTTCGGCTCCACGCCCTTGTGCTTTGACGCCATGATCACGCCGCCCAACCCGGCGAGCAGCCCGCACAGGGTATAGACGATCAGCAGGACTCGCTGCACGGGAACGCCGGCCAGGCGAGCAGCCTCTTCGTTTCCGCCAATTGCGTAGATGTGACGCCCGAGGCGCGTCCGCGACATCACGAAGTGCGCGAGGCCGTAGAGGAGGAACATCAGGATCACGGAATTGGGGATGGCAAGGGTGCGCCCCGACCCCAACCAACCGAACGCCTCAGGGACTTCATTGATCGACTGCGAGTCTGTAATCGTCAGGGCGAGCCCGCGCGCCATCAACATCATCGCCAAGGTGACCAGAAAGGCTGGCAGGCGAAACGCCGCGACACACACTCCCGACAGGGCTCCAACCCCACCGCATGCAGCGATGCCGGCGAGTCCGCAGAGCAGCATCCCCAATGAGCCGGCATCCACTCCACCGGCAAGGTCACGGATCAGGACCGTGGAGGTGACAGCCGCCAAACCGATCAGGCTACCAACCGACAGGTCGATTCCCGCGGTGATGATCACCAGGGTCATTCCGATCGCGATGATGGCGATGATCGAAATCTGCTGCGCGATGTTCAACACATTGCTTTGCTTGAGGAAGGCAGGCCACTTGTAGCTCCGGGGTGCCATCACCTGACAATTGCCACCGAGACCTGGGAACCGCGTGTTGACTTCCCGAACGAGAGGCCACGCGGCAACGGAATTGGGGCAAGCAATCACGTCGATGTGGGAGCCCTCCTGTTCCCATTCCATCAGCGTTTTCTTCACTCCCGGTGGCTCATTGTGCACCTTGCCAGCCAACTGGTGGCCGGAGGTGGTCAGTATTTCAGCCAATGCATCCGCCATCTGAACGCCGGTGACGCTCTGTGGGGTGATGATTGCCACGCGCACCTTCGATCCCAAGGCATTGATCTGCGCAGCGAGTTCGTCGCCCGCAGCAGCCCCGGAGTTCTGAGTGTCCGTCACCGTCAGGGCGCTGAAACCTACGACCAGGAGCAACAGCATGGAAAGCATGCCGTATTCCGTCTTGCGGCCTGATCGGCTGGAGCGTGGCGAGAGGTTGGACATGATCAGTGAATGGCCAACTCCATGATCTGTTCTTGAGTGGCGTTGGCGACATCTTCGATCTCGCCCGTCACGCACCCAAGTCGCATGACCAGGATCCGATCCGCCATTCCCAGGACTTCGGGGAGTTCCGAACTGATCAACACGATGGCCTTGCCCTGAGCCGCCAGTTCGTTGATCAGAAGGTAGAACTCGTAGCGCGCACCGACGTCGATGCCGCGGGTGGGTTCATCGATGACCAGGACATCACAGTCACGCTGCAGCCACTTCGCGAGCACGACCTTTTGTTGATTGCCACCGCTCAGTGTCGCCGCGGCCTGATCCGGTTGGGCAGCCACACGTAGCTTGTCCGCGTAACGGACGAAAGCCTTGCGCTCGCGGCTCGGGATCAAGACCGGGCCGTGACAGAATCCGTCGAGGTTCGGAAGGCCGAAATTGGCGAGGATCGGATGCGCGAGGACGAGCCCTTGGCCGCCGCGGTCCTCGGTCAAGAGGCCGATCCCCGCGCGGATCGCATCGCGCGGCCCGCTCAAGTTGATCTGCTTGCCATCGAGGTAGATCCGGCCCTCGTCCATCGGGTCAGCGCCGGCGATCAATCGCGCGGTTTCGGTCCGTCCTGCGCCTACCAACCCCGTGATTCCGAGGATTTCACCGGCGTGGACTTCAAAACTGACTCCGCGCACCTTGGTGCCTCGGTGAAGGTTCTCGACCCGCAGGCGAGGTTGACCAATTTCATGGCGATGCTTGGGGAACTCCTGCTCCACCGAGCGGCCGACCATCAACTCGATCATCTCGTGTCTGGCGATCGCCTCGATCGGTCGAGTGGCCGCCTGCTCGCCATCGCGCAAAACCATGACCCGATCCGAGATCTCGACGATCTCGTCCAACCGATGGCTGACGTAGATGATGCCGATGCCTTCGGCGATGAGTTCGCGGATCATCGCCAGCAAGCTCTCGACCTCCCTCGTCGTCAAGGTCGCCGTCGGTTCGTCCATCACCAGGATCTTCACATCGGTCACCAAGGCCTTGGCGATCTCGACGACTTGGCGTTCAGCGATGCTCAGAGAGTGGCATGGCGCGTTGACGTCGATGCTCATCTGGAGTTTTGCGAACAAGGCTTCGGCTCTTTGCTGCTCGGCGACTCGATCGATCATTTTCGATCGGGTGAGTTCGCATCCCAGAAAGATGTTTTCCGTCACGCTGAGTTCCGGGACGAGGTTGAACTCCTGGTAGATGACGCCGATCCCGGCATCCCGAGCCCGAATCGGTGACAGCAGATCTACCTCAAGGCCCTCGATCTTCACCTGCCCGGCATCGGGTTGGTGGGCTCCGCCGAGTACTTTTATCAGGGTGCTCTTGCCAGCACCATTTTCACCGATCAGGCCCAAGACTTCGCCGTGGTGAAGTTGCAGGTCGACACCCTTCAGTGCGTGGACGCCGGGGAACGACTTTTTGATGCCGGCCATGTCGAGCAGGGGTGGCGCGGCAGGTCTATCCATATCGATCGGCCCGACTACTTCAGGTCCGGGTCTTTCTCGGCGTCAGCGCGCCGGTAGAGCGAGGTTGGGATCGGAATGAGAGGTGGCGGCGTTTCACCATCGAAATACTTGACCATCTGCTGCACGACCATTCGTCCCATCTTCTTGGGGAACTGGATTGGATCGGCGTAGATCTTGCCTTCCTTGATCGCCTGCTTGCCGATCTTCTGGCCGTCGAACCCGATCACCTTGATCTGGCCCTGCTTGCCGGCCGCTTCGATCGCGGCGACTGCCCCCAGGGCGGAGGGGTCGTTGATCGCGAACACGCCGATCAGGTCCCCGTTTTTCTCGAGGGTATCGGCTGTGGCCCGGGCGCTGGGTTCGCGCGAGGCCTCGCCAGGCAACTCCGCCACGATTTCGATCCGGGCATCAGCCCGGGTCTTGTTGTGTGCATCGACGACTTCGCGGAACCCTTTGACACGTGCCAAGCACGATTGGGCAACGTCAAAACTCAGAATCAAGATCTTGCCACCTCTGCCACCCAGCGCCTCGATCATTGCGTGACCGGCTTGCTTGCCGCCGGAGTAGTTGTTCGTGGCGACGTGACTCACCACCTTGGCTGACGCATCGAGGCAGCCGGTGTCGGCGGTGAAGACAGGGATACCCGCCCTGTTGGCTTCCTTGATCGGAGCGCCGACCAGCTGAGCATTGCAGGGTGTGAGGAGGATGGCATGTACCTTCTTTGCGATGAAGTCCTGGACCTGACGGGCCTGATTTTCGGCCTTCTTGTCGCCACTGACGAGTTCCACGGCGAAGGCATGCTTGGCTGCTTCGTCCTGAGCCGCTTTTGCGAGTTCGACGAAGAAGGGGTTCTCCGATGTCATGATCGAGATCCCGATCACGCGCTTTGGACCGGCAGTGGGCCCACCTTCAACAGGATCGGAGCATCCGAAGAGGCAGGCCAAGAGCAAGCACGCGGCTGCCGCGACCTTGATGGATGCTGGGGCAGTGATGGTGGTCATGGGCGGGGCTTCATTGCATCACGGCAAGGCAGAGACATCCACCCTTCATCCCGATCTCTAGCCACAGAATGGACAGGCCCTCGGGTTAAGACGAATTTCACTCCAAGTCTCCGGAACGTCGTGTAAGGGCCGATCCGAGCGGTCGCGGTGACGCGACACTCCCTTTGGCCGTCGGCGGGAGGGAATGGGGAGGTGTGCGATCGCGTTTTCCCTTCCCCCGAGGCCTACCGGGGCGTTAACACATTTCCCCCGATGAGTTCCGCCATCCTATTTACTGGCCAGGGTTCCCAGTTCGCTGGAATGGGTGCCGATCTCGCACGACGTTTCCCGCAAGCGAGAGAAACCTTCGAGGAGGCGGATGCTGTCCTTGGCGAACCCCTTTCACAGCTCTGTTTCGAGGGGCCCGAGGAGAAGCTCTCGCTGACAGAGAACACCCAGCCGGCGACGCTCGCGGTTTCGATCGCGGCTTATCGGGCGCTCGGTTTGACTCCTGACCTCGCGGCTGGTCACTCGCTGGGGGAATACTCGGCCCTGACTGCGGCTGGTTCCTTCACCTTTGCTCAGGCCTTGAAGCTCGTCCGCGAGCGCGCTCGCCGGATGCAGGCTGCCGTCCCGGTTGGGGCGGGGGGGATGGTGGTGCTCCGGAAGATGACCTTGGAAGAAGCGCTGCAGGTTGTCGAGCAGGTGGATCGCGGTCGTTGCGATCTGGCCAACCTGAATGCGCCGGGACAGGTGGTTTTGTCCGGAGAGGTTGCCGCCATGGATCAGGTCGTGGAACTGGTTGGTGAGCGCAAGGCCATGCGTCTGGCCGTGTCGGTGCCTTTCCACTCGTCCTTGCTGACCGAGGCGGGCGAGGGTTTTGCGACGGTTCTTGATGCGGCCGAAATGAAAGCTCCGGCGTTCGGCGTGGTTTGCAATGTGGACGCTGATCTTGTGACAACCGCAGATGCGGCGCGAGATGCGTTGAAGAGACAGTTTTCGGGCTCTGTTCTCTGGCAGGCCAGCGTCGAACGAATGCTCGAGGCTGGCGTGCGCCGGTTCATCGAGTGTGGGCCGAAGCCGGTCCTGATTCGCATGGTCACACAGATCGCGCGGGCCCATGGTGTGGAGGGAGTCGAGACGGTCGCTGCGACGACTGCCGAAGAGGTGGAGTCGCTACGCGAGTGAGTGCCGTCACCGAGGTCTTCCGCCAGAGTCTTTGGCCCTTTTCGGCGGTCTACGTCGCCGCCACCTGGGCGAGGAACGTCATGTTTGATCGCGGGCTACGGAGGATTCATGGCCTCCCCGTCCCGGTCGTTTCGATCGGGAATCTGACCGTCGGGGGCACGGGTAAGACACCGCTGGTGAGCTGGCTCATTGGCCTCGCACAGGAGTCGGGCCGTTGTCCCGGAGTGCTCGCGAGGGGATACGGCCGCGAGGCGGGAGACGAACTCAATGACGAAGGCATGATGCTGGCTGCGCGCTTTCCCGGCCTGCATCAGGTCCAGGATCCTGATCGTGTTCGTGGCGGCGGACGTCTGGTGGAAGAGATGGGGGTCGACTTCGTGATCCTCGATGACGGTTTTCAGCACAGACGGCTGCATCGAGATGTTGATATCGTTTGTCTGGATGCGGAGTATCCCTGGAGCCGCGGGGGTTACTTGCCTGCCGGAGATTTGAGGGAGTCCACGTCCGGTTTGCGGCGGGCGGACCTGATCGTGTTGACCCGGGCGGACATGATTTCGACCGATCGTCGCAGGCGAATGCTCGCGATCGTGCGCCGGGTGGTAGGGGACTCAAAGCCGGTGTTCTTTGCGGCGCATCAGCCCCGCGATCTAGTTCTCATGCCGTCTGGTGAGGTGGCCCCTGTCAGTGAACTGCGCGATGCGAAGGTGTTGTTGCTGTCGGCGATTGCTCGCAGTTCCGCCTTCGAGGCAACCGTCGAGAAACTCGGTGCGGTGGTTGAAGGACATATCCGCCGCCGAGACCATCACCGGCATACTGCCGACGAACTTGCTGAGGCAGCTGCGAGGGCTGGCAGGATGGGTGCGCATCTTCTGGTCACCGAGAAGGACGAGGCCAAGCTTGTGGGGTCGAGCGTGGAGCGGATGGTGCTCCGGATCGATCTGAGCTTCATGGAAGAGTCGCCGACCTCAAAGATGCTGGCCTTGGCATGAGGGTGCGGTTACGGGATCGCCTTGAGTATGCGGTTTTGCGTGCGGCCCTCGGCTTCACCAATCTGGTGCCCGATCCGGTGGCCTATGGGTTTGTCAGCATGCTGGGCAGAATCTACTTCCGCTGCTCGCCGCGTCGCCAGCGCTATGGTTTGCGATTGCTACGCAATGCTTATCCCACGGGAAAGAGCGATGGCGAGCTGTTGAAATTGGCTCGTGTGGCGACGGGCAATGTATTCAAGGTGAGCGTGGATATGGTCCGCGCCATTCCCCTGGTCAACAAGGGACGATTCATGGAGAGGGTGGAGCTTGGCGACCAGGCGAAGAAGTTTCCCGAGTCTCCATTTCTTCTGTTGACCGGACATCTGGGTGCTTGGGAGATGATTGCCATCGCGACTGCTCAGCTGAATGGCGAGTCGCATGCGATCGCC
The DNA here is from genome assembly GCA_964542765.1 of uncultured candidatus Brocadiaceae bacterium. GTDB lineage: Bacteria > Planctomycetota > UBA1135 > UBA1135 > UBA2386 > CAZIVO01. The sequence continues at coordinate 370 of CAZIVO010000145.1, read as the reverse complement.
CGTGCGTTCAAGAATCCTCTGCTGCAGGCCTATGTGCGAGGCAACAGAGAGAAGGTTGGTTATCACGTTCATCCCAAACGAGGGGGGCTCCGTGGTCTGATCCGTGCGATGGAGCGGGGTTGTGTTGGCATACAGGCGGTCGATCAGAACCAGAGATTACGGGGTGTGTTCGTACCTTTCTTTGGTGAGGTTGCCAGCACCGAGCGTGCGGCCGCAACGCTGGCATTGCGCAAGGGCTATCCGATGGTTGTCGCGAGCATCATTCGAATCGGCGGGGGTTTTCGGTTTCGGTTCGTGGTGGATGAGCCTTTCCACGCGAAATCGACTGGTAATCTGAACGCGGATGTCACGGCGACAGCGGCCGAGATCA
>CAZIVO010000144.1:0-7223 GCA_964542765.1 uncultured candidatus Brocadiaceae bacterium | reverse complement strand
CGGAGGCCCTGCTCAATCTCCTGTTGCCAAAGTATCTGGAGACCGTCGTCTATGACGCGATGTTGCAGTCGCTGGCAGCTGAGCACGCTTCGCGTCGGGTCGCCATGAAGGGTGCGACGGATGCTGCAACGCGCATGACTACCGAACTCAAGCGCATCTATAACCGCGTCCGCCAGGAGGCGATTACCAAGGAACTACTCGACATCGTTGGCGGAACTGCTGCGGTGTCCTGACGGAATATTATTAGAACTGATGAAGAACAACACCGAGAGGGTCCAGAAGTGACAACGGCAACCCAGGTTGAAGGCAAGGTAGTGCAGGTCATGGGCGTGGTCGTCGACGTTGAGTTCCCCGAGGGGCACTTGCCGGCGATTTACAACGCTATCACGATCAAGGATGAACAGAGGTCGATTGACATCGTCCTCGAGGTAGCTCAGCAGCTGGGCAACTCGACGGCGCGTGCTGTTGCGATGTCGAGCACGGACGGGTTGGTGCGCGGCGCGGCCGCGATCGACACGGGCGCGCCAGTTTCGGTTCCGGTTGGCCCCGAAACCATGGGCAGGCTGTTCGATGTGCTTGGACGTCCGCTGGAGGAGGGTGTGCCGCACCCTCGCACTGGTGAACCCATGCCCGCCGTGGAAGTGAAGCAAAGGTCGCCTATTCACAGGCCGGCGCCTACTTTCGAGGAGCAGTTGGCCATTTCGGAGGTCTTCGAGACCGGCATCAAGGTTGTCGATCTTTTGTGCCCCTTTGCGAAGGGCGGCAAGATCGGTCTCTTCGGCGGTGCCGGTGTTGGCAAGACGGTGCTTATCCAGGAGTTGATCCGGGTGACCGCCGTCGAGAAGGGTGGTTTCTCGGTGTTTTGTGGCGTTGGCGAGCGAACTCGTGAGGGCAACGATCTCTGGCTGGAGATGGCCGAAGCGGAATATACAGCTGCAGATGGTAGCCAGGCTTCGGTCCTCGATAACGCGGTGCTGGTCTTCGGGCAGATGAATGAGCCGCCGGGATCCCGCCTACGTGTGGGGCTGACCGGCCTGACGATGGCGGAATACTTCCGGGATGTCGAAGGCAAGGACGTGCTGCTCTTCGTCGACAATGTCTTCCGCTTCGTGCAAGCAGGTTCGGAGGTTTCGGCCATGCTCGGCCGTCTACCTTCGGCTGTGGGTTACCAGCCGACGATGGCGTCCGAGATGGGAGCCCTGCAGGAGCGAATCACCTCGACAAACAAGGGTTCGGTGACCTCCATGCAGGCTGTCTACGTTCCTGCAGATGACATCACCGATCCGGCGCCGGTAGCGACGTTCGCGCACCTGGACTCGACGATCATTCTCGAGCGGCAAATCGCCGAACTCGGAATCTATCCCGCGGTGGACCCATTGAAGTCCACGTCGAAGATGCTGACTCCCGAAGCGGTGGGCGAAGAGCATTACCAGGTTGCTCGGGACGTGCAGCAGACTCTGCAAAAGTATCAAGATCTTCGCGACATCATCGCCATCCTGGGTATGGAAGAGCTTTCCGACGAGGATCGGCAAACCGTGTCCCGTGCCCGTCGTATTCAGCGTTTTCTGGCGCAGCCCTTCTTCGTGGCCGAACAATTCACCGGGACGCCGGGCAAGTTCGTGGCGGTCGCCGACACGGTTCGCTCCTTCAAGGAGATCCTGGAAGGCAAGTACGACGACCTCCCCGAGCAGGCTTTTTACATGGTCGGCTCTATCGAAGAGGCTGTTGAGAAGGCTAAGACTCTCTGAGTAACCTGCGTCATGGCCAAGGAATTGCAATTTCGCGTCGTCACTCCTGACCGAACAGTCTTCGACCAGAAGGTGTCCGGAGTTTCCTTCATGGGGGTTGATGGCAGTTACGGCATCTTGGCCAACCATGCAGCCTTGATGACTGCGACCGTGCCGGGGCTGGTGAGCATCACGCACAGCGACGGGCAGCGCGAGGAGATGTTGATCACCGACGGTTTTGCCGAGATGCGCAACAACGTCCTTTCCCTGATTTGCAATGCAGGTGAATTGGCCCACGAGATCGATGCTGACCGTGCCGCTCAAGCCGAACAACGTGCGCGCGAAGATCTCGATTGCGGGCTGGATGAGGGGGCTGACTTGCCGCGTGCGGAAGCATCGCTACGGCGGGCCATGCTGCGGCAGTTGATCAGCAAGAGATCCCGGCGTACGCCTGGCTGACCCGAGATCGTCGATGGCGGGTGGTGTCATGGCCGTGCGCCGCGGCGTTCGAGAGGTTACATCCTGTCAATGCTGGCGTTACGTGATCTCAGCGGGACAATAGACCGGGATGCGTGTTTCCTTGTTTATCACTTGCTTGGTCGATCAGTGCTGGCCGGGAACCGGCAAGGCTTGCGTCGAGGTTCTCCGCCGGGCGGGGTGCGAGGTTCTGTTTGATGGTCGTCAGACATGTTGCGGGCAACCGGCATCCAACAGTGGTTATCGCGAGGACGCTCGGCGGTTGGCTCGCAACATGATCGAGATTTTTGAAGCGGATGAGGCGGACGCTATCGTCAGTCCCTCCGGATCCTGCACCGCCACGGTGCACCGCTTTGCTGATTTGTTCGAGGATGAACCGGACTGGAAAGAGCGTGCGCTGCATCTTGCGGCTCGCACCCATGAATTGAGCAAATTTCTCGTCCGGGTCCAGGGAGTCGAGGACCTTGGCGCCCGTTTCGAGGGGCGAGTGACCTGGCATGACGCCTGCCACGGCTTGCGCGAGCTCGGTTTGACCGATGAGCCGCGACGCTTGATTAACAAGGTTGCGGGTGCCGAACTGGTGGAACACGATGCTGCTGATTCCTGTTGTGGCTTCGGCGGTACTTTTGCGGTCAAGAGCCCGGAAATCTCGGTGGCAATTCTTGATGAGAAGATCGCCTCCATCGAGCGGGCCGAGGTGGATGCTGTGGTCAGCGGAGATGTCAGTTGCTTGATGCAGATTGGGGGCCGCTTGAGTCGTCTCGGGTCGAGGGTGCGGTCTCTCCACCTGGCAGAATTGCTGGCATCCAAGAGTTGAAGATGAGCTTGACCCCCGAGACTTTCGACTCCAATGCGCGTGACGCGCTCGAAGATCGGACTTTGCGATCAGCATTACGGCAGGCTACATCTTTGTTCGGGGAGCGTAGGTCTGGCGCCATCGCAGAAGTTCCGAATTGGGAGGAGTTGCGGAGTCATGCGCGCGCGATCAAGGATGATGTTCTCGCCAATCTTGATCGATATCTGGAAGAATTTACCGAGCGTGCTGCTGCGGTCGGGGCGCAGATTCACTGGGCTCGGGATGCGGATGAAGCGAACTCCGTCATCGTCGAGATTCTTCGTGATGCAAATGCATCGACGGTGGTCAAGAGCAAGAGCATGACCACCGAGGAGATCCATCTGAACAGCGCTCTGGAAGCGGCTGGTATCACTGCGGATGAAACCGACCTGGGTGAGTGGATCGTTCAGCTGGCAGAGGAAACGCCGTCACACATCATTGTTCCGGCGATTCACAAGACGAAAGAGCAGATCGCAGAGTTGCTCGAAGAGCAGATCGGGATGCCGGCTACCGATGATCCGAAAGAAATGACGGCGGCGGCACGTGTCGTGCTACGGGAGCGTTTCGCCAAAGCTGATGCGGGCATCAGTGGCGTGAACTTTGCGATTGCCGAGACCGGGTCGATCCTGATCCTGGAAAACGAGGGCAATGCGCGCTTCGCGACCTCTTTGCCGCGATTGCACATTGCTGTCATGGGCATCGAAAAGATCCTTCCCCGGTTCGCTGATCTGGAGGTGTTCTTGCGACTCCTGCCGCGTTCAGGAACGGGACAGCATTTGACGAGCTACCAGTCAGTGATCACCGGGGTCAAGACGGGTGGCGGCGGTGAGGGGCCCGAGGAATTCCACATCGTTCTGCTCGACAATGGTCGTAGCAAGATGCTGGAGCTTCCCATCACGCGCCAGTCACTTGCGTGCATTCGCTGTGGAGCTTGTTTGAATGCATGTCCGGTCTATCAGGTTGTTGGCGGTCACGCCTACGGATCGGTCTATCCCGGGCCGATTGGCGCGGTGATCACCCCTCAGCTACAGACCTTACGTCAAGCCTCGAAACTCCCGTTTGCTTCGAGTCTTTGCGGAGCTTGCCTCGAGGTGTGTCCGGTGAAGATCGACATCCCATCATTGCTCTTGCACCTTCGGGGCCAGGTAGCGTCAGGTCGCGAGGGTGCTCCGCCACACCGGCGTGAGAGATTCGTGATGAGGGTATGGGCATGGTTCATGTCCGGTCCGCGTCGATATCGCATGGCGATGCGGGTTGCCCGGGTGATGCAGAGATTGTTCATCTCCTCCGGGAAGCCTAACTTCCTGGGCAGGGCCCTGGGACCCCTGGCGGGACCACTCCTTGCGTGGACGAAGGAACGAGATCTTCGACCTCTTGCCCGGGGTTCATTTCGCCAATGGTGGGGACGAAGTCAATGAGTCGTAACGATGATGCTCGCCATAGCATCCTTTCGAAGGTGAAGGAGGGGTTGCGTGCATCGTCAGCGCAGCCAACGCAGCCACCACCGCTTGCCCGGACTCCGGTCGCTGATGAACCCGGCCTCGCTGAACTACGGGCGGCGTTCGGCAAGCGATTGGAACAAGTGGGGGGGTGTTTGCACGAGGTGGCTAACGAGGATTCTGCGGCTGCGGCCATACAGAATATCTTGCAGGCATGTGGCGCGCAGCGTGTGGTCTGGTCGGATGCTGCGATCCTGACACGGTTGGCGTCGCATGTGAAGGTTGGGGAGGCGATGCGGGAGGCCACGGTGCCGCAGTTGTTGAGTTGTGATGCTGCGGTGACCACGGCGCAGTGGGGTGTTGCGGAAACCGGATCTCTGGTTCTGGAAAGCAACCAGGAAAATCACCGTCTCGCCTCGCTCTTGCCGCCCGTTCATATTGCTGTCCTGGACTCTGCGAAGATGCTTGGGACATTGGGTGGTTTGCTGGAGCGACTCAATCACAAGGGCGGGCCGGCACCGGCTATCACCATCATCACGGGCCCATCGCGTACTGCCGACATCGAGTTGACCCTGGTCGTGGGAGTGCATGGGCCGTGTGAGCTCCATGTCGTCCTCTGTAATGAAATCGAAGGCTGACGACAGACGGTCTCGTCGCTTACGCTACCGGCATGCTGGACAATCTCTGGGACGACTCTGCTAGCTCTGGTTTCTCCGATCCGGAACTCCTTCTCTATCGCTCCAATCTCCTCGGCTCGGATCTTCGGATCACCAATTTCGGTGGAGGAAACACATCGGCGAAGGTGACCATGAAGGACCGCTTGTCCGGTGATGACACCGAGGTTCTGTGGGTCAAGGGATCGGGTGGAGATCTCGGCAGCATGGAGCTCGACGGTTTTGCCACGCTCTATCAGCAAAAGGTGTTGTCGCTGAAGGATATTTATCGCGGCTACGAGCATGAAGATGAGATGGTCGGTTACTACCCGCATTGCACCTTTGATCTCAACGGTCGCCCGGCCAGCATCGATACGCCGCTTCATTCTTTCATCCCATCGTTGCACGTCGATCACATGCATCCTGACAGCGTGATCGCGATCGCCGCAGCAGCCAATGGGGAAGAATTGACCAAGGAGATTTTCGGTGGCGAGATCGGCTGGTTGCCATGGCAACGACCTGGATTCGACCTGGGTCTCAAACTCGGAAAAAAGTGTGAGGATGAGCCCGATCTGAAAGGTTTGATCCTCGGCGGTCACGGTCTGATGACCTGGGGCGATACTTCCAAGGAGTGCTACGAGGTCACCTTGCAGGCCATCAACCGCGCGGAAGCCTTCTTTGCGGAAAGGCAAGGCGAAGAGGTCTTCGGTGGTCCGAGGATTGCAGCGGCTCCAGAGTCACAACGTCGTGACTTCGCTGCCGAGATCATGCCCTTCTTGCGGGGGAGCCTGAGCAAGGACATTCACAAGGTGGCGCATTTCAGCGATGCCCCGGAGATCCTTGAATTCGTGGGGTCGAGTCGCGCATCGGAACTGGCTGAGCGCGGCACCTCATGCCCGGACCATTTCTTGCGCACAAAGATCAAGCCGCTTTTCTTGGACATCACGCCGGGTCCGGATGCAGCAGCGCAATTTCGTGAGCGTTTGCCGGGAGCTCTGGATGCCTATCGAGAAGATTACGCGGGCTACTACGAGCGCTGCAAGGAATCGGACTCGCCGGCGATGCGCGACCCCTACCCGGTGGTGATTTTGTTACCGGGCATCGGAATGATCACGATGGCCAAGGACAAGCCAACGGCGCGGCAGGCTTGTGAGTTTTATGTCAATGCCATCAATGTGATGCGCGGAGCGACGATGCTTGCCGATTATGTCGGTCTGGATGAGCGAGAAGCCTTCCGGATCGAATACTGGGCTTTGGAGGAGGCCAAGCTTCAACGGATGCCGCCCGAGAAGGTGCTGTCGCGCCGGGTAGCTTTGGTTACCGGTGGTGGTGGCGGCATCGGTAAGGCGACCGCGCAACGCCTGTTGAGAGAGAAGGCTTGCGTCGTTCTCACCGATATCGATGCAAAGGCACTCGATGAGGCGCGAGACGAGTTGTCGTCCGAGTTTGGAGCAGACTTCGTGCGCTCGGTGGTGGCCGATGTGACAGATGAGGATGCGGTCAATGCAGCCTTGGCCTACACGGTTCGCGAGTATGGTGGGGTTGACGTTCTGGTGTGCTCGGCTGGACTCGCTTCATCGGCGCCATTCGAGGAGACCAGCCTCGGACTGTGGCGCAAGAACATCGATGTTCTGGTGACGGGTTACTTCCTTGCTGCGCGGGCTGCCTACCGGGCGATGCTCGAACAGGATCTTGGCGGTTCAATCATCTTCGTGGCCAGCAAGAATGGTCTGGCGGCTTCGGCGCAGGCCTCGGCATATTGCACGGCAAAGGCTGCCGAACTCCATCTGGCTCGCTCACTGGCGCTCGAAGGTGCCGCTCATGGTATCCGGGTAAATAGTGTCAATCCGGATGCGGTCCTCCGAGGTTCCAAGATCTGGTCGGGGCAATGGCGTCAGGAGCGTGCGGATGCCTATGGGACTGATGACCTCGAAGAGCATTACCGCCAGCGAAGTTTGCTCAAGCGAAGGCATTAACGACGAACTGCCTACCAAAGATATCTCCTGTCCCACTGGAAAAGTGTGTTACGGCGGAGAATGCATCGCGGCTTGCAACGCGGGAACCGAGCGATTCATCAGGTGCGAAACGCCAA
>CAZIVO010000143.1:0-7250 GCA_964542765.1 uncultured candidatus Brocadiaceae bacterium | reverse complement strand
GTCACTGGTTCGAGTCCAGTATCGCCCACCACTTCAAATGCTTGCCGATCACACACTTGTGTGAACCCGCCTCTTACGAGGCGGCGCGGCTCTTGGCACGAATGTCTGACCAGAGTCAGACATTCACAGTCTCAGAGCCCCCCCCGCAGCTAGAAGCCAATGGTCGCCTTGCCTGCGTGTGAGCAGGTGCAAATTGAGGACCCCGAGCTTGACCTGGTCCCTACTTCGCAGCCTTGCCCACTTCGAAGTACAAGACGTCTCCTTCGCACCGGATCCCCGACACTCGCACTCCCGAGACGGTCAGCTCGGTCTTGCCAACCTGTGGCCAGGCGATCTGATCGAGTTTCTGCAACTCGCTCTTGCCACCCGGACCGAGACCGTGGGCCTCGATCAACTGCACCTGCTTCTGAGGCGCCATCGGCCGGTCATTCGGACCGACCTTCAGAACGACCAGGCCCGGAGATGGCAACTCGGTCATGAATCCCTCGCGCCGGCGATTCGATAGAAGCAAATACTCACTGCCGTCTGACTTCAGCAAGACGCGTAAGCACTCGCGCTCCGACGACAGGATCGGCCGGAGCGCAATCTTCTGTGGCTGTGAGGGGTCGATGATCGTCGGTTTCACCCAGCCGATCACCATCTTGCACCACGCACACAGATGAAACGGGCGGTGCTGCATCGACTCTCCCGAGCCATGAGTGCCCTTGCACATCAGACACCAGCGCCCCATCGGTTGCTCGGGCGCCCCCAACCCGTATTTGTCATTGACCCCGAACGTGTGCCCCATCTCATGGCAGGCAACGCCGATCGGCGCCATCTGCGCTCGGTAGAACTCTCCGGTCTTGAAGGAGATCATCCCGGGGCGGTGCTTGAGCGTGAGCCGCATCGGCCACAGGCAACTCACCCGCCGCACCGGGTTGCCGGCCCAGACGAAGATCAGGCCATCGTAGCCATCCAACGCATCCTCGCCGTGCTCATCAAGAACAGCTCGTTCGAGGGCGGTCCGGAACTTTGACGACCCGAAGCTCGCTTTGCGGTAGTCGTCATACTTGCCCGGCAGTTCGATCCAATCGAACACGCGCCCGGCAACGTCCGCCGCCCCATACGACATCTCCGCATAGAAATCACGGACACTGCCATAGACCGCCTGTCCCGTGTAGGAGGTTCCCTTGTAGTCATGGCCGAACAAGGATTCTTCGAAGGTCTTGCTCGGGACCGTGTGCGAGAGATCGGAGAATTCTCCGAGCAGCACGGCGACGCGCAGGACTTTCTTCTCGTGTGATACCTTGAAGCGTGGACCCTTGTCACTTGAAAGCTCCACGCACTCGAGTTGGTCAACCGTCTTGTAGCCGGGCTCTATCTCGTAGCCCCCACGTCTTTGGATAGGGATCGTCGCGATCCGTCTACGCAGCACCGGGAGTTCGAAGGTGCCACCCTTGGGATGCGTGACGACCAACGTGACCGAGTCCTCGATGTCCGAAAGATGAATGTCGAATGCGCGGCGCTCACCGATACCGAGCGCCGGTAACCGTGTTGTTCCTTCTATCTTCGCGCCGCGCGCCGAGATGCTGATCTCGGATGCCTTGCCGAGCCGAGTTGCTCGCTGGCTCGCGAATGGCATCTTGCCGGTATTAGCGATGAGTCCCGTTACCGAAAATCCCGTGCCTTTGCGCACGATGCGAGGTTGCTCGAGTTCCAGCTTGGGCAACTCCTTCAACTCGTTGCGCATGAATTCCCAATGCGCTTTGGCCTGGGCGTAGATTCCGTTCGGCGGCGGGTTGCGCTTGGGAAGCTTCTTGTGGTCGTTCCCTATCCACACCTCGCCGAGTTGAGGATGCTTGCTCTTCGTTGCCTCGACGAACACATCGCCGCCCCACGCGTCCAGGTCGCCAATTTCGAGTTCGACGATGCACGCTGGCAGGCACATATCGCCGTACGCCCAGGCAACACTGAGTCCGACGCCATCGTGGTTGAGCGGTCGCGGCGCGAAGCCTAACTCTTCCTTGGCGCGACCGGCGATTGCGGTCATGTGGGCGAAGTCCTTGGGGTCCTGCTTCTGGCCATCGGGACCGATCCAGTAAAAGACGCAGTTGGCGGCGTTGTGGTAGTCGAAAAACACATTGATGTTCCGATGCTGTTTAACGAACTCGATGACCGCCCTCGTCTCAGGCTCGGAAGCAGGCCCTTCACCGCGGAAACCCTCGAAGTCCCGACGGGCTTTGAAGCCAACCGGGAAGTTTCGGTTCAGGTTGACGCCACCGATCGGGTCCTCCGAGTACTTCCCATCTCCATCGTTGTCGATACCCTCACGACCAACATGCTGGAAACGAGGCGTGGTCTTGCCTGTGTGATCCCGGACCATGCGGCCACCCTTCAGCACGAAGGGGCCCTCCGCGTCGACGACATACATCTGGCTGATTTCGCCATCGCCATTCAAGTCCTCGTAGCCGTCCTCGTCGATCTTGCCGTCTCCATCAGCATCGTGCGGTCGAAAGTTGAATCGCGGTCGCCACAGTGAGGTCGGTTTCGTCACGAAGTGTTGCACCGCATCGGGACTGACAGCCGGAGCGACGTAGAAGGTCACGTCGCGCAGCAACCGATCGATCGACCGACGCCGATCAGGGTTCGCTCCCATCTGCCACGCGAAGTAGAGCGTCACCATCACCGAGCTGATCTCGTTACCGTGGATGCCACCTTGGACATAGATCGCCGGCTTGTGTGCGGCCTTCGTGACGTCGTCGGTGATCGTGCACACCCAGAGATCGCGGCCCTGGATGGACTTTCCCATCGAGGTCAAGCGAACGCGCTGCGGGTTCTTTGCGGCCAGGAGTTTCAACCGCTGCGAGAGTTCATCGTGTGAGAGGTACTTGTCGAAGGACCAGGGTCCGACGGCGGCCTTCGATTTCTCGCTCGGCGGTGGCGGTTCCCTGACCGGAGTTGCGGGAGCCGGTGCACGACCTCCGCTCCGGTGGTGATCGCGACGCGCGCGCAGCATGTCACGGTTCGGGATACCGCGATCGACTGCCAATTCTTCTCGCGCGGCCCTGGCGATGTCCGGGAAGCGATGGAACTGCGTCATCACCCGCCACCACGCCTCGTAAGCGGCTCCCGGCTGATCCTTCCACGACACCTGTTTGGCCTCCTCCAGCATGCGTTTGCCGATCACCGCGATCTGCATCAGGAGTTCGGAGCCGTTCCTGCCCAGTTTCTTGGCGTGAGTCGACGCAAGGAGATAGTCCCCACTCGCGAGTGCAGCCTTGGCTATTTTCGCATGATCGGCCTCGACACGGCCGGCCAGGATGCGCAGGTACTGGAAGCACTCCTGGTACTGGGCCGTTGACGGAAACTCGTGATCGAGATCTTCGATCTCGCGGTACATCACACGGGCCCCTGCTTTCTCCAGCGCGAGGAAGGCCTCCCAGGGACCATTCTTTCGAATGTAGTCCTTCTCACCGGTGACGAAGAGGAAAGGGTGGTCCTTCGCCCTCAGGATCTCTTCTTTTCGAAGCCCCAGCACGTTGGGCGGACCGGGACAAACGGCAAGCGTGCCTGCAAACTTTCCGCGCAACTGCAATCCACCTGCGCAGAGGAAGTCCGAACCGGACGAGAACCCGGCAAGATAGACTTCCTCATCGACAACAGCATGATTCTCGCGGATCTCCGCAAGCACGTGCAGCGCGTACGACGTGTCGTCGAGACTCTTGTCCACGACACGGTTCCAGCCTCGTGAGCGCGAATTCAGCCAGAGTACCAGAACCGGCTCCTTCTGCACGAACTTCGACCATACACGCTGGTAAGTGATGTTCGCACCCTTCCGACTCGGCGCCACCGCACCGTGGAAGTCGAGGATCAGTGGTGTCGGCTTCTTCGCGTCATGCTCCGGCGGCACTGCGATCACATACGATGCCTTGACCTTCTCCGTGTGGAACTCCGGAACCTCGATCTCCTGAGCCGTCAACCACGAGGGAGATGATCCGAGCACCATCACGCAAAGTAGACTTCGGACGAGATTCATCTAATCAGGATACAGTGGTTCAACCGCTTCGGCGAGTTATGCGATGCCACGAATCGTGCCTGAGACCTCTCCTCGCATCCGAGATAGTCGCGATTTCTCTCGCAACTTTTCCGACAGGCATGAGTAACAGCTCTTATGGTGTGGAAGTGGCTCGCTTGCAGGGTTCAAGGCGTTGTGTGAGACAGCGCGCCTCGTGGATGAGTTTCGCGATAAAACCCTGTCAGATTGCCAAGAGCCGGAAAGCAACTGCTGAATCAACCGAATGACACATCCAACGAACCTACCCGGACCTTCGTGGTCGAACGCGGTTTTGGCGCTGCTGCTGGCTACCACTTCTGTGCTCGGCGCCCAGAATCAGGCTGCTCCCCCGCCGCTCGGGGAAGCCGCGACCAAGGCACTGGCCGCGCGCTTTACTGCCTCGGAACACTGGGTGCAGAAGGTGGTGATTCTCCTTTCCTTGAATCAGCACTGGCACCCGGCCGGGAGCACGATGATCGTGCAGGCCTTGCGCGACAGGGACAAACGCCTGCGTGCCTATGCGGCAGAAGCCCTCTTGCGTGCCGAGAAGGGACTCCTGCCGAGCATCGCATCTGCTGAACTGATCGAGGAATTGATCAAGCAGCTATCGCAATCCAACAAACACTACAAGAGCCGCATCTCGGAAGCCCTCGCTCGCATTGCCCCTGATACGGAGAGCCAGACGAAGTCTCAGTGGGCCAGCTGGTGGCGTGCCAGAAAGAAGGGCTACGAGCCCGAGCCCTGGGCAGCCAAGGTCATCGCCAAGGACGGAGACAACACCGTCGCCTTCGCCGAGAGGGCTTTCGATCTCTACAGTTCGGGTCTCGATCTCGGCATCTGCATCGACTCCACGGGTAGCATGCAACCATCCATCGATGCGGTGAGTGCTGCCCTGGGCGAGATGATCGAAATCCTCGATGGAATCTCCCCAAAACTTCGCCTCGGGATCGTCCACTACAAGGAAATCGGCGACTTCGGAGACAGTGACAGGAAGGGTGCGCAGGCCATCTTGCCACTCACAAAAAATATCACGGCAGCGCGCCAGAAGCTGCTCAAGCTGAAGGCTGGCGGCGGCGGGGATCTCCCGGAACAAGTTGCCAATGGCATCGAGATCGCTACTGGCCGCAGGCTGAAGTGGCAACATGATGCTAACAAGGTCGTCATCGTGATCGGCGACGCGCCACCTCAAGATTCTGCCAAGGCCATCGAGAATGCGAAGATCGCTCGCAACGATCCCGGAAGCTTGACCAAGGCGCCGACCACCGGGCCGCGCAGTCGGGTCAAGCCATTCATGACATCGACGATCGGAGTCCGGCTCAACTTCCCACCCCAAGCACGGGTCCCGATCGCCTTCATGAATGCCCAGCGAGAGATGAGAGAGACCTTTCAGAAGATCGCCGAAGCCGGTGGCGGTGTCTTCGCTGAAATCGTTTTCGACATGGAGGTCAACAAGAAGGGCCAGCTCGCCCCGAAGAACTCTGGCAAGGCCGGCGGCGCGGCGCGACAGATGGTGCAACACATCCTGGCACTGTCGTTCGGCCAGCAATTCGAGCAGGAAATGCGGGACTTCGTGAAGATCTACTACGACTTCAAGGCCGCGAAGTTCTTCAGGTAAATCCCCATCAGCGAGCGAGAAGATGCAGAGCCATACCGATCGGAAAGGCCCTGTTATCGATAACGGCCGCTGATCAGCGCAGGCGCAGGCGCACGGACCTGGGCTCGCTCGCGTAGAAGAAACGTCCTGATCCGAGGACGTCCACGTGTCGGAACCCGATCACATTGAACTCCACGACCTTCTTCTTCCAGTTGCCAGAAGCGAGGGCTTTCGCCACCTCGTCCGGTGATGACCCATCGAGAACCTTCTGGATCCGCGAACCGATTTCGGAGACCAGCAACTCACTGTCCGAAGGCTCGTACTCCCGCTCGTCAGCGCCGAGAGGGATATTGCCACGAACCCATTTGCCTGGCGTGGCAGCAGCCTTCTTCTGGTATCCGGACAGGCTCTTCAGGAGGGCTCCGAGTTCTTTCAAGTTTGCCTTGGGAAGATCGGGGAGGTTGAAGCCAAGGCGAGGTCTGTATTCGAACAAGGTATCCGGACCCGTCTTGGGCTTGTAGTCGGGGAACTCGGGGTAGAGCACCGCCTTCGCCGGCAACAGCATTTCAATGTCCTTGTACTCGACGTGCATGTCCTGGCCACCGTGAAGTTGCAGGCCAAAGTGACCCTCGAGGCGACCCTTGTCCTTGATCAGCTCAGCCGTCTTGACGCCATTGAGGTGGACGACGATACGCCTTCCATGCGCGCTGACGGTGAGTTCCGACCACTCCCCCTTCTTGTGCTTGGCACTCTTGGCAACCTTGGTATCGGGCTTGACGACCCAGGCCCGCCCACCCGTCTCGTAGAGGCCGCCGGTCTCACCGGTTTCGTCGACCTCGGCCTGGAATCCATGAACAGCAACTCCACCCCGCACGCGCTTGGCGCGGAAATAGAAGCCACTGTCTCCCGAATGGACCCGTAGCTTGCAGCGCACCGTGAAATCCTTGTAGCTCTCCTTCGACAGCAGGATGCCGTGGCGACGCTCCGCGCGCTGGCTGACACCGACGATGGCACCCTCCTTTACGCTCCACTGGCCGCCGGGCAGGGCGTCCCAGCCGCTGAGGTCCTTGCCGTTGAAGATCGGTTTCCACTCGTGCTTGCCGAGGTCCTTGATGCGCAGGTTGCGCCAGCTGACCGTGAAGGGTCCGCCGGTCTTCTTGCCGATGCTGTGAACTTGCAGACCGATGAAACCGCTGAGGGTCATGGAGTCCACCAGGTCGGCTGCCGGCACACCGTTCAACCAGGTCTTGATCGAGTCACCGACTGCTCGCACGCGCACGGCATTCCATTGCTCTGGCTTGAAGGCCTTGCGGGCCGGTTCATTGGCGGCAAGGTCATTGAGCCAGCCACGACGGGCCTCCTCGTAGATCCCAGCCGTCCACATGCGGTTGCGATCGACATCGGGATCGATCTCCACCTGATAACCGTGGACGCGGCCATCCCTGTATGCCTGCAGGCTGCGGCTGCGAACCTGCACTCCCGAGTTCAACTTTGGATGAACAAGAAACTCGTATTCCAGGACGAAGTCGCCGTAGTCGCGGTCGGTGCACAAGAAACTGTTGGGCGTGCCGGGCACTGCCGTGCCCAGGATGGCACCATCTTTGATCGCGTAAAGAGCCTTGC
>CAZIVO010000142.1:0-7436 GCA_964542765.1 uncultured candidatus Brocadiaceae bacterium | reverse complement strand
CGGGATCATCAATGCAACTCACGAACCGACGACCTTCAATGGTGTCGAGCGTCCGTCGATGGCGAAATACATCATTCCCTCCACCTGGTCCGCCGACGGTATTGGTGTCTGGGGGAACTGGGGTGAGTCGATGAGCTACCAATTTTATGTCGGTTCCGGTCTCGATGGATCGGGTTTCGATGCGACCAATGGTATTCGCAAGGGTCGCATGAAGGAACGCCCGGGCATCAACGACCCCGGGGTGACCGGACGTATCGACATGAACCCACTGAGTGATGAGGATCTTAGGGTGGGGTTGTCCTTCTTCGCTGGCGGTCTCGACAATAGCAACAAGGGTGTGGTGAATGATACGCCTGGGGATGTTCTCCTGGTGGCGGCCGATTTCGAGTACAGCTGGTCGCGTTTTGATTTCCGCGGGGTCTATGCCACGGTTTCCATCGATGATGCGGACAAGCTGAATGCAGCGTTGACGAACGCGCCCACCGCCAGCGTTGCCGAGGGTATGCAGGGTTACTACCTCGAAGCGGCGGCTCACATCATGCCCGATGGATGGAAGACCGAGCGTCTCGCCGATGCCGATCTCGTCGCCTTCGTGCGTTACGAGGACTATGACACGCAGGACAAGATGCCGGTTGGCGCGACGGCAAACCCGGCAGGTGATCGCCAGGAACTCACCTTTGGCTTTTCCTTCTTTCCCGCCGCGAACTTCGTCATCAAGGCTGATTACCAGGTCCGTGATGGCGTCGATGACCTGATGAATGTAGGCGTGGGTTTCACCTTCTGATCATGCGCCTTCCCTTGCTCATCACCGGGTTGCTGCTGCTCTGTCCGGCCTACGGTCAGACTTTTCTGAGCGCCGAAGAAGCCTTGGCCCTGGCCTTTCCCGGGGCTGACTCGATCGAGAAGTCGGTCGAGGTCCTGACCGATGAGCAGCGCAAAAAGGTGAGAGAATCGATGGGGTGGTCCTCCGCACCCCCCTTGTTCTCCTTCTGGACGGCGATACGTCGTGGTGCGGCCCCCGGCGCCAAGGTCTTGGGCCATGCGGTCATCCACAATGTCCGTGGCAAGAGTCGGCCGATCACCTACATGGCAGCAGTCGGTCCCGACCTCAAGCTGATGAGGGTCGAGCTGCTGGTCTACCGGGAGTCTCACGGCGGCGAGGTCCGAAGGTCATCCTGGCGGCGGCAGTTCGTCGGCAAGGATCTCTCGAGCCCCCTGCGCGTCGGGCGCGATATCAGGAACATCGCTGGCGCCACGATCTCGTGCCGAGCGGTGACGGCGGGAGTTCGCAGAGCACTCGCTTACCTGTCTGTGTTGCGGCCTGCCGGTGATACTGGTGAGCGAGGTTCTGGGAAGGTTGCTGTGCAGCGATTGCCGCTCACACCGGCCACTGCCGCCGAGCCCTTCTCGCGCAGTCGCTTGCTGATGGGGACGCCGCTCGAGATCAAGGTCTTCGCCGCCGAGCGGGCCCTCGCGCACGCAGCTTGCGAGGCCGCGTTCAAGGAAGTCGAGAAACTCGATAGAGTCCTCAGCAACTGGAGCGAGGACAGTGAACTGTCGGCGTTGAACCGAACTGCGGGTCAGGGCGCACGCCGATGCAGCGCCGAGATGATAAGTTTCCTCGCCGCATGCCTGCGCTGGTCGCATGCCACCAGCGGCGCGGTCGATGTGAGTTGTGGTGCGCAGCTTTCTCTGTGGTGCGACGCTGCGAAGAGCGGTCGCTTACCGAGTGTCGATCAACTTGCACAAGCCCGGCAGGTCAGCGGTTCCGATCTCCTGGAACTCGATGCTGCCGATGGCTCGGTCCGCTTGCTTCGGAGCGGCATCAGGCTCGATCCAGGGGCCATCGGCAAGGGTTTTGCCCTCGATCGGGCCGCCCAGGTTCTGCGTGCGCGGGGCATCCAGCACGCGCTGTTCAATTTTGGAGGTCAGTTGTTCGCTCTCGGCTCTCGGGCGGACCAGTCGCCGTGGAAGGTAAGTTTGCGCGCTGCGGCTGACGGCAAAGGCCTGACCGGATCGTTCGCCCTGCGCAGCGGTTCGATTGCCACCACCGCAGATTACGAGCGGGGGCTGGTGATCGCGGGGAATCGGTATTCGCATGTGATCGATCCACGATGTGGGCGTCCTGCAAAGGGTGTGCTGGCGGTGAGTGTGTATGCCACCAGCGCGACCGAGGCCGATGCCTTGTCGACGGCTTTGTTCGTCATGGGGCCCGAGGCGGCGGTGCAGTATGCGCACGATCATGGAGTTTCGATG
Source organism: uncultured candidatus Brocadiaceae bacterium (assembly GCA_964542765.1). GTDB lineage: Bacteria > Planctomycetota > UBA1135 > UBA1135 > UBA2386 > CAZIVO01. The sequence goes on along the minus strand of CAZIVO010000142.1, from coordinate 5,180 downwards.
CTCTTGCATGCTGTAGATGGCCGTGTAGTGAGGACAAACTCCTTTCCCGTACTCGATCGTGAGTCCACTCACGGCACCACCGCCTCGGGCCCCTTGGCGAATCACATTTTTGAGCGACAAGTTTCCGGTCGATAGGCCTGGGGACGAGCATGAAGCAATTAGCTGGGACTCTCGGCAGCTTGCGGGCACTGAAGTGGGGCACTCGCTTTGCCTACACCCTTTTCCTGGCGTTCATCTTCGTCGGCTATCTGGTGATGGCTTTGCTGGCGGCCGAGCGCTCGGGTTTCTCGAGCGAGCAGATCGTCGGGCGGTATGTCGGCGATGACCAGACGAGCTTCGGGATGTCTTATGGTGAAATGCTGGAGGTCACGCATTTCCACCTCTTCAGCATGCCCTTGCTCTTGTTCGTCATGGGCCACCTCTTCCTGCTGAGCTTCTGGCCCTTGCGGGTGAAGGTCTCCCTGGTGATTGCCTGTGCTGTGGGCATGGTCTGTGATTTGTCCGCCCCCTGGCTGATTCACTACGTTTCGTCTGATTTCGCCCAGTTGAAGAACATCGGCCGGGTCTTGATGGGGGTGGGCTTTCTCGCCTTCACCCTGGTGCCCATCTGGGAGATGTGGTTTAGGCGATCACCCGCGGTGAAAGCGGACGACTCGGCGGTAAGCTAGAGATCTCTTCGCGGACTGGCCGGGCAGATGGCGATCAGCATCGATATGCAACTCGGGATCTATACTCATCCAGATGATCTGGAGGATCTGAAAGGATCGGGAGGACTCTCGCGCCTTGTCGATCTCGGCTTCGGGGAGATCGCGGTGGCGAGTTCCTATCACGCCGGCCGCTGGCTGACCCCGTGGAGCCCCGGTGGCCTGGTGCGCTCGCTCGATGACGGTGTCGTGCATTTTCATCCCGGCGATACCTATGGTGACCTGCGACCCATGGAGGGGAGGGTGACCTTGCCGTCCATCATCGAGGAAGCGCGTGAACTGGGGCTTCACACCTCCGCCTGGACGGTTCTCTTCCACAACAGCCGACTGGGCCGCGAGCACCCTCGGTCATGCGTCCACAATGCTTTTGGTGATATCTACACCTACGCGCTTTGCCCGGCTCGTCCCGAAGTCCGCGAGTATGGGATCGGACTTCTTTGCGATCTGGCCGCGCACGAATCGCTCGATGCGATCGAACTCGAGGCTGCAGGATTCATGGGGTACCGGCATGGCAGTCATCACGGCAAGGCTTCTCTCGAACTCGATGCCGCAGCTGACTTCTTGCTGTCCTATTGTTTTTGCGATGCTTGCTGCGAGGGCCTCGTGGCTCAAGGGGTGGAGCCCGCCGCCTTGCAGGATCGTGTCCGCGAAGAGGTTCGCCATCGCATTGGCGATGCCGATGCGATGACACCCGGGCAAGTCGACGAACCCGACCGCGCGCTCGCCGAGGCTCTCGGTGAGGATGCCTTCGCGGCCTTGCTGGCGCATCGTCGCAGCGTGCATGTTGCGACCCTGAAGGACTTCCGGGAAGCCGTCGGCGATCGGGTGGCCTTGGCGGTGCAGATCCAGCCCGACCCTCTTTTCACCGGCAGCCAGCTGGGTCAGGATGAAAGAGTCATCGGACCGATGGTCGACGAACTCGTCCTGACGCACTATGGCGAGGCCGTCGACCGGATCGCTGAGATCTGGGGCCAGCTCTCTTGTGTCGGCCCCGCGCGTGCGGCGATCTGGCCGAAGGCACCGGCCCTGACCTCCGATACGGAACTGCGGGCCGTGCGCGAAACCGTACAGTCAGCGGGCGGCCAGGGCCTGCGGATCTACGAGCTGGGCCTGTTGCCCTGGGCGACGATCGAGCGAGTCGCTGCTGCTCTGGCCGGGTGAGCGTATACCGCGCAGATCAGGGATAGATGCTGATGGTCAGCCCGTCCGAGGCGAACAGGGGTACCTTGCAGCCGGATTCGATCCAGAAATACTGGCAGTAGAAGGCCTGACTGCCGAGCCAGGGACTGTTCGGGATGGGCACAGCGGTTTTACTCGCCGCCAGCGGGTCTCCTTGCGCGGGGATTGCTAGCGCGGTGATCGGATCGATCCAGACCTTGGCTCCGAGCAGGGGGAGTGGTGATGTGCGACCCGCCGCCGAGAGCATCAGGGCACCGGTGCCGGTGCGTGTAGCACGGATGCAGGTGACGGCGAAGTTGGTGTTGCCGACCTTCGGCAGGGCCGAGATGCCTGCCAGGGGAGCGCCGTTGCAGCCGACGGTGCTGCCACCGAAACCGAGGGCTCCGGCGAAGGGTGTTTTTTGCAGCAGCAGCGTGTTGTTGGCGAAGGTCACCTGACCCTGGCGGCTACCGTGATTGGTTGCCGAGGAGTCTTTTGCATCGCCGTTGAGATTCCAGGTGCTGACCTCGCCGGGGCAGCGCTGCAGATCGAGTTTCATCATCGACTGGATCTCGGCACCGTCGCGGGCGACCGGCCAGAGCCGGACCTCGTCGATTTCGCCATTCCAGGTCTCGGCGCCCTGCGAGGAGAGATCGCCATTGCCGATGCGCAGGACATTGCCGGCATCGAGGATGGTTCCGGAGCCGGCAGCCTTGGCGACTTCCAGACCGTTGACGAAGATGCGAGCGAAGGCACCGTCATAGGTTCCGGCGATATGGGTCCAGGCCTTGAGCTGGCCGGCAGTGAAGTTCCAGGTCGCGTGTGCGTGGTTACCGCTGGTTCTCACGAACCACTTGATCGCGGTATTGCTAGCGGTGCCCGCATCGACGCGCAGCAGGAAGGATTCTTGCTGAGGGACCGGGTTTTGGCGAGCGATGGTGGGCCAGCGCCAGCCACTCTGCAGGGTCGATCCATCGTAGGTGACCCATGCTTCCAGGGTGATGCCACTCTGCGGTACCAGGCTCTTGTCGTACTTGACGTCGATATGAGTGTCGACGCCGTTGATGAGCTTGAGTCCCTGATTCTGGGCGAGGCAGGGAGAGGAGATGACGGCGAGCAGGGTGGTGGCGAGGAGGCTGCGCATGGGTGATATCCTATCAAATTTGGTTGCGAGGGAGCGGCAGGCGAGGGCTCCGAGGGGGGAGTTTGCACGTTGCGAGGCGATTGCTCCGATGCGATCTTTCGTGGTCACCGTTTCTTTTTGCCGTGATCGGGGTTGGGCCGCGGCATCTTGGCTTCGACACTCTTGCGCCACGCGTGCAGGCGTTTGCGGAGTTCCTCAGCCTTGTCCGGCAGGGTTGCAGCCAGATCGCGTGTCTCGCCGATGTCGGTGCTCAGGTCGTAGAGCTCGATCCGATCGTCCTCGAACCACTCGATCAATTTGTAAGAATCGAGTCGCACCGCGCCGCCGGGCGAGGCTCCTTGATTGCCGTAATGAGGGTAGTGCCAGAACAAAGGGCGGGGGTCGGAGTGGCGAACCCCGAGCAGCAGAGGAGTCAGATCGATACCATCCATGTGCTGTTCGGGTGCTGGCGGCAATCCGGCCATTGCCAGGATGGTGGGGTAGAAGTCGGTGCTGATGACGGGTGTGTCGATGATGCTGGCGGGCTTGGTCACTCCTGGCCAGCGGACGATCATGGGCTCGCGGATCCCTCCCTCGTAGAGCCATCCCTTGCCGGCGCGCAGCGGCAGGTTGCTGGTGGGATGGCCCTCGGAAGTGGACAGCCCGCCATTGTCGGACATGAGAAAGATGACGGTGCGGTCGTTCAAATCGAGCTGGCCGAGAGCGTCGAGGACCTTGCCGACGGCCAGATCCATGGCTTCCACCATGCCCGCGTAGACGGCGTGTTCCTGCACGAGGCGGACTTTGCGCGCGCCTTCTTGACCCCACTCCGGCTGCAGTTCGAACCGCTGCTTCTTCTCCTGATACTTCTTGCGCAGATCGGCTCGGGCGATCAAGGGTGTGTGAACCGAATAGAAGGAGACATATGCGAAGAACGGCTGGTCCTTGTTCGTTTCGATGAACTTGACTGCCTCGGTTGCCAGACGGTCGGGAAGGTGCTCGCCATCGGGGCCGTCCGTCAGGCGCGGATTGCCGTAGGGTGAGAAGTAGCGTTTGCCGCCATAAGGTCCGCCGCGGCTGATGCCCCCGTGGTTGACGTCGAAGCCTTGGTCTTCGGGCCAGAAGCCCTCCGGTCCGAGGTGCCATTTGCCGGCGAAGAAGGTCGCATACTCCGCCTTCTTGAGAGCCTCGGCGATGGTGATCTCCTCGTGTGCGAGCCGGTCGTTGTACTTGGCAGGCAAGAGCTTGCCCTTGCGGCGTCCACCGAAATAGTCGGTGGTGTCCATGCGCGCGGGGTACTTGCCGGCCATGATGCTCGCACGTGTTGGCGAGCAGACAGGGCAGGCGGCGTAGGCATTGGTGAAACGAGCTCCGCTGCCCGCCAGACCATCGATATTCACCGTTTCGTAGAAGCTGCTGCCGTAACAGCCCAGGTCGCGCCAGCCGAGATCATCGACCAGGAAGAACACGAAGTTCGGCGGCGGGGGTGGTGTGTCTGTCGATTGCCCGGAGGCCGGGGCAGCAAGGTGGATGATGGCGAGAAGGGTGACCCCTACGGCGCTGTGATGGAGCATGGGGTGAGCATAGCGTGGTCCGGGGTGGCCATGGAACAGGCTCGGAGGAGGGGCGGGACGGATTCGTGGGCTCGCGCGAGCGCAGGCATGGGCTGATGGCTATGGTGAGCGTATGACCCGGATCGAACCCGTGATCGATCGCCGCCGCCGCCGGTTTCGCGATCTGAAGAGCGTTCCCGTCTTGCCGTCGATGGTGACGCTGGGAAATCTGTTCTTTGGTTTTCTGGCGATGGCCTACGTCGCGGATGCGGCCATGATCGCTGTCGGGCAGGGGATCGATCACCCCGCCGTGATCCCTCTGTTCGAGCGAGCGGCCGTGTTGATCTTTGTTGCGATGGTGTTCGATGGCATTGATGGAGCGGTCGCTCGTCTCACCAATCAGGTGACGTCGTTCGGGGCCCAACTCGACAGCCTGGCCGATGCGGTAACTTTTGGCGTGGCTCCCGCCTTCGTGACCAAGGTGCTGGTCGATTTCCATGCTCAAGGGGCCGATTCCCTGATGCCTGCGCATCCCAAGCTGTACTACGCTGCTGCTGCGATTTACGTGATCTGTGCGGCGATGCGTCTGGCGCGGTTCAACGTCGAGGTCGGGAGTCCGAAAGAGGTTGATCACCGTGAGTT
>CAZIVO010000141.1:0-7508 GCA_964542765.1 uncultured candidatus Brocadiaceae bacterium | reverse complement strand
ATCTCTTCAATCTCACTGGGTGACAGCGGTTTGAACAGAACGATGTCATCAATGCGGTTGAGAAACTCCGGCCGGAAGTGACGACGCATCTCCTCCATCACTCGATCACTGACGGCTTCATCAATCTCTCCATTCTCGATGCCTTCGAGCAAGCGGTGAGCACCGATGTTGCTCGTCATGATGATGACCGTGTTCTTGAAATCCACGGTACGGCCATGGCTATCGGTGACTCGACCGTCATCGAGGATTTGCAAGAGAACGTTGAAGACATCCTGATGCGCCTTCTCGATCTCATCAAAGAGGACCACCGAGTAGGGTTTCCGGCGCACAGCCTCGGTGAGCTGTCCGCCTTCTTCATATCCAACATATCCAGGCGGAGCGCCAATCAGGCGGGATACGGCATGCTTCTCCATGTACTCGGACATATCGATGCGCACCATGCTCTCCTCACAATCGAAGAGCGACTCGGCCAAAGCCCTGGCGAGTTCGGTCTTACCTACACCCGTCGGTCCGAGGAAGACAAAGGAACCGATCGGCCGACGTGGGTCCTTGATTCCTGAGCGGGCACGGATGACGGCATCCGCGACCAGCTGAACAGCCTCATCCTGGCCGATCACGCGACGGTGCAACAACTCATCGAGCTTCAGGAGTTTCTCACGCTCACCCTCGACCAATCGGGTCACGGGAACGCCAGTCCAGCGGCTGACGATCTGCGCGATCTCATCCTCGCTCACCTCCTCGCGAAGCAGGCGCTCACCTCCCTCGACATCAGCCAGTTTCTGCTCCTCGAAGGACAGCAACTTCTCCGCTTCCGGCAGCTGGCCGTACTCGATCTCGGAAGCCTTGGCCAAATCGTGCAACCGCTTGGCTGATTCGAGCTCATTGCGCAGTTGCTCGATCTTCTCACGCCATTCGCGAACGCCCTGCAGAGATTCTTTCTCGGCGTCGTAACGAGACTGCATCGCATCGGCCTGACCTTGGAGATCCTGCAGTTCCTTGCGCAGCTCGCTCAACCGCTGCTCGCTGGCAGCATCCTTCTCCTTCGCCAGTGCTTGAGCCTCGATCTCGAGCTGCATGACGCGTCGTTTGACAGCATCCAGTTCGGCGGGCATGGAATCGATCTCGGTGCGGATCATCGCACAGGCCTCATCGACCAGATCGATCGCCTTGTCCGGCAGGAAGCGGTCGGCGATGTATCGCTGCGACAAGGTCGCCGCTGCCACCAAGGCACTATCCTGAATGGTCACGCCGTGGTGCACCTCGAATCTCTCCCGCAATCCACGCAGGATCGAGATCGAATCTTCGACCGAAGGCTGATCCACAAGGATCGGCTGGAATCGCCGCTCGAGCGCGGCGTCCTTCTCGACATGCTTGCGGTATTCGTCCAGGGTGGTCGCGCCGATGCAGTGCAATTCGCCGCGAGCCAGCATCGGCTTGAGCATGTTGCCCGCATCCATCGACCCTTCGGCCTTGCCAGCGCCGACGATGTTGTGCATCTCGTCGATGAACAAAATGATCCGACCCTCGCTCTTGGTAACTTCGGTGAGAACTGACTTGAGCCGCTCTTCGAACTCGCCTCGAAATTTAGCACCCGCAACCAGAGATCCGAGGTCGAGGGCAAACACGGTCCTATCCTTGAGACCCTCGGGAACATCCCCGCGCAAGATTCTCTGGGCGAGACCCTCTGCAATCGCGGTCTTGCCCACTCCTGGCTCACCGATGAGTACCGGATTGTTCTTGGTCTTGCGCGAGAGGATGCGGATGACTCGCCGAATCTCCTCATCACGGCCGATCACCGGATCGAGCTTGTTCTTACGTGCGGCATCGACGAGATCAATCCCGTAGCGCGACAGGGCCTCGTAGGTGTTTTCCGGATGGGAACTCCGGACACGCTGATTGCCACGAATCTCCTTGAGGGCGTGCAGGAACCGATCGTGTGTCAGCTGAGATTGCGTGAGGATCTCACCCAGCGGTGTACCCCCACCGGCATCGAGCACCGCCAGCATCAGATGCTCGACGGATACATATTCATCCTTCATCGAGTCGGCATGCTCCTCGGCTGCGACGAGCGCCTTCGAAAGCCCCTGACTCAGATAGATCTTGCCCGCCTCGTATCCCGGGCCCGACACCTGCGGCGTCTTGCTCAACTCACCATCGATCGCCGCCGCCAACGAACTCGCACTCACTTCCATCTTTGCCAGCAAGCGTGGGATCAGGCCGTCGGGCTGCTCGACCAGGGCTGCCAGCAAGTGACCGAGATCGACGGCCTGGTGCCCGAAGGTCACCGCCTTGTTCTGAGCGGCGGCGAAGGCCTCCTGCGATTTCTGGGTCAATTTGTTCATATCCATCTGATTCCCTCCTGATGCATGCGATGTCTCCGGGCTTCATCGAGAACACGAGGCCCTGAACGCACCCCTGACATTGCATACCGTGTGCCAGGAATTCTAGGCGGGAAAAGATCTGTAATCCCATTTATCAAAATGGTTTACATCACTATCCATGACGACGGAACTCGGCCTGAAACTGCCAGATTGGCAGTCAGACACGCAATTCGTCAGGCTCTTCATCGCCGGCAAAACCCGCCAGTCGGGGCTCCACCTCGCTCGACAAGAATTCACTCACCTGCGCGGGAGCCCTGCCGACAAAACGTGCCGGATCGAGGAGTTGCCCGAGCCCATCGGCAATCGCCGAAAAAGCCGGGTCTGCACCGATCAGGTCCAGGAGCGGATTGACCCCCTCCTCCTTGACCCTTCGCGCAGCCTCCCACGCATGCACACGCAAGCGCTCATGGAGAACCTGCCGATCACCACCAGCACGCACCCCCGCCATCAAGATCTCCTCGCTGGCAAGGAACGGTAGCTTCTCTTCGAGTTTCTTCTCGATGACGCGCGGAAACACCACCATCCCCGAAGAGACATTCTCGACGAGGATCAAGATGGCATCGATCGCCAGCATGCTCTCGGGCAAGGCAATCCGACGGATAGCGGAATCATCCAGCGTCCGCTCGAGCCACTGCGCGGCCGCCGTCTGCGCCGCAGTATCCGCTGCGGCCATGGCATAGCGTGCGAGCGAATTGATCCTCTCGCAACGCATGGGATTCTTCTTGTACGGCATCGCAGATGACCCCACTTGAGATGCCTCGCTCGGCTCCTCGACTTCGCCCTCGTGGGAAAGGAGCCGCAGGTCGTTGGCAAACTTGGCCGTCGACTGGGCGATACCCGACAGGGCCTGATGGATCGTCCAGTCGAGCTTGCGGGTGTAAGTCTGCCCGCTGACCGGAATCACACTCTCAAAGCCGATCGCGGCCGCAACCTTCACATCGAGCGCACGAACCTTGTCGTGATCGCCATCGAAGAGAGAAAGAAACGATGCCTGGGTTCCTGTTGTCCCCTTGACCCCACGGCAAGGCAGCCATTGCACAATCCGCCGTACCTCATCGAGGTCGAGCAGGAGGTCTTGCAACCACAAGCAAGCTCGCTTACCGACGGTGACCGGCTGCGCCACCTGAAAGTGAGTGTACCCCAGGCATGCCAGATCTCGATGCTCGCGCGCGAACGTTGCGAGCGCAGCGATCGCCCGACACAGCCTGCGTTCAATTTCCTGGAGCGCCTTACGGTAGATGATGAGATCCGCGTTATCGGTCACGAACGCGCTGGTCGCCCCCAGATGAATGATGCCCTTCGCACTGGGAGCACACTCGCCAAAATGATGCACGTGAGCCATCACATCGTGACGCAGATCCTTCTCCAGTTCGGCAACGCGATCGAGGTCTATATCTTCTCGGTGCTCTCGCAGATCCTCGATCTGTTCAGCCGTGACGGGCAGCCCGAGTTCGTGCTGCGCTTGGGCCAGAGCGATCCACATATCTCGCCAAGCTCGCGTCCGCTCCATCGGCGAGAATAGCCGGGTCATATTCTGACCCGCGTACCGGTCAATCAACGGGCTGCTGAATCGCTGGCTTTGGGATGAATCACCCATGACCATATTGTGACGGTCATGGGCGATCGTTCCCAGTCAGTAGCTCACCCAGACACGGCGAGTCCGCGTGATCCACCGGCCCGCAACCCAGTGATTTTCCCAATGCTCGCTGCGAATCAGCCCCCAGAAGCGACGTCCCGGGGAATTGATCTTCCACCCCCACCGGGCCGGAACATGCCGCCGCTGCCAGTATCCGGGCTGCCAGATCCGCTCCTGTAGCGACTTCCAGTATCCGCCCACCGAGGGCGGCCGGTATCGCAAAATGACGCGGGAACTCCGCCCCGAAAATCCGCGATGCTCCGCCGTCACGCCAACCCGCAGGCGATCGCCCAGTTGAGCGGTCACGCGCGATTGCGCAGCAGCAGAAAAACTCAGCCCACACAGGGCCGCCAAGGCAATCAATGGTTTCAACATGACAGCCTGTCCAAAGCGAATCGCGTGCCACGTCGATTTCGATCCATTCAGGCTATATCACGCTCCGCAGCAGCCGGAATGTCCATCTGCGAGGACAGTCTCAGTCCCACAGATGCCGCACAACCATTCGAGGTGACATCAGCACCAGGTCGCCAGCGCCGCCGAAATCAGAACGCCAAGGAAAAAAAGCAAGGCCACACGCAACCCTCGCGCATCTCCGGACTGCACCCAGGCAAGCAATCCGACAAACAAACCTGCCCCGAAGGCATCCGTCAGCGCATCCCATGGATCCGCATGCCGACCGGGAACGTAACCCTGATGGACCTCGTCGATCACCCCCCAGATCACGGCCCCGATCACGGCAAGCCCAGCCCGTCGAAACGCCGATCCGGCCAAACACATCATGATCAGACCGGCAAGCACCCCGAAGACCGGTGCATGCAGAAGATTCCACAGGTAAGGGACGTTCACCAGGCCGTCCGTGATGCGCACCCCCGACGAGTTCCACCATATGAAACCGGCCCAGCCGGCGGCAACCGAGGTCCGCACCCACAAGGACATCCCCGACCAAACCTGAATCCATCGCCTGAGCCGTTCGATCACGCCCATTCACCCTCGAGCCAAAGCCATCGCCAAGAATGGTCTGCCTCACTCAAATCGTAATGAAGATCCTGATGGTTCCGGGACAAGGACTCCTTCTCGAACCGAGCCTCGGTTCTACTCTCCCATCAACATCGATACATCCAGCGCCTCGACAGAATGTGTCAGCGCACCCACGGAGATGCGATCCACACCACATTCTGCAAAACGCCGCACCGTCTTGAGCGAGACCCCTCCAGAAGCCTCGATCTCCACCTCGCGACCCAAATCCCGCGCCTGCGCTCGGCAAGCCTTCACTGCCGATCGCAACTCCGGACCTGGTGAAAAATTATCGAGCAACACGACTCCTGCACCACCGCAGACAGCGGCACAGGCCTCGAGCACATTTCGAGCCTCTGCAATGACAACACCCCGGGACTGTGCCACAGCCCGCTGCACAACCTCTTCGTAGACCGTGTCCGTGAGAGCAAAGTGGTTCTCCTTCAGAAGAACCTGATCGAACAGGCCAAATCGATGGTTCGCCCCCCCTCCCACGGCAACCGCGTACTTCTCGAAGGCTCGCATCCCGGGAGTGGTCTTGCGCGTGTCAAAGATGCGCGCACCCGTCCCTGCAATAGCAGCAACGAAAGCGCCCGTTCGCGTGGCAATCCCGGACAGGCGCTGCATGTAGTTCAATGCCGTCCTCTCGGCCGCCAGCAGGGCTGATGCCTTGCCTATCACGATCATGACCACCACGCCCGACGTGATCCGATCGCCATCATCTTGCAAGGCGGCGACCTCCACATCGGGATCGCAGGCCCGAAAACACTCCTCAGCAATCGCCACACCGGCAAGGAAACCATCGGAACGCGCGATGATGCGAGCCTGCTTCCTTTGCTCACCTACCCCGCTGACTTCCGTGGTCAGATCCCCGGCGTCTCCCAGATCCTCCCGGAGCGCGCGTCTCACCGACTCCCTGACGGCCACCATGTCGAGCTGCATCGATGTAGGGGACATTATCCGAAGCCACGTTCTCAGGCGACTCCGTGGAACAGGGATCTCTGACCAATCCCTCGATCAGTTGCAAGGCACTCGAGCCAAAACCGTCGATCTCGAGCAACTCCTCGATCGCGCGAAACCGCCCATGCCGAACACGATGCAAGATGATCGCCGAGGCCCGAGACCGGCCTATGCCAGGAAGGGTCATCAATTCGGGGATCGGCGCAGTATTGAGATCGACGCGATACGACCATGCGAACTTCGAGGGAACCGCCACGGCCAAAGACATCCCCGAAGCAGTGAGTCGCAAGAGGGCAAACATGGTGATCATGGCCATGACCCACACGACCAGCCTGCGGCGTGACGCCGGGTTCAGGGGGTTCGATGAAGCCGCTGACGGAACCTCATCCCCAGAGAATCCCCAGGGTCCACCGCTCGTCGGCACATCCCCTCCATCTTCCGGGTCAACTCCCCCAGGATCTTCTTGATCGCGCATGCGGCTTCACATTCAGGGTGGCTGACCACGAGAGGGGAATGCCGTCGTCTTTGGGTGACGACTGCCTCCTCGGGAATCTCCCCCAGGAAATGGATTTCGCACCCCGAAAAACGACGAGAGATTTCGGCAAGCTTCCGCTGCGGTTCCAGCCCTGCCCCGGGCTCAGCAACACGGTTGAGCACGACCGAGATCGGCGGATGGGGAGTCTGGCGAGAAATACACTTGATGAGGCCATAGGCATCGGTCAGCGCAGCAATCTCCGGATTCGTCACGATCACGACATGATCGACAACGCTCAAGATCGCAATCGTCTGTGGCGAAATCCCGGCAGCAGTATCGAGCAAGACCGCATCCCTATCGACAGCCACGGCTTCGAGACCTCGCACAAAGCACATCAACTGGTCGCCGCTCAGGTCAGCCATGCGGCTGATCCCCGATCCTCCAGGGATAAAACTCGGCCCGAAGCGCGTCCGAACAAGAACCTCCCGCATCGTCGCGTGGCCATCCAAAACATGCTGCAAGGTCTGGCGGGGATACACATCGAGGAGCAGATGCGCATTGCCGAGGCCGAAGTCACAGTCCACCAGCAGAGCCCGCTTCTGAAGATCCGACATGGCCACCGCCAGATTGGTCGCGAAGAAGGACTTGCCGGTACCACCCTTGCCGCTGGCGACAGCCACAATGGGTGCTCGCAGCAAGGGACGCTGCTCCTCTTCGCGAGGTCCCCCCAGCAGCCGACGAAAAACGCCGGCTTCCTGCTGAGTCCCTCGCTTACCCAGAGATCGCCTCCTCACACCACTCCTACCCTTCGAGATCACCCTCGGAAGGCGAGCCCGGAAAGATCACCGGAAATCAACCGGGAGCAGGATCGACTTCCGCAAAAGATTCGCCAAAGGCTCGGTATTCCTCCTCGGTCATTCTCACATCCACGATGGATCTTCGGATCGCGTCCATGGAAAGCCTTCCTGGACTCTCCGGCTGAACCTTCGCCACAAACCCGTCCGGAGCATCCGCACCGCCGGCACGGAGATCGTACAGCTGA
>CAZIVO010000140.1:0-7575 GCA_964542765.1 uncultured candidatus Brocadiaceae bacterium | reverse complement strand
CGACCTCTTCCACGTCGATCTGGCAGCGGTCTACGGCGAGGGAGACACCTACGGCGCCATGCTGCAGTTCTGGATCACCTTCTGATCCAGGCTGCCGGACTCAGTTTTCCGCTTCGAGAATCGGCCCGGGAAAGTCGGCGGGCCCTTCAGCCCCCACGCCACCAACAATCCCGAGGGATGGGTCGAGCCGCACCTGACCCCCATCGCTTGCCGTTCTCCCAGGGCTCAAAACCGGCAAAGGCCTCGGCCTCCACCCGGACGCGATCAATCTACCAGACCGATATCCGCTCGGCGAACCCAGCCGATGCCGCCAGCATGCTCGACCCGAGCCCAGCGCTCGGACCATTCCTCGACAGACAACCGCTCACCAGCCTTGAGTTCGAGGATGACTGCCGTGGAGTCATGAGGTTGGCGACGAAGAGCGAGGGTGTCGGTCATCACCACCGCCTCGGGCGATCCCGGAAACCACTGGACCTGCACCAGCCGAAGCGAACCCAGCAGAGCGATCGCCACGAGCACCATCATGCACCGTCGCCCTGTGACACGCTGCCGGGGTACGAGCAACAAACCCAAAAGGCCGAGGCTCTCGAGAATCACCACGATCATCAAGAGTTCCCTGGTCGTGAGGGAATCGATCCGATCGATGACCGCGGTGCCGAATGATCCGTCGCTCGGCGGGATCCCCAGCTGCTTTTCCGCCAGACTAAGATTGAACGCTACCTGTCGATCACCGGGCAAGCGCAGCAAGGCGCGCCGGTAATAGAGCGCAGCCTCGGCATGGCGGCCCAGTCGATACGCGCAGTTGCCAAGGTTGTAGAACCATTCTCCCCGTGGCGAACCGGGAAGGCTCGCCCGGAACAGCGAAAAGGCTTCCTGGTAACGCCCAGCGCGATAGGCGCGCACCGCTTCCTGCGGATCCCCGACCGGCTCCACCGGATGAAACGATCCCACCACGAAAGCCAGACCAAGGATACAGCTGATCATGAGCCATCCTCGACCGGTCCGAAGGCTACCTCCAGCGCAACCACCAGTTGCGCCGCCGTCTCGGCACCGCCATCAGGGGCATCGCCGCCGAAGCGAACCGCGACCAGATCTTCGAACAGTGCTTCGGTTCGCCCTGCCAGATCAATCGGCACACCAGCAGCCACCAGCTTGTCGGCCAGGCCCTTGCCTATCACGGCAGGAACCGAGCAGGCCAAGCGGGCTGCCAGATACTCCGCGAGAGCATGGCTCGGGTCCGAGCCGACCTCTCCAAGCCTGGAGTGGAACTCGGCAGCAGCACGGCGAGCACGCCAAACATCAGGGTAGGAGCGATGCCGGGTCCGGCGCCACGAGAGAATGCCCACGAACAAGACCCACGGTGCAAGCAATGTCGCCAGTACCATCGGTGCTGATAAGGGGCGCGGGTCCTCCCGATCAAGCCCCGTCATCACTGGCTTGAGGTCAAAGAGATCTCCGGTTCCCGACGCCATGCGCAAGGTCGTGCCGGGAGTTGCTGGCAAGCTGGAATCGCCCGGGACCGGTGTCACCACCAAGGGGATCGGCCGGGTTTGAACGGTGTGATAACCAGCTGGCGGCGCTGGATCGAAGAAGGCAAGCGAGATCGTCGGCACCTCCTTCACCCTCTGGTGGAGCGGCGCCAGATCGAAGGTGACGGTTCGCTGCCCGGCGCTCTTCTCCTCGACCTTTCCGTAGACATGGAAATCTTTCCAGGTATCGAGACGTGGTGGCGTCAGGACACTCAGGTTTCCCTGACCCAGGATATGGAGCTTCAACTTGAAGCTCTTGCCCACGGCTACTTCGCGAGGCACGGCCTCGGCTCGCACCGAAAAACTGCCGACTGCATCGATGAACCCTGGCGGCTTCCCCCGTCCGGGCAAGGGCAGAATCTCCAATGCGAGGGGCTTTCCCTGCAACGATACGTCGCGGCGATCTTCTGCTACCCGGCCATTGATGAAGTCGTCCTTGAAGCGCGTGGCGAAGGCGAAGCGCAACCGCGGCCCTTCGATCACCAGCTCCCCGACATGGTGCGCCAGCCATGTCGTATCGATCTCGAAGACCGCAAAGCGACGACCCGCTCGAACTGCATCATCGAGTTGAAGCGCATCGACCATCTTTCCGTTGAGCGCGAAGCTCCGGCGATCACGAGAACCGGAAAGGTCTGGACGAGGATCTTCGAAGGGATCAGCGCCCGGCAGACTGAGGACCCAGGAAGCGTCCACCTGAGCAGGAACGTCGAGACGGCGGCGAAACAACTGCAGCAGGTTCGACTTCAAAAATCCGGGCTCGAAACCAAACCGTAGCTTCAGCCGGAACCTCTGCTGCACGAAGTAAGAGCTCGCAGGCGACACCACTTCCACGAAGGCCCGCGCGTCACCGTCAAGGGTCGCGGGCGGCTGAGCCGAAACGCTCGCCATCAAGCAAAGAAGTGCCGGACCCACCCTCACCAATCTTTCTCCACCTTGGCTCTTTGCAATTTCTGCCGGGCCCGGCGCAGGGATAGCTTCTCCCTCTCCTTCTCCGCAAGCTTTCCGAGCAAGGCAGTCATCTGCTCGGGCGAAAGTTTTCCCAACTCTCTCTGCGGACTCTGCGCAGACTCCTCGAGATCCGGGGCGTCGCGATCCACGGGACGCGGTTGCGGCTGCGCATCCGGGTCCGCGGTTTTCTTTGGACGCTTCTCGGCGGCCGCCCTCTTCATACGCAGTTCTTTCAGCTTGCGCAGTGCGCGCTCGGCATTGCGGCGAGCCTCGGGCCAATCGTCCCGGCCAGATGCCGCCGTGCGCCATGAACGACCCGCGGCTTCGGCATGTGCGATCGCCCGATCGAAGGCCGTCGGGTCGGCGTCCATCAAACTGCCCTCCGCCTCCGCTCGAAGGCAGCGCGCGAAGGCGGTGCTGCCAAGGAGGAAATCGCGCAAGGCGACAAATACCATTCCTCCGCGGGCAGCCGCCTTCTCGGCCGAAAACTCGGCTATCCGCAACTGACCCGCCCGCAGGGCCGCCAGCGCCCTGTTGTAGAGGAGCTCGGCTGGAGCCTCATGACCACTGGCTTTTTCGGCGGCGGTAAAGGCCTCAAGAGACTCGGAAAAACGACCTTGCTGATAGGCATGCAAACCGGAAACACGCTCACTCCCCCCGCAACCGAGAGGGAGCAACAGCATCAAGATCCAAACCATTCTCATCATCTGCTGGATACCCTCGTCCTGCGACCAGCCAAGCAAAGCTCCAATATCCAGAGCAAGAAGGCTGCCAGCAAGGGCCACTGGAAGCGGTTCTTGCGCTCACGGCGGTGCTCACCATCAAAGGATTCGCCGGCTCTCGGCAAGATCGACGCCCCGTAGAGACCGAGCAAGGGTTTCGGCAGGACGCTGACATCCACGAATTCGCCACCCGTGGCCATGGCGATCTCACCCAGGCCCGATGCATCCATCGACGATACGACCTCCAAACCCTGGCGATCGCGAAGGAAGGCCTTTCCCTCTTCGATCGCGATCTTGCTGCCTCTTTCCGAGCCAACCCCGACGCAGTGAACAACAATCCCGCTCTCCTTGCATATCTGCGCAGCTTTCAGGCCGCGCTGCTCTTGATCCTCGCCATCGGTAATCAACAAGACCACGGCATGACCTCTCGCGGCTTGAGCAAGCGCCCCAGTAGCAAGCTCGAGAGCAGCTCCCAGGTCGGTGCCTCCTCGCTCGATGCTGAGCGGGTCCGCAAGCTCCACCAATCCTGCGAAAGTCGCCATATCTCGAGTGAGAGGCACGGCCAGGCGAGCCTCTCCAGCAAAAACGACCAGGCCCATTCGATCTCCGTGCACGGATTCTGCCAGTGCACGAATCTCCTGCTGAGCTCGCTGAAGCCGGCTCGGTGAAATGTCACGGGCAAGCATCGAGCGAGAGACATCGAGGCAAACCAGGAGATCGATGCCGCGCTGTTCCACCTGACGGCGCTCCTCTCCCCAGACCGGTTGCATCACCGCGATCAACGCCAAGGCCAAGCCGATGATGGCAGCCCTTCGTTGCGAGCGTCGGCGTGAACCAATCCCAACAGCGAGCGCATCTGCCCGATCGCCAAGAATCTCGCGCAAACGCCGGGCACGAGATCGGCCGAACCAAAGAAGCAAGAGCCAGGTCAACGGCACCAGCAAGAGAACGGGCAAGACCGCCGGCCACAGGAATAGATCTTCCAGGATCATGGCAGCACCGACAATCGGCCGGATCGCAACAGGAGGCTCACCCACCACAAGGTGATAGCCAAGATCAAGAATGGGAGAAATCCGTCGCGCAACTCGTAACGGGGATCTTCGAACTCGACCTTCTCAAGTTCATCGATCGTGGCATAGACCTTGTCGATGGCTCCGGCATCGCGGGCTTCATAAAAAGAGCCTCCCGTGGTTTGCGCGAGACTGCTCACCTGATCCGTATCGATCGCAACCCACTCACCAGACGACCGACGCTTGCCTATGCCGGTGGCGATGGTATAGACGCGCACGCCCAAACCCTCGCACAGGCGCGCTGCCCGCGCCGGCCCAATCTCCTCGGGTGTCTGATCGGTCGCAACGTTTTCCTCACCATCGGTCAGGAGGATCACTACCTTGGACTTCGCCAAGCTGTCACGCAACACTTGCGCCGAGCGAGCGACTGCTGTGCCTATACCCGTGAGATCTTCGTCTCCATCCGGCTCGACCATCGTCAGTCCATCGATGAAACCCTCGAGCGCAACATGGTCCAGAGTGAGCGGGCAGATGAGATCCGGGAAACGTGCAAAGCGAACCAGGCCGATCCGATCACCAGAACGACCGGCTACAAAGCGCGCGGCAGCATCCTTGACCAGGGCCAGCCGTGATCGCTTCGGGTCCATGTCCTTGGCAGCCATCGATGAGGAAACATCGATGCACAAGAAGATGTCGATCCCCTCTTTCTTGAGAGGCAAGGCTACCCGCTGCGCTGGGCGCGCCAGCGCAAACACTACCAGAACAAGGCTCGCCGCCTGGGCCAGCCTCATCGAGGGAGAAACCCACACTCGCCACGAGCGAGGCAGTGCCGGGGTGGACACCGTTTCCTGCCCCGGCACAGGGGCAGCTGACCGCAGATCGCCGCGGCCGATGAAGGGTTCTGGAGCAAACGCAATCGCCGGAATGCCACGACGATGCCGCAACCAGAAACCGAGCGGCACGAGCAACGACCACAGCAACATCCATGGATCGAGCAGCGTGAAGCCCAGCCACGGCTCCATCAATCCATTCACGGCTCCTCCCCCCTTGATGGCCGATCCCCTGACGGCGCGCCGCGCACGAAGGCCTCGGCCACATCCAGCATTTTCTCACGCTCGCTCAAAAGCGGTTCGTGGCGTGCAAACTTGACGAGATCACAGTGTCCGAGAAAGTCCGCGAGCATCTCGCGTTGTGCCACTCCGAGTTCGCGCCTGGTTTGTTCTGCGGCAAGGAACTCCTCCGTGGTTGCCTCCAGGATGCACAAGGAGAACTCTTCCTCGATATAGCTACGCAGCACCGAAGAAGACTCGATGTAATCAGCACGAGCATCGCCTATCCCCTGTGGCCGCCGTTCTCGCAAACGCTGCAAGCGCGTGAGCGCAAGCTGACCCGGGGTGACTGATTCCGTAGAAAGCACCGACTCTCGCCTCGATGGCGACCGGATCAGCAGCACGAACACTAACAACCCCGCCACGGCAATACTCCACCGGAGATACCACGGGATCGGCGAGGAGAAAGGCTGGCGCGGCATCTCTGCGGACCCGGAATCTCCAGGTAGCAAGGACGAAGAAACCGAGAGCTTCAACTCTTCGCTGAACGTCACGCGCTCGGCGCCACCATCGCGTGGGCGCGCCCTGAATGGGCGCGCCGGCAAGATGAATTCTCCCGGTGCAAACACATGAGCCCGGTAATGTCGTAGTTCCTCGGTGAAGCCACCTTCCTGCTCGCGGCGGATCGTCTCGATGAGGTGAAGATTCAACGGCGACAGAATCTCATCGCTCCATTCCTCGGCGATCAGACCCTTGCTCCATCCGCGCAAGACCGTGAGCGAGAAGCCTTTTCCAGATTCCACCTCTGCCGTTCCGATCTTGATACGGAAAAGAACCTTCTCTTCGGGAACCTGTTCGTGGATGCCACTTCGAGCGACCTCTTGCTGGGAAAGTGCCTCGCCCCCGCAACTGACCGCCAGTGCAACCGCCACGATCCAACCCGCAGAGAGGCTCATCGCTTCGCCCCACGCTGCTCACGCATGCGGAAAAAATTGAGGATCGGCCGCGCCACTGCGTCACGATCTCGGTCGCGTGGAACCGGGACATCGATCAAGTCGACTCTGGCGCGGCGCAACTCTTCGTTCGTCTGTTCGCGCCATGATGCCACACGCTCGGCGTAGGCCATGCGCACATGCTGACTACCCCAATCGACCGTTGCTTGCCGGCCACTTTCCGGATCACGCAAGCGCAAAAGGTCAGCATCGGGAGCCGCCAACTCGGGGGTCAACAACCGCACTGCCACAACATCATGACGGCGAGCGCACAATCGCAATGACTGCCGCCAACCGCTGCTCAGAAAGTCCGATACCAGAAATACGATCGCCCGCCTACGCACCACCCGTGATGCAAACTCCAGCGCTGGATCCATCTGTGTCCGTGCACTGCTGCCGGGCAAGGCCAAGCAATCACGCACGATGCGTAACACGTGGCGCACACCCTTGCGGGGCGGCACGAACTTGTCGACCTTCTGGCTGAACGCGACCAGGCCGACCTTGTCATCGTTCTTCGTCGCTGACAGCGCCAAACATGCGCAGATCCGCGCTGCCATCTGCCGTGCCGACCAAAAGCCAAAACCACCGGTCATCGAAGCAGAAGTGTCGAGCAAGAAAAGCAACGTCCGCTCACGCTCTTCTATGTATTCCTTGATATATGGCCGCCCCATGCGCGCAGTCACATTCCAGTCCACCGAACGGGGGTCATCGCCATCTACATATTCGCGAATCTCGTCGAACTCGATCCCGGAACCACGGAATACCGAGCTGTAGCCGCCAGCCATCACGCCCGAAACCAGTTGCTTGCTCTGTGCTTCGATGCGCCGGACTTCTTCCAGAAGTTCGGAGAGTTCTTCGCGCCGCTCGGGATCTTCATGATCGTCGATCATCTGGCGCTCACATCTAGGGGACTGGGATCGTGTCGAATACTCGCTGGATCACATCTTCGGAGGTGACCGCCTCCGCCTCTGCCTCGTAGGTGGTGATCACGCGGTGCCGCAACACATCCATTCCCACGGATTTGATGTCCCCCGGCGTAACATAGCCCCGGCCGTCCAGAAGGGCCTTGGCGCGCGAAGCTTGCGTGAATGCAATGGATCCTCGCGGTGAAGCGCCGTAGAGAATCAATGGCTTCAGTTCTTCGAGGCCGCATTCTTGTGGTCGACGGGTAGCGAACACCAGATCGACGATATAGCGGCGTGCCAGCTCATCTACATAGACCTTGTCGAGGACTTCGCGGGCAGCCAGGATTCGCTCCGGGCTCGCAACCTTACGGATACGCGGCCTGGCCATGTTCGTGGCCATCCGCTCGATGATGCGGTTCT
>CAZIVO010000139.1:0-7713 GCA_964542765.1 uncultured candidatus Brocadiaceae bacterium | reverse complement strand
TCGTGTGTCATCGACGCCGAACTCCCCTGACAGGAGCGAGCGCGATTCCCATCACTGACCTCCGCCCTCTACCCATTCCGCTACGAATACGTTGGTTTCGCCACGTTCCTTGCCGAAGCGATTGCTCGCGAACACGAGGTGCTTGCCATCGGGGGAGAACATGGGGAATCCGTCGAAGGAGGGGTTGTGGGTTAGTTGCACCAGATTCTGGCCGCCTTCATCGATCAGGTAGAGTTCGAAGTCCCGCCCCTTGGGGTCACCGAGATTGCTAGCGAAGATGATCCGTCGATTGTCGGGGTGCCAGTAGGGTCCGAAGTTGGCCTTGCCATTGCTTGTCACCTGCCGGAAGTTGCTGCCATCGCGATCGATGACCGTGATCTCCATGTGGCTGGGCACGACCAGTCCTTTTTTGAGGAAGGATAGATACTCCTCCTCCTCTTCGGGGTTCTTGGGGAATCCTGATCGCTGGACGATCTTGCTGCCGTCGGGCGAGTAGAAGGCTCCGCCGTCGTAGCCTGTGCGGTTTGTCAGGCGCTTGATGTCGCTGCCATCGGGCTGCATCGAATACAGTTCCAGGTCGCCGTCGCGTACCGAGGTGAAGACGACCCTTCCCGTGACCGGGCAGACAGTCGCCTCGGCGTCATAGCCTTTGGCGCTGGTCAGGCGTGTGAGGTCACTGCCGTCGGGGTTGGCGACGAAGATGTCGAAACCTTCGTAGATGGCCCAGACGTAGCGTCCGTTGACCCGGAAGACTGGTGGCGGGCAGTCTTCGTCGGCGAGGTGAGTCGATGCGTAGATGATCTTGCGGTCACCTTGCATGTAGTAGCTGCAGGTGGTGCGCCCCTTTCCGGTGCTCACCAGCTTGGTTTCACCACTTGCCAGATCGATCGTGAAGATCTGGTCGCACAGGAAGGGAGGGCGCTTGCTCTGCAGGATGAGTCGAGTGCCGTCATTGGACCAGTAGGCCTCGGCGTTCTCACCGCCGAACGTCAGCTGGCGGATATTGCGGAACCAGGTTTCGCCAGGCAGCGGATCGACCGCCTTGCCGGCCTGGATCACGAAGTCCTTGGTCGGAGCTTCGGGTCCATCGCCCTGCTTTTCTGGCTGGGTAACCCCACAGGCCACGACGATGAGAGACAGAACCCAGAGAGGAAGGGTGCGGGAGATCATCAGGGCATGCAACCAGCGCAAGCCGGGTGACGCAAGCCCGAGCCGACAGGATGGGCGAATAACCGTTCGCCGACGTTCCATGAGGATCGAGCAGAGATCCAGGCTAGACTCCTCTGCCATGCAGCGTGGTTGTCTTCGATTGGTGGTCTGCGGCCTTTCGCTCCTGACAGCGTGTGTGAGTCAGCCGCGAGGATGGGCCACGAAATGGCCGCCGAAGGACTTTTATCTGGCGGTGAGCTATCGCGCTCACGTCGATGGGGAGTTGCGAGAGACCCGCCGTTTCGAGGTGTGGCAGGATGGGCTGTGTGCTCTGCGGGAGGCCGACCGTGGAATTGGAGGCAAGGCGGTGAGCACCAGATGGTTCCCGGTGTTCGACCGTGCTGCTGCATGGCGGATGCATGACGACTCCACCCGGCAACTCTCCCGATTGATCGACCGGGCACATTTTTTTTCGCTTCCGTCCGTGAAGACCGATGGGCAGACAGGCCTTGGCGATCAGGTGTCGATTCGTTGTCGTAGCCGTGGTGAGCACCGGACGGTGTGGCTGCACAAGGAGGCTTACAGTTCGATCGCACGCGTTGTTCACATCGTCAACGCATTCCTTCCCGATGGACACCAGTTCCGCCTGCCGGCGATGGTCGGGGAACGCGAAGACCCGCACCTCTCGAGGATTCCGCAGCCGTTTCTGTCATCCGAAGGGGCGATTGTCTTCCACGAAGATCAGATCGATCGTCTGCCTGATGAGCACAAGCTGGAACTGTTGGTCGATCTCTTCAGCTTGCTCGTGGACACGGGAAAGAAGAAACGCGCCAAGCAGGTCCTGGCGAAGATCGAGGCCGAGGCAAAGGAACGAGAGCCTGCCTTCTTGCCGTTTCCCGAAGGTTCTCAGGCCGATCGTGTTGACCAATTGCGCCGACTGCTATGAGGCCGCCGGTGGTTGGAGATCGTGCGAAGGCTGATTTCTGGCGGGGGGTCAGCCTGCAGCAACTTCAATTCCTTCGGTAAAGGATGAATGTCGTATCGTCTGGTTTGCAGGGGAGGCCATCTTGTGGCTCCAGCATTCTGGTGAGGCAGTCATCGATCAGCTGTCGGGCGGTCTTCTCCATTTGCCCGACCCGCGTTCGGTTGATGATCTCTTCCGTTGTCAAATTGTCCGAGACTCCGTCCGATGCGATGAGCAGGGTGTCCCTGGTCCCGAGGGTGATCGATGGGCCTATTTCGATCTTCATGTCCGGCATCCCTACCATGTTGGAGACGAGGTGCCGGTCTTCATGGCGCATGGCTTCTTCTTCATCGAGGAAACCAGCCTCGGTGGCGTAGGCCACGGGTGTGTGAGGGATCGTGCGGAGCTTGATCTTGCCGCGTTGACCGGTCACGAATGCTTCGGAGTCACCGACGTGATAGGAGCGCACATTCGACCCGTCCACTTCGACTGCGGCCAGGGTTGTCGCGGCTCCGATGCCCAGTTCGAGGACAGCTTGGTTTGCCCGTTCAAAGCCGTCGAGGATCATTGTTCTCAGGCCGGATTCGGGTCTGCCATTTTTTTCTCCCACAGCGTGGGCGAGGGTATCGAGTGCGACACGGGCGGCATGCTCTCCGCCTGGTAGGCCGCCGGCGCCATCGGCCACGGCCAGTACTCCGCGATCATCGTCAGTTTGAATGAGGATGGCAGCGTCTTCGTTGGCGGTTCCCTTTCCCGGGCAGCGCGATGAATAGACAACAACGTTCCCGCCGGCGAAGGAGAACGCTTCACCTTCCGTCATGTCTTGTTCGACGAACAGCCTGATGATTGGCTGCATGTGGGTCTATCGACTGTTCAGAGTACGACTACACCAGGGACAGTGGTCCCAGTATTCGCTCGCCACCCCCCAACTGCAATGTTTGCATCGACTTCGTGACCCGGGAATCTTCCACGGTTGCTTGGTCTTGGCACGGCACCACGGGCAGTAGCGCATGAATGGGAATAGGTCGCCGCGGCTGCATTTGGCATTGCCGCAGCGCTCCGTGTAGCGAGCATCACTGTACTGGCGTTTTGTCGAGACCTCGTAACCTGGACCATGGCACCAGGGGCAGAAGCGCCAGTCGAGCTTCATTCCACGGCCACATCGCGCACAGTACTCGGGATGTCGGGTTTCACCGCGCGTCACCGGATCTTCGGCGCAGCACCAGGGACAGGCTTGCATACTTTCGGCGACAGGGCCTTCGCAGCTTCTGCAGGTATGGTGGGTCTCAAGTTCCTTGCCGTATTGCCGCTTGAACTGAAGCATCCGGATTTGCCGCCAGTCGCGGGTTGACATCGTGTCCGTCCTGGTGCGTTTGCGGACGCTGCGTGTCCAGCTGCGTAACGTTCGAACCTTGAGCTTGCGGAAGGAACTCAGCATGTGAGTGCCGTCTCGGAAGCGCTTCTTGGAGATGACTTCAAGGGAACGCCGCAAGAAGCCAATCATGTCCGGATGCACCTTTTCTTTGAGCCGGTCATGTCCTGGCGGCGGCCAGTCGAAGGGCCATTCCGGGAGGTGCCCGGTCAGCATCCTGTAGATCACGAGACCGCCAGAAAAAACATCCGAGCGGAAGGACGGTTGGCCCATCGCTTGTTCGGGAGCGATGTATCCGACAGTGCCCGATCCCGATGCTGCTTGTGTGCGGTGCGCGATTCGGGCGATCCCGAAATCGGTGAGACGGAGTTTGTTGCCCGGGAACAGGATCATGTTCTCGGGTTTGACATCGCAATGGATCACGCGCTTGCTGTGCGCGTAAGCCATCGCCTCGAGGATCTGTTCGGTGAACTGCAGCGCCGTGCGGAGTGACATCCGGCTGCGAATCCGGTCAGCCAGAGACCGCTCTCCGATCGGGTAGACGATGGTGAATTTGCCTTCGATGAAATCGGCGGTTTTGACCGGCAAGATATTCGGGTGGTCGAGCTTGGCCATGATCTGGGCCTCCTTGCGGAAGTCGCTGAGCAGATCTTCGCTGATGTGTTTGCCGTGGGGGATCTTCAGGGCGACGGTGATCCCCTCGATGGTATCCGTCGCACGGTAGATGTCGGCGAAGGCTCCCTGGGCAAAGCGCTTCTCGATGCGGTATTTGCCGTGGAGTTGGCGTGGACGGAGGAGGTCGGTCATGGCGACTCTCCCATAAAGCAAAGTATGGCCCGTGGGGAAGAACAGAATTCCGAGGACTTCTCCACTCCGGTCGATGGGGGACCTCTCCACTCCAGTCGAAGGGGTGCTCTGGCCGATAGGGGGAGTGGCGCAGATCCCCAATCCGATGTCGATCACCTCCCAACCCCATACTCCCGAGAGCACGAACCTGGGATTGACCCTCAGACCGAGCTTTCGAGTCCCGGTACTCCATTCTTCACCGGAACTGGATCCGGCCTCGGAGGAGGTTCAGCAGGTGCTTTGCCTCGCCGAGACCCTTGCGCACAATGACTTTCCAGAGGCGGCAGAGAATCTGGCGTTGCGGGTTTTGGAGTCAACACCGGGTTCTGCGGTGGCCCGGAACCTGATCGGAGTCCTCCGCTACCGGGAGGGGGAGATTCTCCAGGCGCGTGATCAGTTCCTTGAGGCCTTCGACCTCGACCCCGAGAATGTGCATGCGGGCCTCAATCTGCTCGATGCCCTGGCCGACCTGGGCCAGCACGAGGAAGCCCGCGGCATTGCTCGTGAACTGCGATCTCTACCGTCACAGGGGTTCGAGGCTTTCGCTCTCGGCGGAGCATGCCGGGGTAGCCGCTTGACCTTCCCGCCATCGTCGCAGAATTGATACCGGCTTCGTGTGCTCGGGGGCGGGTTTACCGGCAGTTCTGGACGTAATCGGTCAGCATATGCCACTGCTTGTGAAGGTCGTGATCGTCGACCCCTAGCGGCTTCTTGAAGAAGCATGAGAGGTGACGCATCGGACCGCTTTCGCCCCGGCGCTTGGCCAGATCCGCGAGCCTCGCCATGTCCAGCACCAGCGGTGCTGCCAGGATCGCATCGCATCCTTGCCAGGTGAATTGCATCGACATCTTGTGGCCGAGGAAACCTTCGAAATGGATGAAATCCCAGGCCGTTTTGAGATCGCTGAGGGAGGGTACGTAGTCGATGCCGACATGCGTGTGCAGGGGATATCCCAGGATCTGACTCAGCAAAGCATCCTTGGTCTCGACCTTCGACTGCTTGTTTTCAGCATTTGCGAGCACTGCCCCGTCGCGATCGCCGAGCATGTTGTAGCCCTGCCAGGCGAGGACGTGAAGATTGCGGTATTTGAACATGGGTGCCATGCTCGACTTGACGAGGGTCTCCCCTGTTTTGCCATCGCAACCCATGTAGGGCGTGCTATTGCACTCGAACAACTCCTGGATTGCAGGGATGAGGGTAGCGTTCGATGGTGTGAAGTGGACGAAGGGCAGACCCAAGGAGGCAGCGGCATACGCATAGAGCGCTGAAGGGCGGACTGCACCAAGTCGATTGCGTTCAATGGCCTGTTCGAAGCGCGCCAGACTCTCGTGTGTACCGGAGAGGCGCAGTCGCGGCTCCGTCGATGTCAGGTTGACACAGATGCAGCGTGAGAGTCGGTTGCGACTCATGAAGTCGCGGATGTCTTTTCGAAGCCGCCGGATTTCCCCTGCGAGTGTGATGTTTCGCCGGGGCTTCCGGGAAGCCAGTGTTTGAATTGTCTTGCCGGCATTGAGGGTGGAGCCGGTGCGGATATTTTTGTCGATCCGTGCCAGATCGGGTTTCAGCTTTTGAAGGGTAGGAAAAGGGAGGCTGCCGGTTTTGTGGTAGATCTCGGTGGCGGCTTCATGGAGGTTGCCGTTGCGAACTTCGTGACCTCCGAAGACGAGGTTCTCGATCGGCGCGAGCCCGATACCTTCAAAGAGGGGTGTCTCGGTGATGAGCCCCTGCGTGCCGGCAAGATCACGGGCGATGGCTCTCGCTCCCACCACCACCGTCGTAGCCAGTCCGCCACGGGCACCGAAGACCCATATGCCGAGGCGTCCCTTCGGCGATCTGTGGTGGGCAGGCTGCTTGTGTTTCTTTGCGGGCAAGGGCGGAAGTCTAGCGGTGCCGGGTGTCTCCGTCCCCAATGAAGCTGGCGCAAATGTCTATGGCCGAAAGAAATGCTTGCGCTACATTGCTCGGAGTGGAACGCCCTCGCTTCTCCCTCGTCGTACCCGTCTACAACGAGCAGGGGAATATAGCCCCCATGCTCGATGAGATTTTCGAGGTGCTGGCGTCACTTCAGCCGTTCGAAGTTCTGTTCGTGGATGATTCCAGCACCGATAGCAGTCTGGAACTCATGCGGTCATGGAAGGAAGACAATTCTGCGGATTGGTTGCGGATCATGAAGCTTGAGAAGAATAGCGGTCAGAGCGCTGCGGTTCTCGCCGGGGCCCAGGCCGCCGCGAGTTCAGTGATCGCGACTCTCGATGGCGACATGCAAAATGATCCTCGTGATCTGGTTTCCATGCTGAGTCTGGTCGAGTCCGGCGAGGCCGATGGAGTGACCGGAGTTCGTGTGAGTCGTCGGGACACTGTGGTGCGGAAGATCTCATCTCGAGTCGGTAATGCCGTGCGCAATTTGCTCACCGGAGATCAGGTTCGTGATGCCGCTTGCGGGATCAAGGTGATCCGACGCGATATCTTCCTGGCGGCACCGCGTTTCAATGGCATGCACCGGTTCATGGCGACGCTGGCTCGCTATGCGGGCGCGACGATCATCGAAGTTCCCGTCAATCATCGTGAGCGCCATTCGGGCATGGCGAAGTACGGTATAGGCAACAGGGCTCTGCGAGGTTTGCGAGATTGTTCGGCGATGCGCTGGTATCGCAGAAGAGTGATCCGCCCCCAGGTTGCGGAGGAGTTCTGATGCGGCAGGCCTTCGCCATCTTGATGCTGGCATTGCTTGCGTTTTGGCCGTCGATGCATCGTGAAGAGTGGCGCCATACGGAAGGTCGCCGGGTACAGATCGCCACGGAGATGGTCGAGAGTGGCGATTGGATGGTGCCGACGATCGGCTACGAGGCGACCCTCACCAAGCCTCCCTTGCACTACTGGTTGCTGGCATGCCTGATACAGACCACCTGGCCTCGCAGCGAATCACTCCTGGAGACGATCAACCAATCCAAGGCGTTGCTCAGGATGTCGTCCGTACTCGCTTTTTGGCTACTGGCGTTGCTGGTTTTCAGGATCATTGATGCCGCGCGCGGGCGGACAGCAGCATGGCTGGGAGTCTGCGGCATTCTCTTCTCGCCGGTCCTTCTCCATCAGGTTCCGAGTGCGGAGATTGATCCTCTGTTCACGGCCTTGACGGCGGCTTCCCTGATCGCGCTGTCCAACGGAATTGCTTATGACCGGTGCCGGCGTGTCTGCCTGGCGGGGGTGCTGGGGGGGTGTGCCATATCGCTCACCCTCCGACAAATACAAATATGTTCAGGGGGGGGGTGGAGCCCCGCCAAACCCTCTGGGGGTGAGCCAGAGAAGCAGATTCCCCCGGCCGGCGGATTCCCGGGATTTTCAAGAATGAAATGTAACATGTATTTTTCTGGACGGCCGGCCA
>CAZIVO010000138.1:0-7720 GCA_964542765.1 uncultured candidatus Brocadiaceae bacterium | reverse complement strand
CGGGTGTAGCTCAACGGTAGAGCCCCAGCCTTCCAAGCTGGTGGTGTGGGTTCGATTCCCATCACCCGCTCCAAGTCTACAGATACTAGTCTGCTGCTATAGCTCAGTGGTAGAGCACCTCCTTGGTAAGGAGGAGGTCATGGGTTCAAGTCCCATTAGCAGCTCCAACATACCTATGGTGTATCGACATTCGTCGACGCACCGGAACTACTCGGACACGGAAGATAATATGGCTGCCAAGGCAGATTTTGACAGGACTAAGCCCCACGTCAACGTGGGAACCATCGGCCACGTGGCCCACGGAAAAACAACGCTGACATCGGCGATCACGCGAACTCTCGAGGCGGATGGCCTCGCGACGTTCAAGGAGTACGCTGATGTAGCCAAAGGCGGGACGGTTCGTGATCCCACGCGTGTGGTGACGATCTCGTCGGCGCACGTCGAATACGAAAGCGACAACCGACACTACGCGCACGTCGATTGCCCGGGACACGCGGACTACATCAAGAACATGATCACGGGAGCCGCGCAGATGGATGGTGCGATCCTCGTCGTGGCTGCGGACGATGGTCCCATGCCCCAGACGAAGGAGCACATCCTGCTCGCTCGTCAGGTGAACGTGCCTGCGATCGTGGTGTTCTTGAACAAGGTGGACGAGGTCGATGACCCCGAACTGCTGGATCTGGTGGAACTGGAGGTCAGGGAACTCCTCAGCAAGTATGAGTTCCCCGGCGATGACATCCCGGTTATTCGCGGGTCAGCGTTCCAGGCGCTCCATGCGGAGTCTCCCGGGCGGGAGAATGAGGCTAGCAAGCCGGTGTATGAGCTTCTCGAAGCGATCGACAGCCATATTCCCGAGCCCACCCGCGAGGTCGACAAGCCGTTCCTGATGCCGATCGAGGATGTGTTCTCGATCGAAGGTCGGGGCACGGTCGGCACGGGTCGGATCGAGCGTGGTCAGATCAAGGTCGGTGACGCGATCGAGATCGTCGGACTCAGGGACGAGATCGAGAAGACCACCTGCACAGGTGTCGAGATGTTCAACAAGACCCTGCAAGAGGGGCAAGCGGGTGATAACGCCGGCCTTCTTCTCCGTGGAGTCAAGAAGGAGGAGTTGAGCCGAGGGATGGTTTTGGCCGCGCCCAAGAGCATCACTCCTCACACGAAGTTCAAGGCTAATATCTATGCCCTGAGCAAGGATGAGGGCGGCAGGCACACGCCTTTCTTCAGCGGCTATCGCCCACAGTTCTACTTCCGGACGACGGATGTGACGGGTGATGCCAACCTGGTTGGAGCCGAAATGTGTATGCCTGGTGACAATGTCGAGGTCGAGGTAGTATTGGGCACCCCGATCGCGATGGACGAGCACCAGCGCTTTGCGATCCGGGAAGGTGGCCGAACCGTTGGTGCCGGTGCCGTTTCCGAGATCATCGAGTGATGTGTGGGTCCCGGCATGCCGGGACCCTTTCGTTGGGATTCTTGTTAGGGCAGTAGCTCAACTGGCAGAGCACTTGATTCCAAATCAAGAGGTTGAGGGTTCGATTCCTTCCTGCCCTGCCAGATTCCCTCAAGGCTGATTAGCGAACCGAATACAGGACGAGCAGTAAAGTGGCTTACAAGAGAGACCAGGGGCGATATGCGCGGATGGCAGCTTTTTGGTTGCTGACCTTGTTGGTGGCCTATGGCTGTCTCACCGGTCTCGAACCCAGTTTGACCAACTGGATCGGCGAGAGTGATCCATGGGTCAAACCCTTTCCGCTCCTGGGCAAGTTGGACTTGACGATGGCGATCGCGCTGGGAGTCTTGCTGATTGTCGGGCTGCTCATCCACCGGTTTTTGAACCGGCAGAAAGCTGCGGACATGCTCATCGAGACCGAGAGCGAGATGCGTAAGGTCACGTGGCCGACCTTTGTGGATGCCTGGCACGGGACCCTCGCGGTCCTGGTCACGGTGGTGTTCATGGGGGCCTTCTTGGCCGTCTCCGATGTGGTTTTGACCTATGCGCTCAGCAAGGTCATGGGAGGTGGCTGATGGCTACCGAGTGGTATTTTCTCCGCGTTCAGGTGGGTCGCGAGGATCGGATCCGCCGGAGCATGGTCACCCGCCTCAAGCAATCCGGTCTTGAGGAACTGGTGCCGCAGATCGTTGTTCCCACCGAGACAGTGGCAACCCATCGAGCCGGCAAGAAGCGGGTCCAGAAGCGCAAACTCTATCCGGGCTATTTGATGGTCCAGATGGATCTGACCGACGACATCTGGTTCGTCTTGCGGGAAACGCCCGGTTTTGGCGATTTCGTTGGCTCGCGCAGTCAACCGACTCCGATGAGTGCGGAGGAGGTCGAGAATGTCCTGAGCCGCATGAATGCCAGCAAGGCCGAGCCGAAGATGGCGGTTCAGTTCAGCAAGGGTGACCGCGTGAAGATCAAGCAGGGACCGTTCGAGAATGTGGATGGCGTGGTCGAGGACGTGAATGCCGAAAAGGGCACGCTCGAGGTGTCGGTGACGATCTTTGGCAGGGCGACTCCTGTCAGCCTCGGTTGCTGGGAGGTCGAAGAGGTCTGATCTGCGGGTGTGCGTCTGCGGCTTCCTCTGACTTTTCCTTGCAGGTGCGAACAAATCCCTTGGTCGGACCTTGACCTGCGCTGCCCTAAACCCTTCAATCCCCGCCCTCTTATCCTAGCCACCCCAGGCTTCAACGCAGTGGGAGGCGAGCCGCCAACGCGGTTTTCGCCGTCAGCACCACCGGGAGCGACGTATGGCAAAAGAAGTTACCACGGTTATCAAACTCCAGTGTCCGGGTGGTCTGGCCACCCCGGCCCCTCCCGTAGGCCCCGCTCTGGGTCAGCACGGCCTCAATATCGGGCAGTTCGTCAAGGAGTTCAACGATGCTACCCGTGACAAGAATGGCCTGATCATTCCTGTCGAGATCAGCGTCTACAAGGACCGGACATTCAGCTTCATCATGAAGTCGCCGCCGGCGGCTGTCTTGCTGAAGAAGGCGGCAGATCTTGCCAGCGCAGCCCACAATCCTGGTAGCGAGACCGCTGGTTCGGTCACCAAGGATCAGGTTCGGGAAATCGCTGAGATGAAGAAGGCAGATCTCAATGCGGCGAGCACGGAGGCTGCGATGCGAATCATCGAGGGCACGGCGCGATCCTGCGGGATAGAGGTCGTTTAGGAGGGCGTTGTAGAGATGGGGAAGAAGCACAGCAAACGCTACAACCAAGCTCGAGCCCAGGTTGACCGTAAGAAGGTCTACGATGTTGAGGCGGGCATTGCCCTCTTGAAATCGCTGCCCGGCCCCAAGTTTGAAGAGGCGGTGGACGTCGCCGTTCGTCTCGGGATCGACCCCAAAAAGACCGAACAGCTCATCCGCGGTTCGGTCAGCCTCCCCAAGGGTATAGGCAAGGAAATCAAGATTGCGGTCTTCGCCGAGGGCGACAAGGCGAAGGAAGCGGAGGAGGCGGGCGCTGATTTTGTTGGCAGCAAGGATCTGGCCGACAAGATCGAGAAGGGCTTCACCGACTTCGACATGACGATCGCATCGCCCGACATGATGAAGTATGTGGGTAAGCTCGGTCGCGTCCTCGGACCGGCCGGGAAGATGCCTTCTCCCAAAGCTGGCACCGTCACCCCCGATGTCGCCAGCGCCGTGCGCGAGTTCAAGGCGGGCAAGATCGAGTTCCGCACCGATGCGGGCGCCAACGTCCATGCGTCGATCGGCCGGAAGTCCTTCTCGGCCGAGGACCTTGTCGACAACTTGACCGCTTTCGTGGACCACATCAACGCCCTCAAGCCTCCGCAGGCGAAGGGTTCCTTCATCCGCAGGGTGTCCGTCGCCACCACCATGGGCCCTGGTGTTTTTGTGGATTTGTCCGGATAGGAGTCATCATGCCGAACATCGTCAATGAGGCGCTGATGGAGGAAATCGAGCGGGATGTCCGCGAGATGGGGTCTTGCCTCATTGTTTCCTTCGACAAGCTGACGGTCGCTCAAGTGCAAGACCTCCGAAATCAGTTCCGCGAGGTTGGGGTCAAGTACCGCGTCATCAAGAACAGGCTTGCGCGCAAGGCCTTCGGAGCCATGGATCTTGACATGTCCGAGGCTTTTGTTGGCAAGTGCGGGATCGTGACGGCTCCCGAAGAAGGCGCGCTCACGGCGGCCCGTATCATTCGCGAAGCTCATCGCAAGCTCAAGAACAAGCCGGCGATCGTGACTGGCGGTGTGATCGAAGGCGAGGCCATCACTGGCCCTGCTGCGGCGGGTATCGCCGACATGCCGGACAAGGACACGGTCCGCGGGCAGCTGGTAGGCGCCTTGGCGGCGGTATCCAGAGGCTTGGCGACATGCTTGCAGAGCGCTGGTGGCGGTGGCCTGGCTCGCGCCATGCAGGCTCGTATAGATAAGGAAGGCAGCGCTGACTGAGCGATCTGCTTGCCCCGATGGAAACAAACAAAGTAACTACTGATTCAACCCTGTTCTCTGGAGAAGCCTCTCATGTCTGAGGAAACAACTGTCACTCTCGATTCCGGGCTCGAAAAGATCTTCAAGCAGCTCGATGAGCTTTCGCTGGGTAAGGCCGCGGAACTCGTCAAGGCGATGGAAGATCGATGGGGCGTGTCCGCAGCTGCTCCCGCAGCTGTTGCCGTGGCCCAGGCGGGTCCGGCCGAAGCCGCTGAAGAGCAAACCGAGTTCGATGTCGTCCTCAAGTCCGTGGGCGCGCAGAAGATTCAGGTCATCAAGGTGGTCCGCGAAATTACTGGTTTGGGTCTCAAAGAGGCCAAGGCCGTGGTCGATGATGCGCCCAAGCCGGTCAAGGAAGGCGCATCGAAGGATGACGCCGAAGAGATCAAGAAGAAGCTCGAAGAGGCTGGTGCCGAGGTCGAGTTGAAGTAGCGGACCCTTGGCCGTTCCGGCCTAGGTCCTGCTCAGCTCTTCGCATCGCCGTGCGCCTGGCGGTGCGAGCAGTTCCAGGACTTTTCCGGAGATGAAAGGCCACACTTTACGAAAACCCGGTTGCAAGCAGGTAGCCGGAGACCGTAGGCTAAATTTGGCGTGGATGGTTCGGTTTTTGCATGGCGACACCCCCCCGTACTTCGAGTCGTCCTGCATGAGAAACTTGGGATAGTCCAGCACCCCCTCTCAAGTGCTGCAGGGAGCAGAGGATGGAGACCGTAAAATACGGCAGCTACAAGGAAAACACCGTCGAGATACCTAATCTCGTCGAGACTCAGACCCGCTTTTATTGGGACTTTTTGCAGCCGGACATCGCTCCGAACAAGCGTAAGTCCGTAGGGCTTGAAGATCTCCTGCGGGAAATCTTTCCGATCTACTCCTATGACAAGACCCTTTGTCTTGAGTATGTGAGCTACGAGCTCGGTCGTCCGCGCTACACACCCGAAGAATGTCGGAAGTTGCGGATGACTTACGGCTATCCGTTCAAGATTCGCGTACGCCTGGTCAAGCCAGAACCCGTCGAGGAAGAGATCTACCTTGGCGAGATCCCGATCATGATCGGTGGTGGCGAGTTCATCATCAACGGTTCGGAGCGAGTCACCGTCAGCCAGCTACATCGTTCGCCGGGCGTCGACTTTTCGGTCGAAATTCACACCGGCGAGAAAAAGCTGCACTCGTGCTGGATCATTCCGGCCCGTGGTAGCTGGATCGAACTGAACGTGACCAAGAAGGAGTTGCTCGCCGTCAGGATCGATCAGTCGGGCAAGTTTTCAGCGGCAACGCTCCTGCGCGCTCTCGATGAGAAATACTCGACGGACGCCGAGATCATCGACTTGTTCTACGATGTCGAGAAGCTGAAGCGGAAGAAGTCAGATCCGGAGGCCAAATTCGTCAAGGCCTTGACCGGAACGTATGCAGTTGGCGACATCCTCGACACCGAGAGTAAGGACGCTTTCGTCAAGAGTGGAGAGGAGATCACCGAGGAAGCTGCTCGGGCGATTGCCGAGAGCGATCTGCGCGATGTATCGGTGCTGCGCGACCCTGAGGATTTCCTGATTCTCAACTCTCTGCGCGATGACACCACGTCCACTCATGAAGAGGCTCTGCTCAAGATCTACGGGCGTTTGCGTCCGGGCAACCCACCCTCGGTCGAAAAGGCGCGTGAACTGTTTCACGAGAAGTTCTTTGACGCGACTCGCTACCGTCTGGGCAAGGTTGGCCGATTCCGGCTAAACCGGAAGTTCGGGCGGAAGGTGTCAGAGTCGGAGATGACGCTGCAGCCGGGTGATTTCGTCCATGCGATGCAATACATCCTGGGCCTTCGGCGTGGGGTTGGCGAGATCGATGATATTGACCATCTCGGCAATCGTCGGGTGCGCACGATCAATGAGCTGGCGGGAGAGGAGTTCAGGAAGGGGTTCCTCAAGCTCCGTCGAACTGCTCAGGAGCGGATGAATCTCGAGAATGTCGAGACTGTCACGCCACGTAACTTGATCAACTCGAAGACCTTCTCGTCCGCGATCGAGTATTTCTTCGGACGTGGCGAATTGTCACAGGTTGTTGACCAGACCAATCCGCTATCGCAGTTGACGCATGAGCGGCGACTGTCGGCGTTGGGCCCGGGCGGTCTCAATCGCAAGCGCGCGGGCTTCGAGGTTCGCGACGTTCACATCTCCCACTATGGTCGGCTGTGTCCGATCGAGACGCCGGAAGGCACCAATATTGGCCTCATCTCGAGCCTCGCGATCTACTCGTCGCTCGATGAATATGGTTTCCTCACCACTCCTTACGTGGTGGCGAAGGGTGGCAAGTCCACGGGCAAGATCGTGGATTTGCGAGCGGATCAAGAACACAACGCCGTGCTCGCGCCTGCGGATACCGTGCTGGATAAGGACGGTAAGATCCTTGGTGAGGATGACGGCAAGGTCATCTGCCGGGTCAAGGGCGATCCGATGCGGGTCGACGTCAAGGATATCGATTACATCGACGTCAGCCCGAGTCAGATCGTTGGCATCTCAGCATCCCTGATCCCGTTCCTGGAGCATGACGATGCTAACCGCGCGCTGATGGGTTCGAACATGCAGAGGCAAGCGGTGCCTCTCATGATTTGCGAACCGCCGCTGGTCGGCACCGGAATGGAGGAGATGGTCGCGCAGAACTCCAGCATGGTTGTGCGTGCCAAGAAGGCCGGCGTCGTCACTCAGGTGGATGCGAGCAAGATCACTGTTGGCGATGATGTCTATAAGTTGCG
Source organism: uncultured candidatus Brocadiaceae bacterium (assembly GCA_964542765.1). GTDB lineage: Bacteria > Planctomycetota > UBA1135 > UBA1135 > UBA2386 > CAZIVO01. The sequence continues at coordinate 514 of CAZIVO010000138.1, read as the reverse complement.
CAAGTCCGAAGGGCTCAACGAGCGCACCTGCTTGAACCAGAGGCCCATCGTGACCGAGGGGCGGACGGTTGAGGAGGGTGAGGTCCTGGCCGATGGTGCTGCGACCGAAGGCGGGGTGCTGGCGCTGGGCAAGAACCTCGTCGTCGCCTTCATGCCCTGGGATGGATACAACTACGAAGACGCGATCCTGATCTCCAGTAATATTCAGCGAGACGATGTCTATACGTCGATTCATATAGATGAGTTCGAGATCGAGATTCGTGAGACCAAGCTCGGCCGGGAGGAGTTCACCCGCGATATCCCCAACGTTTCCGAGCGTGCTCTTCGCCATCTCGACGACAGCGGCATCGTGACAGTGGGCACGCGCGTCAAGGCTGGCGATGTCCTTGTCGGGAAGGTGGCTCCGAAGAGCAAGAGTGAACTGACTCCCGAAGAGAAGTTGCTGCACGCCATCTTTGGTCGTGCGGGCGAAGATGTGAAGAATGCCTCGTTGGAAGTTCCAACCGGCGTTGAG
>CAZIVO010000137.1:0-7865 GCA_964542765.1 uncultured candidatus Brocadiaceae bacterium | reverse complement strand
GTCGACGCGATGCGGCGCAAGCCACGCAACAGTATTCAGGTGGCGGTGGAGGCGCTCAAGCGCGGGGAGGCAGACACCTTCGTGAGCGCTGGCGCGACCGGGGTTGTGGTTGCGACCGCGCAGGTGGTGCTCCGGCGGCTCGAAGGAGTTCGCCGACCGGGCATTGCCGTGACCATCAAGGGTGAGAAGGGACCATTCATCCTGATCGATGTCGGTGCAAATCCTCAAGCCAAACCCGAGCATCTCGTGCACTACGCTTGCATGGGCTCTGCTTATTTTTGTGAGGCTTTCGGCAAGGAGAATCCTCGGGTCGGCCTGATGAACATCGGCTCGGAGGATGCCAAGGGAACTCCATTGATCAAGAAGGCCGGCGAATTGATGCGAGAGGCTCCTATCAACTTCGTTGGCAATGTCGAGGGTGTCGATTGCTTCCATGGTCGTTGCGAGGTGATCGTTTGCGATGGCTTCACGGGCAACGTCATGTTGAAATCCAGCGAAGGTATCGCTGAATACATGATGCAATCCCTCGGCAAATTACTTGCCGAGTCGAGCTTGCCGGGCGAGCAGGCCCAAGAATTGATGCACGCCTTGAGCCGGACGGTGGACTATTCCAAGTATGGTGGTGCGCTGCTGCTGGGCGTCGAAGGAATCGTGACCATCTGCCACGGCAGGTCCAGCGGACATGCCATTGCCAATGCGATCAATTTTGCCATGAAGGCTGCAGGGGCGAAGGTGAACGACCATATCGTGAAACTCATCAAGGGGCAGGAATAGTCATGGCTGGCCCTGTCCCCGTCGGAATTGCAGGTATCGGGATGTATGTTCCCGAGCGGCGACTGACCAACCAGGAACTGGAGGCGATGGTGGAGACCTCCGATGAGTGGATCGTCCAGCGGACAGGGATTCGTGAACGCCGTATCGCGGCTGCGGATGAGCAGACCAGTCACATGGGAACGGCGGCTGCGCAGCGTGCGCTTGAAGATGCTGGCGTCGCAGTCACCGAGGTGGATTTGATCATCTGCTGCACCGTCAGTGGTGACTACGGATTCCCTGCAACGGCCTGCGAGATCGGTCATGCTCTGGGGGCTCCCCAGGCGGGAGGCTTCGATCTTGCGGCGGCCTGCAGCGGCTTTGTTTTCGGTGCGCAGGTGGCCACGCAGTTCATTGCCGCTGGCACCTATCAGAACGTTCTGGTGATCGGCGCGGAGAAGCTTAGTGGCATTGTTGATTACCAGGATCGGAACACCTGCGTGCTGTTCGGCGATGGCGCTGGAGCTGCCTTGTTCACTCCTCTGGAGCGTGCTGGTCGCGCGGAATATCTCGGCGGCTCGATCAGCATGGAGGGCAATAATTTTGACACCCTGTCCTTGCCGGGTGGCGGAACTCGTTTTCCCGCATCCAAGCAGACCATCGAGGAGGGCCTGCACTACATGAAGATGGGTGGAAACAAGGTCTTCCGTTTCGCGGTCAAGACCTTTGCCAGCATGGTCAAGTCAGCAATGGAGCCATATGGCATGGAGAATTTGGGTCTGGTCATCCCGCATCAGGTCAATCAGAGAATCATCGAAGCGGCTGCCGACCGGATCGGAATCTCTCATGACATCATCGTCAGCAACATCGAATCTTATGGAAACACTTCGGCCGCATCAGTACCAATAGCCATGACGGAAGCTGCTGCGGCAGGGCGCTTGAAGAAGGGTCAGCTGGTTTGTGTGGTCGCTTTTGGTGCTGGTTTGACCTGGGGGCATTGCCTGTTTCGTTGGTAGTTGACTACTGACGATGATGGAGCGAATCGACTGATGTCATTCACTGAAAAAACAGCGCTTGTGACCGGAGCTTCTCGTGGCATTGGCCGCGGTATCGCCACTCATCTGGCGGCCCAAGGTGCGAAGGTGTTTTGTGTGTCCACGCGCGAGGGCGGGTGCGAAGCGACGCTGGCCCAGATCCGCGAAGCTGGTGGAGAGGCCGAGGCCATGGCCGTGGATGTGGCCGATGAGACCGCGGTTCAGGGGATGGCGGATTCCGTGCTCGCCCAGGGTGGGCTGGATATCCTGGTCAACAATGCTGGAATTACTCGTGATGGCGTGTTCTTGCGCATGTCGAGCGAAGATTTTGATTCCGTGCTCGCCATCAACCTCCGTGGCGCTTTTCTGACGTCTAGGGCTTTCGCTCGGCCGATGATGAAGGCCCGCGGGGGCCGAATCGTCAATATCAGTTCGATCGTTGGCTTGACAGGCAATGCCGGTCAGGCCAATTATGCGGCCAGCAAGGCTGGACTCATTGGATTCAGCAAGTCTCTCGCCCGTGAAATCGCGGGTCGGGGGGTTACCGTCAATGTGGTCGCTCCGGGGTTCATCGCCACGGATATGACTGCTACCCTCGCGGAGGATATCCGGGAGGAAACACTGAAAAATATTCCCCTGGGCCGCTTTGGGGCGGCTGAGGATATTGCGACAGCGGTTGCTTTTTTGTGTAGTAACAGCGCATCCTACATCACCGGGCAGGTCCTTGTGGTGGATGGTGGCATGACTATGTAGGAGTGCGACTCGAAGGAGTTGAGGGAGGAACGAGACGTGACGAAAACCGGCAACGTAGAAGATCGTGTTATGAAAATCGTCTGTGAGAACCTGGGCCAGAGCCAGGACAAGCTGACGGCTGGGACTTCATTCATTAATGATCTCGGGGCTGACTCGCTCGATACCGTCGAGTTGGTGATGGAATTCGAAGACGAGTTCGAGATCAGCATTCCTGACGAGGATGCAGAGAAGATCCAGACGGTTGGCGATGCCGTCACTTACATCACCAAGAAGCTCTAGCCGGATGATTCTCGGGGACCATGACCGGCCTCCGAGAGTCTCATGGTTTTTCAGTGCTCTTGAAAGATGAGTAGGCGTCGCGTCGTAATCACGGGTCTTGGCACGGTGAGCCCGTTGGGTCTCAAGATGCAAGAGACCTGGGACAATCTGCTCCAAGGCATCTCGGGCGCGTCGGAAGTGACGAGCTTCGATGCCAGTGAGCATGGGACGAAGTTCGCCTGCACGGTGAGCAACTTTGAGCCCGAGCAGCATTTCAGCAAGCTGGAAGCGCGGCGCTATGATCCCTTCACGCAGTTCTTGCTGGCCGCAGGGGACGAGGCCGTTGCCGATTCCGGGCTGGACATGGCGACTGAAGATCCTCAGCGTGCGGGCTGTATCGTCGGAACTGGTATCGGCGGCATCATCGAGTTGGAGCGCACCAAGGAGGTGGCGATGGCCAAGGGAGTTCGCCGGGTCAGCCCCTTCTTCATCCCCAAGATGATCGCGAACTCCGGGGCGGGGCAGGCAGCGATTCGCTTCAATCTCCAGGGGACCAGTTTCAGCACGGTATCGGCTTGCGCCAGTTCGGGGCATGCCATCGCCATGGCGGCGCGCGCGATCCAGTGGGGCGAGGCGGAGATCATCTTGACCGGGGGGTCCGAGGCTGCGACATCCTCGCTGGGGATGGCGGGTTTCTCCGCGATGAAGGCTCTCTCGGTTCGCAATGATGATCCCAAGCGCGCCTCCCGTCCCTTCGACAAGACCCGAGACGGTTTTGTCATGGGGGAGGGCTCCACCTGCCTGGTTCTTGAGGAACTCGAGCATGCCAGGGCGCGTGGTGCGAGGATCTATGCCGAGTTCGTCGGTTATGGATCAACAGATGATGCTCACCACATCACCGCACCGAAGGAAGATGGCAGCGGCCCCATGCGGGCCATGCAACTGGCCTTGCAGGATGGATGCTTGAATCCTGAGGACGTGGATTACGTCAATGCGCATGGGACCAGCACGCAGCTCAATGACCGCATCGAGACCCTGGCCCTCAAGCATGTGTTCGGGGATCGCGCCTACAAGGTGCCTGTTTCATCGATCAAATCGATGGTAGGGCATCTCCTCGGCGCTTCGGGAGCCATTGAATTGGCGGTTTCGGCGAAGACCATCTGCGAGGGCAAAATTCCGCCTACCATCAATTACGAGGTTCCTGATCCTGATTGCGACCTCGACTATGTGCCCAATGAGGCTCGGGAGAGCGATGTGAAGGTTGTGATCAGTAATTCGCTCGGATTCGGAGGTCACAACACCTGCTTGGCGATCCGGCGCTTCGAGGGTTAGTCTGTGGGCTGTGGGCGCCACCCTGGGCGCCGTAAACAAGATCGATGACCCCATCACCCTCGAAGGTACCGTGAAGAAACAATTCAAGGATCTCTTGCACCGCTACAAGGTGGAGACGTTCAAGATCTCGCACGCCACGGATCAGGCCGAAGAAGTCTCTCGGACGATCCAAGAGAACACCGAGGAGATTCTCAACAACGCGTATCATTATCAGTTTCACAAGGCCAAGGGTGTCGAGCCCGATGCTCAGCGTGTTGAGACCTTCAACATGATCAAGAACTACACGGTGGATGCTCTGCTGCCGCCAGTGGTCGAGAAGTTGATGACGCGAATCGTTGTGCTGGAGAAACAGCAGGATCGACTTTTGGATCTCGTGCACGAGATTCTCGAGACCTTGTCGCACGATGATCTCTTTCTTGACAAGGATGCTGGCTGATTGATGGGGCAGCGCGGTACGGGTGGCGCTGCCGCTGTGATGCCATGAAGAGTGTTTTGGCCGCGGATATTGGCGGGACCAAGTGCCGTTTTGCGCTGGTGACCGAAGATCGTGCCATCCATCAGGCTCGCAAGATTTCGACGCCCGATGACGCTGATGATTTCATCGCCGCGATGAACACGGCCTTCGAAGAGCTTCGAGAGGTCACCATCGAAGGTGTGGACCCGCCCAGCGGGATGGGAGTGGCCATCGCCGGCCTGGTGACTCCGGATCATCGCAGAATGACGAACTCGTCAAATCTGCCGATCGACGGGATCCACCTGGCCGACCTGCTCGAGAAGGTGCACGACCTTCCTTGCAGTCTGATCAATGACGGTCGAGCCAGTGCCTACGGCGAGTATGTTGAGGGCCATGCAGCCGGCAAGGACCCTTTGCTGGTGCTCTTTTTCGGGACGGGCATAGGGACCGGTTTGATCGTCAATGGCAGTCCTTACGAGGGCGCGGCCAATGCGGCCGGTGAGATCGGACATACCTTTAGCTGGCCGAGTGGGCGGATCTGCCCCTGTGGTGAGGAAGGTCACTTCGAAGCTTATTGTGGCGGTGGTCCGATGACGGAACGGGCGGCGCAGGAGCTCGGTTCGACACCCGCAGGAGCCTCTCGTTGGACGGTTGGTGATATCGTTTCGGCAGCTGAAACCCGCCCGGAGGCCCGCGCGATCCTCACCGATGCCGAGGATGCTGCCTGCGCCATGACATCTTCACTGGTCACTTTGCTCAATCCAGCGGCGATAGTGCTCGGCGGGGGTGTCCTGGCCGGATGGCCGGAACTGCGCGAGAAGATCACTGACTTCATTCGTGCTCGTTGCCGCCTGGCGGTCACGCAGGGGCTCGAGATCGTGCCGACGATGGCTGGATCGGACGCGATTCTGTGGGGTGCGGCCTGGGCGAGCGGCAAGCTTTGGCCGTCGCAGTTGCCGGGCTCGGCGTGAAGCTGGTGATCGATCGGGACGTGAGCGCTACAATGCTCGCGGAGGTGGCATGATCAATGTGGCGGTACTGGCAGGTGGGACCTCGCCGGAACACGATGTTTCTATTCGATCGGGGACACAGGTTCTCAATGCCCTGGATCGGACAAAGTGGCGTGTCTGGCCGGTGTTTCTCGACGCGCAAGGTTGGTGGTGGCCCGCCGACGAACCGCTCGGCGGCGAGGATCTGACAACTTTTCCTGACCCCGGCGCCTTGAAGTTGCGTCCGGGGGCTGCGGTCGATCACCTCATCGAGAAGGCTGATGTGGACATTGTCTTCCCGGCACTTCATGGCAAGCATGGCGAAGATGGAACTGTCCAAGGCATGCTGGAACTTCACGAGGTGGCCTTCGTGGGCTCGGGCACGCGCGCTTCGGCGCTGGCCATGGACAAGATCCATGCGCGTCAGGTCCTGCAGGCGAACAACGTGGTGGTCGCACCTGCCTATGTGGCGTCAACGCCCCTGGATCGAGCCGACGGCGCGGTCGAAGCACGGAACATCGCGGAGACGGTAGGCTTCCCGTGTTTTTTGAAGGTGGATCGGTCGGGTTCGAGTCTGGGTGTTGCGCGGGCGAATGGTCCTGAAGAGGTTTGGCGTTTCTTGGATGAGTGCCGCCCCATGGGCCGTCGCTTCATCGCCGAGCGACTCGTCAGCGGTGATGAGATCACGGTGCCGGTTCTCGGCAACAGTGGCAATGAACTGCAGGCCTTGCCGCCGGTGGGAATCTACCCGAGCGATGGTGCGGACTATTTCACCTACGAGGCGAAATATCAGCCACAGAAGTGCGAGGAAATCGTGCCGCCGCGAGGGATGGACTCCGAGGATATCGGGCTGGTACAGGAGTTGGCGATGCGTTGTCACCGATCGCTGCAGTGTGATGGCTTATCTAGAACGGACATGATCATGGGTGACGATGGCCCGGTTGTTCTTGAGGTGAACACGATCCCCGGTCTGACGCCGGAGAGTTTGTTGCCCAAATCGGCACTGGCAGCAGGGATTGATTTCCCGGTCTTGATCGACCGACTGCTCAGCTACGGTCTTGAGCGAGTTGGCGTTACGGAGGTGGTGTGATGATTCGTGTTCATGTTCAAGGAGCCAAGGGGCGTATGGGTAGCACCGTCGTCTCAGCCGTGGAGGCTGCTGCCGACATGGAGTTGTCAGGAACCAGTGATCTCGGCGATGACCTCGCTGCTGCTTTGGCCGCGAGCAGCCCGGATGTCGCTGTAGAGTTCACCACTCCCGATGCCGTCGAGCAGAGTGTGAAGACCATGCTCGAGGCTGGTGTCCATGTTGTCTCGGGGACCACGGGCATGTCGTGTGAGCAGGCGCAGGCCCTCGGCGAGGTGGCCGCTGCGCGGGAACTGGGTTTCTTGCTGGCTCCGAACTTCTCGATCAGCACGATCCTCTTGCAGCGCTTTGCGGGTGCGGCGGCCAGGCACTTCGCTGATGTCGAGATCATCGAACTTCATCATGAGCGCAAGCTCGATGCGCCATCGGGCACGGCCATCCATACTGCACGTTTGATTGCCGAGGCAGCGCCGGACGAAGTCAATCCCGGACGGCCGGACGAGACCGAAACGATTCCGGGCTGTCGCGGTGGCAAGGAAGCGGGGATCCCCATCCATTCGGTCCGCTTGCCAGGGCTTTTGGCGCACCAGGAAGTGATCTTTGGCGCTCAGGGGCAACTGCTGACCTTGCGCCAGGACACGCTGGACCGCGAGGCCTTCATGCCCGGCGTCCTTCTCGGGATTCGAAAGATTCGCGAGCACCGGGGTCTCATCGATTCCCTCGAGCATCTACTGGACGACTGAGGACAGCATTGCAAGGGCAACTGACCGTGGCGAATGAACGACATTCGTCGGGTGCGCAGATGTTCCTTTGACCTGTGGCCTTCGACGCGCCAAGATGTCGCGCCGCCGGCCGGAGTGGCGGAATTGGCAGACGCGTCGGATTCAAAATCCGATGCCCGCAAGGGCGTGTGGGTTCAAGTCCCACCTCCGGTACCATTTCTAGAGGGCCCCAGGAGGTTGTTTACGGCACTTGCCGGAAAGCGGCAGGCTCCTCTGCGCCGGACCCTGAGCGGGCATTGTCCATTTGATTGTCCATCCGCCCGGTCACAGACGCGTGTACGCAGAGGCTACCTTCGCTGTTGGGACTCCTGAAGTGGCGTAGCAGGAAGCGAGGGCTCCCCCGCAGCTAGTAGCCGATGGTTGCCTTGCCTGCGTTGGAGAGAGCTACGCCCAGTGTGTTGGCCTTGGGGTCGAGTGCCACGCCTT
>CAZIVO010000136.1:0-7955 GCA_964542765.1 uncultured candidatus Brocadiaceae bacterium | reverse complement strand
GGTCCGACCATCCGACAGAAATCACAAGCCCGAAGCGCTCTGGTTGATCACCATCAGCGACCAAGAGGCCGTCGGACAAACCGCCTTCAAGGACAAGAGCTAGAAAGGGATGTCGCCGTAATCGACGTCGGCAGCAGCCTCTTGGGCACCGCCTTGCTGGCCTTGCTGGCTCTGCTGGCCACCGCCTTGCGAGGACGATCCAGAAGCACGGCTACCGATGAACTGGAAGTTTTCAATCACCACTGCCAGCTTGCTGCGCTTGCCACCGCCGTCTTTCGCCTCCCAGGTGGAGTATTCCAAACGTCCCTCCACAAAGAGCGGGCTGCCCTTGCTGACGTACTGGTTGAGCGTCTCGGCCTGACGGCCGAAGGCGGTCAGATCAACAAAACAGGTCTCTTCCTTTTTCTCACCATTGGAGGTGTAGTTCCTGTTGATCGCCATGCCGACCTTGGCCACCGCCAGGCCACCTTGCGTGTAACGGATCTCGACATCTCTGGTGAGATTTCCGAGGAGAAGAACCTTGTTGAAGTTTGCCATCGATGCCCCTGAGTTTGCGTGTATCCTACACGGAAGATCCACTTCCACCACAAAGAAAGCGAACAACACAGATGACGGAGGGGTTCATCGAAAAGCGTCGTGCACCGCGCGTCGCAACCGACATTCCAATTCAACTCACGGCGCCCGCCGAAGGCTCGCCAGGGAACCTACGTGACATCTCCACCGTAGGACTGTGCTGCGAGGTCGCCGAACCTCTTCAGGAAATGACGGTGGTGAGCATCGAACTGAACCTTCCCGGAAGCGATGAAAACCATCAGGTCACGGGTGCCGTGGTACGGTGCGATCGAGCGGCAGCACGGAACAAGATGGCATATGAGATCGCCATCTACTTCACCGAGATCTCGAACTCAACTCGACGCGCCATAGGAACCTACGTCGAACAATGTGTCGCTGACAGCTAGTCGGTGGCTGGCGCCGATGCGGTCGAAACCGCCAGCCCGGCAAGCTCAATGGCTGACACGGTGAAGATCAAGGGATACAGCCGTTCGGAATACCACAACTGGGCAAAGTAGAGCCCTATCGGCGACGCCGGGAAACGCCTGCCACAGTCCGTCTTCTCGACCAGCCAGGCCACACCCTTGTCGATCGCTCCGCGTGAACCATCGTCGGCCCCATCGCTTCGCGCCGCCCATTCGGCGAGGGCTTCGATCGCGAGTGCCGTCTCCTCGATGGTCCCGGCCTTGCCAAAACTACCATCGGGCTGCTGCGCCATCAGGAGAAAACCAACTGCTCTGTTGCGGGCCTCGACCAGCGGTCTATCACACTTTTGTCCCCCCCCACCCGCGACCAGGGCACGCAGGACACGCGAAGTGCCGTAGATCGGGTTCTCCTGCCCCGGCTCATCTTGGTTGCCAAACCACAAGGGTATCCAGGCACCGTCAGCACGTTGTCCATCAAGCAAGTAAGCAAGAATCACAGCTATCGCTCGATCGGCACGCTCGAGCAACCGCCCAGACAATTGATCACGCCAGGCGGCAATCGCACGAAGAGTGTGAGCTGCGAGGTCGGGACTGCTGCGATCGAAGGGCAACTTCCCCCACCCCCGGCAAAAAGTGGGAATACCACCATCGCGATTTTGCAGACCTATCAACCACTCTATACCCCGGCTCGCAGCCTCGATGATCCGTGGATCACCATCGAACCCGCAGCGCAGGGCGAGCACCGCGCCCGCCGTGTCATCAGCATCAGGCACACCACCACTGAGATCTGTCCATGCCCAGCCTCCGGGAGCAGCATGCGTATAAGGATGCTCGCGGGTGTATTGCTGGCCGAGCAACCAATCACGCGTTCGCACGTCATCGATCGCTTCACTGTCGCCCAGCGCATTGACCGAAAGGGTCGTCAGCCAGGTGTCCAGATTGGTATCGATCGGCCAGCTACCATCTTCGCGCACGGTCTCGGCAAGGAAACGCAATCCCTTCTCCACGACTTCATGCCCATTCAATCCCATGGACAGAAGGCTCATCGAGACGAAACTCGTCAGCGGAGCCGCCTCCAGAAAACCGCCGCTGGTCGGCTGTATCTCGGCAAGAATGCCAAGCGTACGCCGGCGCGTGATATTGCGAAGAAAGCGTGTGATGGGGTTGCGAGTTGGGCGGTGATGATGCCCGACCTGACCGATCGCGATCAGTGCCGGCAGGGCGTAACTCACGGTCGGCAAACCCAGTCGGCCAAACCACCGGTGTGGAAGCGCAGCGAGTTCGAAGGGCAAAGCCGGGACAAATCGCCAACCATGCTCGCCGAGCCGACCTCCGAGCGCACAGGTTGTCAGGATTGGAACCGAGAAGGTCCGATCCTCTCCGTAGCGTGCGCGAATGGTTTTGGCCAGCCGTTCGGGGGTCAACTCCCCGACCTTCTGCTCAAGCCAGTCATTCGCCTTCGCCAAAGCGGCAACAACATCGTCGCGATCCTCTTCGATCATTCCCAGGCAGACCCAGCACAAAATTGTCGTACTGATATTGCTAGGGCTATCAACCGTATCGCCCCAACCACCGTCAGCATTCTGGGATTGACACAACCAAGCCTGTCCGGCAACCGCCAGTCTTTCGTGATCAGCGATGGCGCGACCTTCCGGCGCCACCGCCCGCGCCGACATCGAAAACGCCATCGACGCCGTTGCGGTCGAGAGCGCGCTCGATGAAAGTTCGCCACAGAAAGCGCCGCGATGATCTCGGCTCGAAATCAACAACTCCCGAGCATTGGTCAGGGTTTCCTGCAACGCGTTGCGATCCATCGCTACAGGCTCAGGTGACCCAGCGCCAGCAGGGCATAGTAGGTGTATTCACTGTCCTGCACATCGTCAGACCAGTGCCCACAAAAAGCTTGCCCGGTCCACAGGGAGTCGATGAAGTCCAGACAAGGCTCCCGCACCATGGAAAAGTCCTTTTTCATTCCCGCCAGAGCATGCAGGGCCGCTGCCGTCGAAAGCAGATCCGGCAACGGTGCCCGGGGAGCGGCAAGAAAACCCCCTTCGGGATGCGCACATGCCAAAAGCCAATCGCCAACCGCCGAAGGCACCGGCTGCTCCAGTTGACGCAGCATGGTGACCGCTGCAGCCGTGACCGTCGTGCTTCCCGAAGGCAGATCAGGATCATTGGCATAGCCATGATCGCCGGTACTGCGTGCCCGGATCACCGACGGCAACGACTCCGAAGCAGGACAGTCCACGCCGATATCCTGGTGGGCTCCAAGCGCCAAGAATGCGTGATAAACCGTTCCCTGAGACCTGTCACGCTCGTTCGCATAGCCACCGTCCGCACTCCGAAAACAGGCGAGGTTTTGCGCAATTCCGGCAGCTGTGGCCACCGGCAGCGCCCCGGGCATCGCCGCCCAGCAACGAGCCAGGCAGGTCAGGTGGACAAGATCGAGATCATCGCCATCACCGAAAGCCGTCAGGTAGCGAGTCAATTCACCAGCCGGCAAATCAGCTTGGAGAGCGATCAAGCCCTCAGCCGCAAAGACCGTGTAGTAGAGGTCACTCTCACCGTCACGGTCCCGAGCACCTCCATCGCTCAGAAACTGTCCGCGGAAAAAGTTCTCGACCCGCTCGGCTGCATCACCCAGTTGCTTGGGTGCCAGCCTGGCGACCTGCAGCATTTCGAGCCTCAAACTCATGGCAGTAGCCCTCGATCAGCGTTCGCGGGAAAATCTTCCCGACGACCCGTCTCAATAGCCCTTTGAGCGTCGCATTACCAAGAAAACGGAGCGATCGAATTGCCTGCTCCTCGTAGGCGTTGAGAAGCTCGGTCGCCTTACCGACAACATCACACTCCAGCAAGATACGCTGAACCTCATCGGCGACATCGTCATACGCGATCTCGCGACGCCACAGAGAATCCATGAGTTCGCGATCGACTTCGGTACGCGCACGCTTTCTGGCGATGGCCAACAGTAAGGATGGTCGCAAATCACGGAGGTCATGCGAGTCACTCTCGCCGCTGAAATCCTCGATGTCATCACGCACCTGGTAGGCGATGCCCAAAGATTCACTGTACTTGCCGAGAACCTCATGTACCTCATCGTCAGCACCGCTGTACAGCGCACCCAAACGCAAGGCTACATCGAAAGCGGGCGCTGTCTTCTGCTGAAAAATCTTCAGCACCTCGAGCGAATCCAAAGGCTGGGGGCTCCGTGCCCAGGAAAGCTCGGCGCCCTGACCACGGCAGAGCGTGACATGACCCTCAGCAGCGACCTCGAACATCGCCACCTTGGTCTCGGCCGGCACTTCGATCTCCGCTATCAACCGATAGCCCTCACCAAGCAGGAAGTCGCCTACATTGATCGCCACCGCCTCACCATGCTCGGCATGCAGGGTCGGTCGGCCATAGCGCTCAAGGTCGCCATCTTCGATGTCGTCGTGAATGAGTGAGGCCTTGTGGAAGCACTCGATGGCAATCGCCAGTTTCTTGGCGCTGTCGTCAAGTCGTGGCTCCTCGCTCGGCGAGCGATTTTCACAATCCAGGGCCAGATGCACACAGGTGCCCAGGTAGGGCCGCCAGCGCTTGCCCGACCGAGCCAACCATTCCCGAGCAATCGTCTCGGTAACACCTTCCGCCTGCCCGAGCAGGCCATCGAGAGCTGCTGGTTCGAACCAGCTTTGCACCGACTCCTTGAGGGCATCGAGATCAAGACGATAGGTCTGATCCTCGGCGGTGAGATGAATCACATCCCATACCCAATCCAGATCAACGGTGCAGTTGATGCAATCGTCCTGCAAGAGCGGGATCGCAACACCAGGCACAGCCGCCGCCTCCATGTGCGGAAAACTGCGCTCCAAAACATTGAGGCAACTCACGCCGACCACCGCCTCGATACGTCCTGTCTCAATCATCTGACGCACGATGGCCGATCCCTCCGCTACCAGCACGGCATATCCAAGGCGATCGGCTTCGACCGTAAGGTCCTCGATGGAACACAGACCACACTCCTTGCAGAGCAGGCCGAACTCATCGAAGGGAGCAGGGCAATGCTCTTCTACACGCAAGCACTTGGGCAGCAGAAGAAGGCGGCGCTCATAAGGAATTGCCGCCAGCGTGTCCCGCCATGCCGCGTTGTTCAAAATCACCGCGATGTAGTCGTCGTGGACAGCATCGAGACCTGCGTCCTGCCGCAACCGGGCAGCGTGGACCTTCAGATCCTCCATCGGCATTGGCGGCACCAGGTCCTGCGCATCAACGAACTCGGTAGCGAGTTGATTGATCCGAACGCGAGTCGCCCGGTCATCGGGAACATTGGACTGCGCCGGCCGGTATCTCTGCTTGGCTACCCGGTCGGGCAACTGGATCGCCAGCTTCGCAGAATTCGACTTTCGCGACTTCGCATCCGCGTGGTTGGATGCCGCACTCTCGACATCCACACCATTCGCCTCGGCACGGTCCTGCGAAGCACCATTGTGGCTGTCGGGGGAACTCTCGCTGGAAGCTGGATGCTCCCGGTCATGTATAGATTTGCTGGTCACGCTCTCGTCCACAACATCATCTCCGACAGTCAGGTGTATGCCCCAAAACCGAAGAACCAGTGTTTCTTGGCAAAACGGTACATCCAGTGCTTCTCGGGCACCTCTTCTCCGGGCTGATGCTGACTGCTTCTGGGCTCCATGGCCTTGAGTTCGCTGCGAGTAGCACCGCGCAGCGTGGTGTCACGAGCACCGTGCCGCTCCATCAGATCTTCGAGCAAATCCGGTCGCTCCAGAACCACACAACCACGAGTCGCACTGGCAGCGGTCTTGCGAAAATCAGCAAGCAAGGGTGACTCGGTCATGGTCTTGAAGATGTCCCCATCGTGATCACTGATGGACTCATTCGCGAACTGGATGACAGGGCAGGGCTCGACATCACCAAACGGGCTGATGTGATGACTGATGCCGATCGCGGCCGGGCACAATGCCTGCCCCTTGTCGTCCCAGTAAGCATCCACGAAGGCGATCGGCTTCTGGTTGCGAGTCTCCACCACGAACCGCCGCACCTTCACTGCCTGCTCAGGAGTCAGGGCCAGATCCGGATTCGCATCCGGCCCCACCGGACGATACGTATGGAACCATGCATAATGGACGCCGAGCTCAATCAAACGGTCCACCCATTTTTCCTGCACCAGATCATCGAAGTTGCTGCGGCAAATGCTGCTGGCCACACCAGTGATCAAACGGTTTCGAATACAAGCCTCGATCCCGGCAAGCGTCTTCTTGAGCACGCCATCGCCGCCGCGCCGCTCATCGCTGATCGCCTCGGTCCCTTCAACACTGATCAGAGGCGTCGCATTGCCCACGCGCCGCAAATCTGCAGCGACTTCATCGGTGATGAAGTGACCGTTGGTAAAAATCTGGAAGTAGCAATCGCGATGCGCTTCGAGCACTCGCATGAGATCAGGGTGGAGAAAGGGTTCGCCGCCCAGGAGGCCGAAGAAACGGTTGCCGTGCCGCTTGGCATTGGTAATCAAGCGATCAAGATCTTCGAAGCTGATGATGTTGCGCTTGGCCGTCACATCAACCCAGCAGCCCTGACACCGCAGATTGCAGGTGTTGGTGATCGAGATGTAGAGAAAGGGCGGGAACACCTTCCCCTTCTTGAGGCGCTTCTTGAAGCGCTGCACCGAACGCATGCCCTTCCAGCCGAAATTCCATGCGAACTTCCACAACAATCGTGCGTCCGTGCCACGCCACATCCTCCATGCCAAGGCAAGAGTCACAGATCCCCTGACGGAAGAAGAGCCCTTGTTTGCGGTGAAGGCTGTCATCAGATACCCCAATCCTCGGACGTTGCCGGACGCTGATCCTTCATGGTCTGCGAACGCTGCTTGCGACGCTCCGCCTTCGCCTCCGCGCGTCGCTTGCGTTCCTCTATGTCCCCTGCCGAAGGCAAGGTCATCAGAACCTCGTTGGGAATATCCAGGGTCTTTTGCAGCTTCTTCAGGCAGCGCTTCCGTTCGAGCAAAGCCTTGGACTCATCACGCTCGGTAGAAAAACGCTCGCGAGCCTGCGAACTTCGCTTGCGCAAGGATGCATAGACATCTCCCCCGAGCAAGGCGGAGATGTCGACCTTCATCGCCTCGCTCTTCAGATCTTCTTCTCGGACCACATCGCCATTGATCGGCCCACTCTTGTATTTCGGAAAGAGAATTGCCGCCTCGGGACATACCCGCGAACAAGCCGGGCAGTCGGTCTTGCAGTTGTCCTGCTTTTGAACCTGAATCTTTTTCTCGCCATCGACTCCATACACATCGAACAAGCAAAAGGTCAGGCACTGCATGCAGTTGGTGCAGCGGTCGTAATCGATGACCGGAAACCACGGCTTCCAGCCTCCGGGCATCTCGGCCTGCGCGCCAACCAGGCGGTCCTTCACCGCATCGCACACATCATTGGTCGCCATCCCCGAAATGTCGACGAAGGCCAGCTCGCCATTCCCACTGGCACTCGCATACTCGGGCAAGCTCTCGAACTCCCCGAGAACAAGATGATCGGAAACATCAGCTGACGCCACCGAACCCGCTCCCGCCACGGAGCGGGTGACGTGATGGCCCGCGTCGAGCAAGGCCGTCAGCGTATCCAAACGCTGATCGGCATCGAGCGGCTTGCTGCCCTCGCCCTCATACAAGACGATCCGCAACCGCTTACCGTCGAGCTTGCCGCTCATGGGCTCGCCTCGCTGGCTCGATCATCGGCCGTCGTCAGCAACCTGGAAACAACCTCCTCGGCGCTCTGCTCACGCATATTGAGAATCTCCACACCATCAGCCGGCAAGGGCGTCGCGCAAGCGTGGAACAGCCACTTGACCGCCCGCGGAAAACACGCGGCAATCTTCAAGGGACCGGGGCCCGCCAATCGCGACATGGCAGGATCGCGCCGCGCCGACATCTCGCAGAGATCGGAAACGGCATCGAAGGCCACGCCGGATGCACTCAGT
>CAZIVO010000135.1:0-7987 GCA_964542765.1 uncultured candidatus Brocadiaceae bacterium | reverse complement strand
CGGCGGCGTGCCCTTCGTTTCGACCCTTTTCGGATTCTTCGAATGGACGCTGCGAGCGGTCAATCCGCTCTGGACAGATGGGGCCGGTGGCGAGCAACTCTCCGCAGTGATTCGATGGGCAGGCTTCCTCCCCGTTCTCCTCGGTGTGACCGCCCTGCTCAGGCGGCGGCGGATAGCACTGCTCGGAGGAATTCTCGTGATGTACCTGGGGTGCTGTATCCCGATGGCACAATTCTGGGCGCACACCGACAACCTCGAACAGTTACGTCTGCTAACCCTTCCTTTTGCTGTGCTGGCACTTCTGATCGCGGCCGGCGGCCCCGGCGCATCCTTGCTCGCACTGGCCATCTTCGCCCTGCCTTACGTCCAGATTCGCAAGGATTACATCGACACCCACTCCGACTGTCGCCGCTATCACGAAACCCTGAAAGCGAAAGCTCCCACCATCGAGGAAGGGCCGCTATTCGTGGCGGGACTGCCTTCCACGAACGCCAAGAAAAACGTCGTTGCCTTCCACCTCGGCGTCGATCGGATGCTGCAGCCGCCCTTCTCCGAGACCCGGCGACGACTGCTCGCACTGCGACCGCTCAGCGAAGCTCCCGGCACGATCACCATCGATTACGGCGGAGAACAGGGATTGCCCGGAGGAATCTCGCTGCGATTCGATGATCCCGACACACTCCGCAGATTGCCACCATCGTCGCGCGCCACCATGGAGGTCGCCATCGACGGCCCCTCACATGTGACGTCGAACATCCTGTGGGGCTGGAATACCAAGCGCCGCGGGCCAAGTTGGTTCGTGACCAAGGGAACCCATGCCAAGCAGTACCGCATCACGATCTTCACGGCGCGGGGCTACCTGAGCACCATCCTCACCAATGAGGCCGGCGCCGACAAAACCGATGGCCGGGTCAGTGTCGAGGCATGGCTGCGAGCGCCCTACCGGATCGATCCCCGAGACCCGGCGCGTCAGGATGCGATCCTGATGGCTCTGGGTCAGGCCACGACGCTGGACCTCGAAACTCGCTTTCCCGTGCTCGTGGAGGCTGGCGAAGGGGGGCCCGAAGACTTTCGAACATCGAAAGTCGCCGGAAACCTGATCGAACTCGAGTTCGACCGCGACTTTCAAGAGCTGAGCGAAGGGCGCGTCCCTGACCCCGAAAAGTGATCGTCCGGACCATGATGATCCGTGATCGCAGCGGTCATGGCCCGGTCAAGATATCGAGAACATCGAGTTGACGGCAACGGCACTCGGCCCCGAGAAGATCGGGTAGAGACGGCTCGGTGCGACCATCTTCTCCGCTCACCCACTCCTTGACGTAGGTTCCATGAGAGCACCGAAGTTCGAGTTCGAAGGACGTCTCGTCAAGTTTGGTCGCTTTCTGAACCACCACCTTCCGCTCTCGAGTCAGGTCGGCACGGCGATGGGCAACCCGCGATGGTGTTCGCTGGGCGATGTTCAATTCAATCCCGATGAGACCCTCCTTGAACTCGTCCGCCGGCGCTTTTGCCACTTCCACCTGCGCCAGATACACCTTTTCGAAGAGCGACTCCTTCCAGTAAGGGATGCGCTCTCGACGCACCGGCTCGAATGGATCGATCTCGATGGCATCATCAGATCTCTCGTGGATAGCCTCTCGCAAGGCCGTCAGATCGACATCCAGAACACGCGGTCCAACAACTTCAAACACGAACGGACGGCCGCGGCCGAGCATCAGGACATCGATATCTTCGCGGCCAGCACCGTGAAACTTCCCCTTCTTCGCCCTGTAGGCCGGCAGCAATTGCCGGGAGATCAACTCCTGCACTGAGTCCTTGGTCAGCTTGCCATATCCCTGACACTTCTCGCAGCCCTTGCGGCGGCGGCGGTCACCCTTGCACACGGGGCACCAGAAGATCGTCTGCGGGAGCCCTCGCCTGAACTTACGGTAACGCGACTCAAGGTAGATCTTGGTCACGGGTGCGTCACCACGGATCTGGGGGCGGGGCTGCTTCTGGGAGGCGTCCACGATGAGGAGTATAGCGATCCTCCTCTCTTTCGAACTCACATACATTCGCGAAGGGCGTGCACATCCGCCAAGACAAGCCGCCCGAGAAATCCGGAAGCGAGTGAGACTTGCCGGTTAGCGAGCTGTCTTCGACTCCAAACGCCGAGATCTCAACATGCCGACCAGACGGAAAAACTCGCTCGCGTCGATGGGCGTGCCCAGGATCGCGGTCAAGTTCAACCGGCTCTTCTCGGCCTGGAGTTCACGAATCCGATCCCTGCTGGTGATGGCCACGACATAGACTTCGGCGTCAAAGCTGCGTATGTGCTCGAGCAATCGAAAACCATCTGTGCCGGCAAAATCCACCCCAAGAAAGACGCAATCGAATTCCCTCTGGCGCGCTTCATTGATGGCCGCGTATCCTTCACCTGTCGTGACCGAGAATTCAGGGAACTGCTGCAGGCCGACCTTGACCTGATCACGAACAAGTCGATCTTCCGCTACGAGTAAAATCTCCATACACCATGATCTTCGGCAAGTCGGATAGCACACCTTGAACTACCTGGGAGGAGTCGATGAAGCCGGCCTCGGGCCACTCCTCGGGCCGCTCGTTGTTGCGGGAGTTGCGCTTGCAGGGCCAAAAGGAGAATGCCCGTGGGAACTCCTCGATGACGTCATCTGCAGGGACCGCATGCGCAAAGGCAAGATTCGCGTTGCCGATAGCAAGAAGGTTCACCAGGGAAAGCGAGGCCTGGAGCGTCTCGAGCAAACCGCACTGTCTTTTTGGGGAGCACATCACGGCCACATCCCGCAAACCGTCACAGAACTCCTCGAAGAATGTGGGGCCGATCTGAAACATTTACGGCGATGCCCGTGGTACGAGGACCTCGACATACCCTTGCCCCTTGTCAACGATCCACGCGACATCGAACTGCGAGCTCACCAGCTCGCCGGTGCCATCGATGCCGCCGGCATGGAATTACTTTCGATCGCGGTGCGCACAGTTGATGTCGAAGAGTTCAATCAGCTGATCGAGGAAACGGACAACAAGAGCCGAACGCATTTCCGCGCCTACTCGAAGATCATTGCGGAGATTCTCAAGGTGCTACCCGAGGGCGCCCACCTCGTCGCTGACCGCTGTGGAGGCTTGATGCACTACTTGCCAAGTCTGCGTCGCGCCTACCCGAAAGCAAAGATCGAGCGACTCGAAGAAGGAATTGCCAGCTCGAGCTACCGGATTCGAACACGCACGGGACCTGTGAAGGTGACCTTCACCACCCAGGGTGAAGATCGATCTTTTCCAACAGCCCTTGCCAGTTGCACGGCAAAATACTTCCGTGAAATCATGGTGAAGGCCCTCAACCGATGGTTTGCCCAGCGGGTTCCCGAACTGCGCCCCACCGCTGGTTACTACCAAGATGGACGAAGATTCCTCGAGGACGTTGCACAGATCGTCGATGCGCAAGATTTCCCCCGCTCCAGGCTGATCAGGGTCCGATGAGACCTCGACTCCTCCCTGTCGTTCCAGCCAAGACGCCCGACAAGATCAGGTGGCACCTGCAATTGTCGGCCAGCCTCGTACACTCGCCGCCACAATGACAACGCGCGAACTCCCCACACAATACGACCCACAGGCAGTGGAAGGCGGGGTCTCCAAGCGCTGGCTCGAGTCCAAAGCTTTCGCAGCCAGCCCGGATGAAAACTCCGAGCGCTACGTGGTCATGATGCCGCTGCCCAATGTCACCGGCGCTCTGCACATGGGTCATGCAATGGACAATGTCATGCAAGACCTCCTGGTCCGGTGGCATCGCATGCAAGGCCGGAATGCATTATGGATGGCTGGCACCGATCATGCAGGCATCGCCACACAGGCCGTTGTCGAGAAACGGCTCAAAGAACTCGAAGGTAAGACGCGTCACGACATCGGCCGCGAAGCGCTGGTCGCAAGGATCTGGGACTGGAAGGACGACTACCAGAAAAGGATCATCTATCAGCAACAGCAGATGGGTTGCTCTTGTGACTGGGATCGCCAGCGTTTCACGATGGACGAAGTCTGCGCACGCGCCGTCCGCCACACCTTCTTCAAGATGTTCCGGGACGGCCTGATCTACCGAGGAGATCGGCTGGTCAACTGGGACTGCGAGTTACAAACCGCCGTTGCAGATGACGAACTCTACAAAGCAGAAGTTCGCGGAAAATTTTGGTACATCCGCTATCCGGTCATCGACCCTAAACCCGGCGAACCCGAACACATCGTCGTGGCAACAACACGACCGGAAACCATGCTCGGCGATACCGGCGTGGTGTGTCATGCCAACCCGGGCAAGGCTCTCGACGAAACCCTCGCACATACACGTGAGAAACTCGAGGCCGCCCCGAACAAGGACAAGCCCGACATCGAGGCTGAACTGGAGCAACTCGAAGTCCGACGTCGCGATCTCCTGCCACTGCTGGAAAAGGTCGCCGAGATGGCGGCCGATGGGAGGTGCTGCATGCTGCCGCTGCAAGACCGGCCGATCCCCATCATCACCGACCCCTGGGCCAAGCCCGAACTCGGCACCGGCTGCGTGAAGGCCACGCCCGCTCACGATCCAAACGACTACGAGGTCTGGCAACGTCATCGTGATGAGATCGAGATCATCAATATCCTGAGCACCGACGGTACCCTCAACCAGAATGCAGGAGCCTTCGCCGGCATCGACCGATTCGAAGCCCGCAAGGCGGTGGTCAAGGCTCTCGAAGACCGCGACCTTCTCGAGAAGATCGAGGACCGGGTGATCGAGGTGGACCATTCGGATCGCTCGAAGACGATCATCGAACCTTATCTGAGCAAGCAGTGGTTCGTGCGGATGAGCGACATCGAAGGCGGCATCGTGATGGGCAAGGGGACCGAACATGAGTTCGTATCACCAGGCCTGGCTCAAGCAGCCATCGATGCTGTAAGCCCTGACTGGCGATCCTCGACCGGTCGACAGGTCACCTTCCACCCGGACGCCGAGCGCTATGGCGGAATGTATCGCAACTGGCTCGCCGAGAAGCGCGACTGGTGCATCAGCCGACAGCTCTGGTGGGGCCACCGGATACCGGTCTGGCTGAGCACCATGGACCGCACCAAGTTCCTGTCCATGAAAAATGTTCTCGAAGGGAACCGTGGCCGCGACGACATCCACGCGTGGATCCTCCTGGACGATGGCCGCCGACTCGATCCCGAAGGCGCACTCGCATTGATCGCTGACGGCGCACAAGGCATCGACAAGGTCGAGGTTCAGCTGTGCTTTTGCGACCGGGATACCGAGGAGCGGATGACGGCTCTCCTGCGCATGTCCGGTCTCGAACAGGATCCCGACGTGCTCGACACCTGGTTCAGCAGCGCTCTATGGCCACACAGCACACTGGGCTGGCCAGACCCTGCAACTGCGGCCATCGACGAAGGTCAGAGCCCACTCGCTGGAGACAACATGCCCAGCGACTGTCTGTCCTATTACTACCCGGGCAACTGCCTGGTGACCGGACGAGACATCATCTCCCTGTGGGTCGCTCGCATGGTCATTGCCGGCCTCTACAACCTGGGCGATGTACCCTTCACGGACGTTTTCATCCACGCCAACATCCAAGATGGCAAGGGTGAAAAGATGAGCAAGTCCAAGGGCAATGGTGTCGACCCCATCGACATCATCGAGAAATACGGTGCGGATGCGATGCGGTACGTGGTCTGCGACATGCAAACCGGCACGCAAGATGTGCGTCTTCCGGTTGCCGCAACGTCTCCCTTCACCGGCGAAACCATCGATCTCGCCAAGGCCAAACACGGTCGAACCATCTTCACCTACCTTTGTCCAAAGACCGGCAAAGAGTTCGACGTCCTCGGAACGATGGACGACGTCCCCCAGGCAAAGGTCTTCAGCGAACGCTTCGAAGTCGGCCGCAACTTCTGCAACAAGATCTGGAACTCGGCGCGCTTCGCCTTCATGAATCTGGAGGGTGCCGGTTTCGAACCACACGAGATCTCCGATCTGGAGATAGAAGACCGCTGGATCCTCTCGCGACTCGCCTCGACGATTGATGAGGTCCAGCGCAACCTGACGGCTTACAACCCCTCGGCCACCATCAATGCGCTGCGGGAGTTCTTCTGGTCCGACTACTGCGACTGGTATCTGGAACTGGTCAAGCCTCGCATGCGCGATGATGCAACGAGGCCGCTTGCCCAGCAGGTCCTGGCCCTGGGTCTCGATCAGATCCTTCGATTGCTACATCCGATGGTGCCCTTCATCACCGAGCGCCTGTGGGAGACCCTCGGTGAGATCGTGCCAAGACGCGGCCTCGAACAAGAGCTCCCTGCGAATTCGCTGCTGACGCTGGCGCAATGGCCCGAGTCCCCCAGTGAATGGAAAAACGAGACGCTCGAGGCGCAGATCAACAATGTGCGAGAGATCGTGACCGGTCTGCGCGAAGTGCGCGCTCGCTATCAAGTCACGCCCAGTACCAAGGTGCCACTCCAGGCCAAGGTGACAGAAAAATCAGCCGATCTCATCGAGAGCTGCGCGGGCCTGATCTGTGAGATGGCGGGTGGCGAATCCCTGGAAATCATCACCGGCGGCACCCGCCCGCGCGATGCCGCCACCTGCGTGATCGGCGAAATCGAGTTCCTGGTCCTCGGAGTCGTCGACCTTGAGCAGGAGAAGGCCAAGCTCTCCAAGGAGCGCGACAATCTCATCGGGCGCATCGCCGGCACCGAGAAAAAACTCTCGAACGAAAACTTCACCAGCAGGGCTCCAGCCGAGGTCGTCGAGAAGGAACGTCAAAACCTCGAGAGCCTGCGAACTCAACTCGGCGGCATCGAAACCAGCCTCGACTCCTTGTAGCAACGGACCATCTGCCAGATTCCGCGCAGGGAGATACTTGCCAGCGAGCACTTTGCCGATCCAGAATACCGACTTGCCCGAACTTCCCGAAGTCGAGACCATCCGCCGTGGCGTCGAGCGCTGGCTACCTGGCCACAAGGTCCGCCGTGCCGTCTTGCGGCGACCGGATCTGCGCTGGCCAATCCCGCGAGCCGCCTTCCTTGATCTCATCGGGCGACGCTGCGAAGAGGTCACCCGCCGCTCCAAGTATCTGTTGATCCGCTTCTCGGGACGCGGCCAGCCAACGGCGATGATCCACCTGGGGATGAGCGGCCAACTCCTGATCGAGGTCACCCGACCGCGAGAGCCGCGACCCAGATACGAAAAGCACGAGCACTGGCGACTGGATTGCGGTGACCGACTCGTGCGCTTCATGGATCCAAGACGCTTCGGCTCGCTCGATGTGGTGCCCACAGATCAACTCGCTTCGCACCGCTTGCTCGCCGAACTTGGACCGGAACCTTTGGACCCGGCCTTCGACGGTACCGCCCTCCACGAAATGACCCGTGGACGCAAGGTCGGTATCAAGAGCTTCCTCATGAACGCCAAGAACGTCGTCGGTATCGGCAATATCTACGCCTCGGAAATCTGTTTTCTCGCCGGTGTAAGGCCGCACCGGTCGGTCCGAAGATTGACCCACAAACACTGCAAGGCGCTGGCCGCTGCAACCAGAGAAATTCTCGAGCAAGCCATCCGTGAGGGCGGCACCAGCCTTCGAGACTATGTCGGCGTCGAGGCTGACACGGGCTACTTCCAGCAATCCCTATCCGTCTACGGGCGTGTCGGCGAAACCTGCGATCAGTGCAATTCCGTGATCAAGCAGATCGTCGAAAGTGGCCGGTCAAGCTTCTACTGCCCTCGCTGCCAATCGTGATCCTCCAATGGTTTCCAGAATCATGACTGCCCCTCTACAACTCGTGATGACACTGACTCTCGTCGGCCTTTCGCCCTGTTCGACCTTCTAAAGCATCGGCTCGGCAGCCCCACCGGAAAGGCCACGACAAGGATCGAATATCAACACCACCGCGACCATCACCTCGAAAACGGAGAGAGGCCTCACCTGGGCGATTGGCAATCTGCAGTGGGGAGTTGGTTCAG
>CAZIVO010000134.1:0-8158 GCA_964542765.1 uncultured candidatus Brocadiaceae bacterium | reverse complement strand
ACA
The DNA here is from genome assembly GCA_964542765.1 of uncultured candidatus Brocadiaceae bacterium. Lineage (GTDB taxonomy): Bacteria > Planctomycetota > UBA1135 > UBA1135 > UBA2386 > CAZIVO01. The sequence continues at coordinate 8,155 of CAZIVO010000134.1, read as the reverse complement.
GGGTCCATACTGCGTGGTCTGGAACCACCGCCGCTCGCATCTGGCCAGCCGGATGGTGCGCCGCGCCCTGACGATGCTCTTCGACCGCGACAAGATCATCGCCAGCCTCGCCCGGGGGCATGCGGCGCCCTTGGCGAGTTGGTTCCCCCCTGGTCACCTTTCGGTACCTGTTGATCTGAAACCGTTGCTCTTCGATCCCAAGGCGGCAGCGGCTCTGCTGTCCGAGGCCGGTCATGGGCCGGGGAATCCCTTGACGGTGAAGATCCTGGCCGGTCCGCCGCTCGATCACAAGGTGCTCGATTCGGTCCGCGCGGACTTCGACCTGGCTGGCGTCGAACTGGAGATCGAAAGACTGGGTCAAGGGGCATGGTTGGAACGGCGGAATGCGCATGACTTCGATGGCTTCTTGTTGCAGTGGCGCCACGGGATCTGGGCGGACCCTTACGAAGTCTTCCATTCGAGCCAGGTCGGACGTGGGGCGAACTACTCGGGCTGGAGCCACGCGGCTGCGGATGCCAGCCTCGAGCGGGCACGTGTTTGCGTGGATCCGGTCGAGCGTTCCCGGTTCTTCGCGGACTTCAACGAGATCTTCCATTCCGAGCAGCCGGTGACGCTGCTCTACCAGCCGAAGATTTGCCTCTTGGTTCACCGGCGTTTTCAGGATGTGGAACCCGGGCTTGGCGGCCTCGAGATCTGGCGATGGTGGGTTATGAGCGATGGCTGACCGGGTTCGTTGCCTGTGCCTATCTGCTTGAAAAGGGCTTTTTCAGGGAGAAAACTCCGTCGGCCTGCGTTGGTGCCAGATCGCGATTTACGGCCGTAGTGTCGTGATTGCGATGTGTGTTATTTCTCCTTTCGGACCCGAGGAGTTGTGCCAGGGAGTAAGATCTGGTCCCACGTAGTCCGCAGGAGCGTTCTCCAGGAGTGGAACGATGAATCATAGATTTTTGTCACTGACATCATTGGTGGTTGTGGCTTTGGGGATCAGCGCCGTGAGCGCGCCGATGCTCGGCCGCAAACTCGGCAAGATTCAAAAGATCAAGGAATGGGGCTACAGCCTGCGCATACCCGAGAAGTGGACCTCGGTGCCCGAGCAACCGGGGGAGACCAAGATTGTCGGGGGTTGGCAACCCGACTCCAAGGAAGTCGAAAAGCGCTACGACGTTGCCGCCATGGGTTGCGACCTCAAGATCCTTCGCTACCCGGTCAAGGCGGCGACCACGCAGTCATCCGGCAAGGCCGAGGAGGCCAGCGGCAGGGAGGTTCGGGTGGGCGGCCGAACCCTCAGAGTCGGTGGTGCGCCGGCAAAAACGATCGACGAGTACATCGAGAACACCTTCGAGGGAGCTTCGAAGCGTTTCGTGCCCAAGAAGATCACAGCGGGCAGAGGCAGCAGCAAGTTGACCGGGCGGTTTCTCGAGTTCACATCCGGTCGTCGCTACATCTGCATGGCGATCTTCACCGAGGACAACTGGGATTGGGGCATCCTCTATCGCGCGCCCGAGGACTACTACAAGCGCGAGTGGGAGAAGGTCTACCGACAGAGCATCGATAGCTTCCGTCTTTTTGAGCCATCGGGAGAGAGGCCCTACGCGGTTGCTCCGGGGATCGACAAATCGAAGTTGAGCCCGGCGGAAAAGCGCATGGCGATCAAGGCGGGCATCGCCGGTAATCCCGGCTGGTGGGCGCTGGACACCAAGAACTATGTCTTCCTCACCAACTCGACAAAGAAGACTCTCCTGAAGGAACTCGGGCGGGAGATCGAGATCATCCGCGAGAAGGTCTACGAGAAACTCTTTCCGCCGACCAAGGAGATCGATGCCATCTCGATCGTGCGTGTCTTCTCCGATCAGTCAGAGTACCACCAGTATGGTGGCCCTCGTGGATCGGCGGGCTACTGGAACGCATCCAAGGAGGAGCTGGTTCTCTTCGAGAACTTCGCCGGCGTCACCAAGACCAAGAGCAAGCAGTTCACCAAGTCCGTGATGTATCACGAGGCCTTCCATCAGTACATCTACTACGCAGTGGGGGATATCGCCCCCCATTCCTGGTTCAACGAGGGGCACGGCGATTTCTTCGCCGGCCATGTTGTTTCAGGATCGCGGGTGCGACCGAAGCTGTTTGACTGGCGCGTCACCTTCTTGAAGCGCCACCTCGGACAGCGCAAGAACATGATCCCGATCCGTAGTCTGGTGCGCCTGCCGCAGCGCGAGTACTACTCGAACGCCGGACTGAAGTATTCGCAGGGTTGGGCCCTGATCTACTTCCTTCGGGAAGTGACCAAGAAGAAGTCCTGGCAGGCCATTCCCGATCGCTACTTCACGTATCTGCGTGACAACATCGCAGCTTTCAAGACGAACGAGGGCGAGAAGGACGATGCTGGCGGCGAGGGGGTTCCGGGGATCCCCGGCGTCAAGATCTACGATTTCGAAGACCGGGGAAAGGTCGAGAAGATCCTCGAGGAGGCTGTCGACAAGGGCTTCGAGGGCATCGACTACGAAGAGCTGGACGCCGCTTTCACCAGATGGGTGGAGAGTATCGTCTGAGTTGTGGCGGTGGGCAGTTGGTCACCACCCGGCTCACAGGATCCGGGTGACCGGAATGCGCATATTCGCCATCATGCTCGGATGTTTTCGGTGGTTTTGACTTCGCTGGACGGGTCCTCCGGATCGTGGATCAGCCCTTCGCTGGCAGCCACCGCCGTTGCGACTGCCGCGTCTCCAGTGACATTGAGGGCCGTGCGGCACATGTCCAGCGGCCGATCGACCGCGAGGATCAGTCCGATGCCTTCCGGCGGCACATCGATCTGCTTGAGGACCAGCACCAGCATCACGATACCGACGCCCGGGACGGCGGCGGTTCCGATGGACGCAAGAGTGGCGGTAAGAACGATCATCAGCTGCTGCTCGAGATCGGGAACTGCTCCCATGGTGGCCGACGCGATGAACACCGCCGCGACGCCCTGGTAAAGGCCCGTGCCATCCATGTTGATGGTGGCGCCGAGTGGCAGGACGAACCCGCTGACCTCCTCATCCACGCCGACGTTCTTCTCGGCGCACCGCATGGTCACCGGCAGGGTTGCGCCGGATGAGCTCGAACTGAACGCCAGTAACTGCGCCGGCATCATGCCCTTGAAAAACCGCTTGAGGGGTACCTTGCCGAGAAACTTGATGATTGGCACGTAGACCAGGAGCGCGTGAACGACGAGAGCGACGACGACGCACAGCATGTACATCGCCAGGGCTCCCATCAGTTCTCCCAGTAGCTCGGTGTCCTTGCCCATTTCCGCGACCACCGATGCGATCAAGGCGAACACGCCGAACGGTGCGATCTTCATGATGAGCATGACCATCTCGATGATCGCATCCGAGAGTATCTGGAAGACCTTGATGACGTGGCTGGCGGCCGGGAGACGCGTCAGCGCAATGCCCAGCATCACGGCGAAGAAAACAACGTGCAGCATGTTCGCGTTGGACAGGGCCGCGAACGGATTGGTGGGGACGATGGCGTTGATCAGTTGTTGCAAGATGGATTGACCCTGCAACTGTTCGGCAGAAGCGACCCGGGTGTTGACCTTCTCGGCGTATTGCGAGGATAGTTTCTCGACCAGTTCCGGCGAGATTCCTCCGCCGGGATTGATGAGGTTGACGACCACCAGACCGATCGTGATCGCGATGGCTGTCGTGCCGAGGTAGAGACCGATGGTCTTGCCGCCAATTCTCCCGACCTTGGAGGTGTCGTTCAGACTCGCCACCCCCGCGACCAGGGAGAAGAGGACCAGCGGCACGGCGATCATCTTCAGGAGGTTCATGAACAGGCTGCCGAACGGCTTGATCCAGCCGACGACATGCTCGGTGGCACCCAGGTTGGCTGCCGCCAGTCCGTAGGCAACGCCAAGGCCCATGCCGATGAGAATCCACCAGTGCATCGCGAGCTTCTTCATCGCACGCAAGGCTAAGGGGTGGTAGCCCCGATTGCGACTTGGCCTGCAGCTTGTTCGATTTCTTGGGATGTTTCCCGGCGGGCATCGCCTTGATCCTCGCGGCCGATCGGTCGCTGGACATGTGCCGCACGGTCGTCAATGTCACCGGCGATGCCACTGTTGCGACCACCGTGGCTGCCAGCGAGGGGAGCCTGAGTCTCCCGGCTGCTAGCGCAGAGTGAAGCGGTCCATGGACGAGCGTGCTGCGGGTGCGCCGGCGTGCGGCGCCAGTTGCTCGAAGAAGAAGTAGTAGTTCTTTTGCCGTGCGGCCATATCGACCCCTTTGATCACGGTCTTGATCGGCTCGGACAGGGTCACCCTGCCGTCGCTGTCGATGGGGCAGGCCATGGCGGCCTGGGGTCCCATCAGGATCATCCGCATCGGCATGTTAGGATCGAGCGGTGCGGGTGCGCGCAGTCGCTCTTCGAACTCGGTCAGGGAAAGGGGGGTGCCGCCGAGGCGTTCGCGCAGTGTGAGTTCCGGGAGCTTGTGCATGGCCTGCACCCGGGTCGTGCGTCCATCGCCGAGGAGTTCGACCTTGAAGCCCGTGAGTCGGATGTCGACGACTGCCAGTGCCAGCAGACCTTTGTGATGCGTCAGATCGATGGTGAACAGGGTGCTGTTGTCTTGCCGCTGGCCTTCTCCGAATGGCAGGCTGAGCAGGTTGGCGGGGACATAACTCGACGGCAGGCAGGACAGCGTTCCGCCGGCGGAGTCCCCTTCGACCCGGATCTCGATCTTTTCGACATCGAAGACCCGGACGGGAGCTCCCTGAAACGCCCAGTGTTCGGGTTCTCTGTTTTCCAGCGGCGGTAGAGGGTCAGTGGAGGCCTTGCGGCGCACGAGGAACTGTCCGTTGGTCCAGTAGACCAGTGAGGCTCCTTGGTGCCAGAGGGCGCGCGCAGCCGAGGCATCGTTGAGCAGTTCTTGTGATCCCGGTACCGGAGTGGAGATGTAACCGATGCCGAGCGTGGGGTAGTCGTCACTTGCATAGGGGCGACCGGCGAGGGGGAAGTAGACGTTGGGGTTGAGCGGCGGCAGGCCATGTCCGGGCATCGGCGATGGCAGGGTCCCCAGAGCGAGGGGTTGCTCGAGCGAGCTGCGTGCACCGATCTGGTCGAGTTCTTCGCGAGCTGTCGCCAGTTCCGCCCACGCCATTTCGAAATGGCCGAGCTGTGAGCGAGTCACTGGCACCGAGCAGATGATGGCAGCGGCGAAGGCGATGGCGGGCAGCCGGATGATCGTGTGTCCGGCACCGAAGAAGAGGGCGCAGGCGCACAGGCAGATCACGGGCAGGGCCGGATAGACCAGACGTCCACCACCGAGGCCATGTGTTTCGATCATGTAGGTCGGTGCGAAGTGCAGGCCGATCCAGATCAGGCTCGCGAGGAGGAGGACAGGTTTTCGCAGGAGCCCGATCGATGCTGCCGTGGCCCAGAGCAGGGTCAGCGAGGCGGCGGTGACCCACCAGAATGCGCTGCTGCCGGCCTGGTCGAGCGGCACCGGCACCGTCAGCAAGGCGAACTTGGCGAGGGCCTCGCCGGCGAGGCTCGACTCGGAGAGGGCATGTCCGGTGCCGGAACCGATGAAACCTCCGAACAAGATCAGGCGCAGGCAGAAGTAACCCAACCACAAGGGCAGTAGTGGCAAGTGCAGACGGACTCGCTCGGCAAGGGGACGGTCAGGCCGATCGAGGAGATCGAGGGCCAGCATGGAGACGGGTAGCATGATGGCCGCCTCGTAGGTGCACAGGGCGCAGGCAGCAGCCAAGCCGCTGAGCAGGATCCATGGTGCCCTTCGTGATCGGCGCAGCCACAGTGCGAAGGCAGCCAGGCTGGCCATGCGAAAGAAGGTCTCCAGCCCCGAGTTGCGTGCCGAGATCCAGGCGACTGTCTCGCATGCGATCGGACTCACGGCAACGAAGCAGCCACCGAGCAGTGCGGCCAGTGCCGGGCGAGCAGGACAGTAGAGCGCGCACAGGATGGCGGCGAAGAAGGACGTCCCCATGTGCAGCAAGAGATTGGTCGCGTGCAACGGCAGTGGCTCACCACCGCCGATGGCAAGGTCGATGGCGTAGCTGACGTTCAGCATCGGCCGATAGAGGCTCGCCTCCAACCCCAGCCACGGCCGCCCGAAGTCAGCGAGGACCGAACCCCATTCCACCACCGGCTCCTTTGCTCCGTGGTCCAAGAAGTAGTTCATCAAGAAGTCATCCGACAGCAGTCCTCCTGCGAGCGCCGGCCACATGCATATGGCGGCCAGCAGTGGCCCGACGATCAGGGCGGGCCATGGCAAGGATGTCTTCGGAAGATGGTTTGGACTCACGTCTGTATGATGGGCGAGAAGGGCGCGCGGTGGGAGGCTGCACTCACCGTCTGCCGGTATTTCGACACTGAAACCACGGTTCGCCGACGGTCGGGAGGCCTCGCCGAGCGCTCCAGGGCCTCCGGAGTGGAGCAGGGGCTAAAACCCGCCGGGTACGGCAGTTGCTAATGATTGGGGCATGAGTGACTCATCGAGCCCTTTTCGTTTCTGGAATGTTCCGGTGAAGGCTGTGGCATGACCTGGATCGGCCTGGAAATCGGTGTCGAGAGGATCATCGGTGCGGTGCTCGATGGGGGGCATGTGCCGCTTGGCACGGCAAGGGTCGAGACGCCTCGCGGTGGGCATCCCCATGCGGTCATTCAGGCCGCGCTCGGCGTTGCTCGCCCGCTGGCCAGGAGATACGGGCCAGTGACGGCGATGGGTGTTGCCTTTCCCGGACTGGTCGATGATGCGAACAACGGTATCGACAGTGCGGCGGTCATGCCCGAGTTTGCGGGTGTGCGCCTGGCGTCACGTCTGAGTGATGAACTCGCGCTGCCTTGCATCGTCGAGAATGACGCGATCTGCGCCGGATTTGGTGAATACGCGGTCTTGGGTAAGCCAGCTGGCCTCGACATGATCGTCTTGACGGTCAACACGGGCATCGGCGGCGCCATCATTCTCGATGGCAGGTTTCATCGGGGTCGGGCTTATGCCGCAGGAGAGTTCGGCAAGACGACCATCGATTGGCAAGGTGGTGATGGCACCGAACATCGCGGGAGTCTCAACGCTCTGGCATCCGGGGCGGCGATCTCGAGATCTGCCTGGGAACATCTGGCGGCCAGCAAAGACTCCTTGCTCAGAGGGCATGTGACACCTCCTTCGGTGGAGGAGGTTGCTCGGGTTGCGGAGAAGGGAGATGAACTGGCTACCCAGGTCATCGTCGATGCTGCTCGGGCGCTCGGCGTGGGCGTTGCCAATTTCATCAATATCCTCAACCCGGATCGAGTGGTTCTGTCAGGAACCGTGGCAGGCCTTGGTCAAGCTTATCTCGATACCGTGATCGCCGAGGCGCAGCGGCGCACCTTCCGGCGGACTTTCCGGGACTGCAAGATCGCTGTCTCCAAGCTTGGTGAGAAGGCGGCTGCTCTTGGCGCGGCGCGGTTGGCGTGCGACGAAGCCATCCAGCAGCGGCCAGCAGGAACACGTGACGCATCGGTGGCCGGTTAGCGGCAGGGTCAGCCTGACACACCCCCGAGTTTGGGCGAGCATTGAGCGTTCTCACGCACCACGGGTGGCCGGAAATCCTGCGCGATTGACGGGTTAGCTTCGGTCGGCGATGTCTGCAGCCATATGGTCCGAAGATTGACGAAGGTAGAGGAGATGATCTGCGATCTAGAGGTCTCGATTCGGCCTCGGTGACGGTTTGCTTCTCTTGAAGCCGCTTGCATGGCCGTTTGCATGGCAGTAGGCCCGGTAGGAGCCCCTTCCGAGATTTCGGCTATCGGTTACATTCGGAGGCTCACCTTTATCCATTTGCCGCGCTCTCTCCACCGGAGGGCGTCATTCGAGGTCCACCAGGCATTCCAAGATTCTCACCACACTTTTCATCGCCACCACTGCCATCCTCGCTCCTGCTCAGTCGATCACCACGACCTTCGTGTCGAACAATGGTGGTAGCACTGGCTGGGGCAACTTCTTCGACATCAAGGTCCTGAAGAAGATGACCATCACTCGGATGGACGTGAATGCTTCAACGGCGTCCGCACCCTTTACCTGCGATATCTGGCTCACGCCCACCACCTATGTCGGCAAGGACCTGAATCAAGCAGCCTGGGTGAAGATTTCCACCGGCGCCGGCACGCTGCG
>CAZIVO010000133.1:0-8351 GCA_964542765.1 uncultured candidatus Brocadiaceae bacterium | reverse complement strand
CTCAGTTGGTTAGAGCGCTAGGTTGTGGTCCTGGAGGTCGCCGGTTCGAATCCGGTCACTCACCCCATTTTCCGGTCTTCCCTGTGGGGTGGGCCGATGTCCCATCCCCAAGGTATGGAAGTAGACACAGGCCTCCGAGATCCTGAACCCGTTCAGCCACCATCGCTCGATGGTGGAGAGTTCATGGACCGTCTAGATTCGAGGGTGGTGCCCTACTGGATCATCACCAGCCTCTTGTTCGTGGCCTTTCTCGGTGGGCTCGCTGTAGCGGCCTTCTCGTTCTTCGTCGAAGACCTCGGAGAGTACGAGACTCTGGCCGTGATCAGTCTGGCATGTCTGCTAGGTGTGCTGGCCCTGTTCTCCATTCTGCAACCGCTTCTGTCCTATGTCTTTTGGCGCTACGCGATCGGTGAGCAGCTTCTTGTCGCTCGCTTCGGGATCCTGTGGCGATCGGAGAAGTCCATTCCGATATCGCGTCTGCAGCACGTTGATCTGACGCGCGGTCCGGTGGAGCGTTTATTCGGGCTGGCCACCCTGGTGGTCTTCACGGCCGGCACCGAGGAAGCGACTTTTCGTGTGCCTGGCTTGGCGGTCGATCGCGCACAGGGATTGCGCGATCAGATCCTGGCCACCCGTGGCGATGACGTCATCTGATCCACAGCCGCCGTTGCCGATTGATCCGGGGGTAGCTTCGCCGCCACCCGCCATCATCGCCGGACACCTTCATCCGGGGATGCTGTTCCTGCGTTTCCTGGATGGTTTGCGGCAGATGATCATTCCCTGTGCCATCGCGACCATCGCTGATTTGCCGTGGCTCATCATCGCCGCCATCGCCTTTTTCATGTTGGCGATGATCCATGCCTTCGCACGCTACATCACCTTCCAGTATCGATTGACCGAAGAAGAACTGATCACGACCGAGGGCATCCTGCATCGGCAGGAGCGACGCATTCCGATCAATCGGATCCAGGACCTGAGTTTCGAATCGACGATCGTGCGACGCATCTTCGGCCTCGTCGTGGTTTCGGTTGAAACGGCATCGAGCCAAGGGGCCGAGGCACGCTTCGATTCCCTCTCGCGTCGCAATGCGGAGAGGTTGCGCGAGGCCCTTTTTCAGACACGTGCTGGTGCTGATGTGTCGGCGGGAACTGTTGCCGAACCGCCTGGCGAACTGCTCATCTATCGTGTCAGTTCTGGTGAACTCACCCTTTTGGGGCTGACGAACAACCGGGTCGGCGTGATCTTTGCCGCACTCTACGGGGTCTTCGAACTGGCCGATCAATTCGGCTTCATCGATCAGATGGGAGGGCTGGCGGGGAGCCTTCTGGATCGCCTGATCGATGTCCACTGGAGTCTTGTCATCGTGCTCGCCTTGGCTGTTCTCTTCGTCGCCTTGCTCGGCGGCTGGTTGGTGTCCATCATCGCGAGTTTTGTGATGTTTCATGGCTTCACCCTGTCGGTGCGTGAGGATGTGTTTCAGCGCCGTTACGGCCTGCTGACAACGCGGGCTGCGTCCTTGCCCTTGCGGAAGATTCAGCGGGTGCTCCTCGAGCAGACCTTCCTGCGTCGGGTCTTCGGCCTGACGGTGGTCAAGGCGGATTCGGCAGGCTCGGGCATGAACCCGGCAGAGGAGGCGCGGGGCGGGCGCGACATCGTGGTTCCGCTCACGCGCAACGATCGCGCCGAGGCGGTCGCACCGGTGTTCTTGTCGGGAATGCAAGCAGCGGGAGTCGTCTGGAACCGGGTTTCGCCCCGGGTGATCTTGAGGATTTTTGTGCAGGGCGTGATTCTCGCGGGCATCGGCCTTGCCTTTGGCTTGCCCACGGTGGGTTCTCTGGCGCTGGCATCCTTGCTCTGTCTGCCCCTGTTCTATGCCATCGGGGTTCTGTCCTTCCAGAATCTGGCTTATGCACAAGAAGGAGCACACATTGTGATGCGGTGGGGAATCCTCGGGCGGTATCGCGCCATCGTGCCCTTGCAGAAGGTGCAGGCCGTGGTGATCCATCGCAACCCGCTCGAGCGGATGCTCGGTCTGGCGCGCTTGACCGTGTATGTGGCGGGTGGGTCGCCGAGTACCATGTCCAACCTTCCTTCTGGCGAGGCCATGCGGCTACGGGACGATCTGGCATCGCAAGCGGCTTCCTCACATTTCGTCTGGTAGTCTGGTAGCCTGAGAAAGGTCGAGTTGCCAACGAACTCATGGAGAGGTGGAGATGAAAGCAGCAACCGTGTTCCTGGGGGCAGTTTCCGTCTCCTGCCTCGCATCCTATGTGATCGTGACCGTGAGTCTTCCCGCTGATCTGCCTGCGGTGCCGGGGCAACCGGGAGCGGCCACGGCGGAGACTTCCCGGGAGGATGTTTCGCAGAGCCTGCGTTCCTTCGAGGACAGGCTCACGCGCCTCGAGAATGCGATCGCACGGAGTTCGGTTGGCGATCCGGAAGACGATGGGGACAGGATCGAGCGGGCCGTCGCCGCCTGGATGGAGAAGAACGCTGCTGACGTGTCGGTGAAGGCCGGGGCAGTGGTCGGTATCGATCTTGACAGAACGATCGGGCAACTGCGTTCGGGACAGCTTTCCGAGGAGGAAGAGGAGGCTGTCTGGGCTCGGTGCGTCAAGGCCGGTTTGTTGGGGCGTCTGATCGCCGCGATGGAGACAGCCGCGAAGGCAAACCCTGGCGATGCCGACCTGCAAGCTCATCTGGCCGACGCCTATATTCAGCAACTTGTACGCGTCAAGACTCAGGTCGAGCAGGCGGATCTGGCGATGAAAGCCGATGTTGCCTATGACCGGGCTCTCAAGATCAATCCCGAACACTGGGATGCGCGCTTTGGCAAGGCTGTTTCCCTTTCCCACTGGCCACCGATTTTCGGCAAGCAGGCCCAGGCCATGGAGCAGTTCGAGTTATTGATCGAGAAGCAGAAAGCAGCCGCTACCCGGCGCCCCGAGCATGCTCATAGCTATCTTCTCCTGGGGAATCTCTACCAGCAGCAAGGCAATGAGGCGAAGGCGCGTGAGATCTGGCAGGCCGGCTACGATTCGTTTCCTTCCGACCAGCGCCTGCACGATCTCCTCAAGTAGCCCGTCAGGAGACGGCGGGGACGTGGGTCAGGTATTCGATGAGGTCCAGCTTCGTCAGGATGCCCAGGACGGCTTGATCATCATCGACGACCAGGGCGACTTCGCCTCGTTCGAAGATCTCCGGCAGTATGTTGGCGTGGGTGTTGGGTCCGACGGTGGAGACGCGGCGCTCCATGACCTCGACGATACTGTGATCGGGGGTGGCGTGACCGCCGACCAGGTGGTGGAGAACATCGGCTTCGGTAAGGATGCCGGCCAGTTTTCCGCCGTCGATCACCGGCACCTGCGAGATCCCGCTCCCCTTGAAGATGGCGACGGCATCGGCCAGTGACTGGGCGGCATCGATCGTGATCACCTCGCGGTCGGGCATCGTGCGCAGCATCTCCGCGACCGTTCCAACACCCCATTCCGGCTCCATGAAGCCGTTTTCGCGCATCCAGCGGTCATCGACGAACTTGCTCAGGTAGTTGCGGATCGAGTCGGGCAGGATGGTGACGATGCGTGCATCGGGCGGCATCTCGAGCCCTATTTGCAGGGAGGCCCAGACGGCGGCTCCGGCGGAACCGCCGACCAGCAGGCCTTCCTGCCGGATCAGTTTGCGCGCCGTGCGGAAGGAGTCGCGGTCGTTCGATTTGATCCAGCGGTCGACCAGAGATCGGTCGAGGACGTCGGGGATGAAGTCGTAGCCGATTCCCTCGACCTTGTAGGGTTTGATCGGCCCTTCGCCGGCGAGGATGGAACCATCGGGATCGACACCGATCACCTTGATGTCGGGCAGTTTCTTCTTCAGGCATCGGGCGACGCCGCTGAGGGTGCCGCCGGTACCTGCAGTCATGACGATTGCGTCAAGTTTTCCGCCGCACTGCTCGAAGATCTCTTCGCCGGTGCCTTCATCGTGTGCGTTCGGGTTGCTGGGATTGCTGTACTGATCGAGGATGTGTGCGTTGGGGATGACTTCGCGCAATCGCTTGGCGACGCCGATGTGACTCTCGGGAGCATCCCAGGGAGCTTCGGTCGGTGTACGGATGATTTCGGCACCAAAAGCTTCGAGCACAACTTGCTTCTCGCGACTCATCTTCTCGGGCATGGTCACGATCATCCGGTAGCCGCGCACGGCGGCTGCCAGTGCCATGCCGATCCCGGTGTTTCCCGAGGTCGGTTCGATCAGCGTGTCGCCTGGCTTGATCCGGCCTTCTTTTTCGGCATCGAGGAGCATGCGTACGCCGATCCGGTCCTTGACGGAGCCGCCCGGATTCAGGAACTCGCACTTGCCCAGGAGTTCACAGCGCAGGCCGCGGCTGATGCGGTCGAGTCTTACCATCGGCGTCGAACCAACGGTGGAGAGAATGGAGTTGTGGATATCAGTCATCGGCGTTCCTTGGAGAGGCCATTCAACCCATCGGCCGCTCGCATTCCAGCATCGTGATGCTGGTAGCTTTGGAGCTTTTGGGTGTCGGCCCTTCCAATGAGGGGGTAAGCGGCGGAATATGTCCGGGTGTCAGATTCCTCCCCAGATTCCGCCAAGACTGGCGAACAGGCTGCGGATGGGCCCCCGAGCCCTTCCTCGGAAGGGTCAGCCTCGTCACCATCCGCCGGGAAGCAAGGCGCGCGGCCCCCGTCGACCGGCAGTTCAAAGCCTGCACGGACCGGTGATCGCAAGCGTCGCCGCGGCAAGCGCCCACCCCGTGGGACGGGCAGGCCGCCCCGTGGGGGACGTGAAGGCAGGGGCTCGGAGCACAACGCCTTGACCTCGCTCCGCTCCCTCTCCTCGATGGCCCAGGGGTTGCTCGAGGTCGAGGGCATCGATTTTTTGAGCCGCCCACGCTGGATGGACGTCAAGGTCAGGATCCCACTCGACATGAGACGAGACGGATCGAAAGCTGCGGCGAAGGTTGTCGAGGAAGTTCTCCGCCGGGTCCGGGAGGTCAAGGAGAACGAGCGGGCGCTCGAGCCCGGTGCTGTCTACTGCTACTTCTCGGAGAGTTCCAAGGGTGAGTCGAGCCGGGCAACGGACATCCGTCAGGTCTTCGATGGCTATGGTAGTACCGGACGTCCGATCTTCTCCGATTTTGTGACGATGGCGATCGAGCGCAAGGACGCCGGCATCACGGAACTTCTGGCGGGTGAAGACATGATCGTCACGCGGGTGACGATGGGGCGCGTTCTGCGGACGGCTCAGCTTGCCGAGTTTGGCAAGGCATCGCCTGTCTATCGCATTCTCGGCCAGGTAGACGCTGGCCTTTTTCCTGTTCTCAACAGCAAGGAGCGGGCAGCCTTCTCCTTCCAGTTGCTCCGGGGCAAGACTCTGGAAGGTTTGCCGCGATTGCGGGTCAATCCTGTCGGTCTGGCTGATATTACCGACCTGGCGGATCCTGCGATCGCGCAGATCCTGAGTCGGTTTCAGCAAAAGCTCGATGTCGAATCCTTGCGGCTCGCGGGGATGGAGAAGGATGAGGAGCTTGCCGAGGAGAAGGTCGAGGAGTTTGTCTTGCCGCTCTTGCAAGAATTGGCCAAGCAGATCGGTGGTCGTGCGCGTCGCAAGGGTCGTCGGACCCAGCATGCGAATGAACGGGCAGCTGGTGGAGATCGTCCGACGTCGAAGGCATACGAGGATGCGAGCAAGGCCCACGATCAGGATCTTTACTGGGACGAGCAGGAAGGGACGATCGTGGTGCTCGGGCCGCGCAGCCGGGTGCATGTCTTCACCGATCGAGCCAAGCACGTTACCAGCGTGATGATGCAGGGCAACGCGATCGGCAAGCGCCGACAGCAGGGCCGCTGGCGTCCGGCGGAGCCGGGAGAGCGCGGAGAGTTCCGCATTCAGTTGCGCAAGCAGATGGCGTTGGCCGAAGCGCCGCCCGCACCACAAGAGGCACCGACCGAAGCGGGATCACCTCCATCGGGAGAGCCTCCCCCGGCAGGCGATCAGAGCTAGGCGAGTTCGCTCGGACTCCGTCAGCAGCCTGGTCAGAGCAGTGAGGTCACGACCAGAAAATAGATCACCGTCCCGGATAGGTCGGCGACCGTTGTCAGGGCGGGCGTTGCCACCATCGAGGGGTCGCGGCCCAGCGCGGCGACGATCAGGGGGATGGCAGCGCCGAGCAGAGCTGCGGTGACGACGTGCATTGCCATGGCCAGGGTGACCGCCCCGCAGAATTGCAGGATGATTTCGGGGTGGGTGGTGTTCATGAAGTAGGCGACGCCGCCGGCCACGATGCCGAGGACGATGGCCATGCAGACACTTACCCGCAGTTCTTTCCAGAGTACTTTTACAAAGGCATTGGGTTGCAGGGCGTGTCGGAGACCGAGGATCACCGCGGTGCTCGCCTGGGCACCGACATTGCCGCCGGTCGCCAGCACCATGGGTAGTAGCGCGAACAGCAGTGTTTGGATGGGCAGGTTTGCGAAGCGGACTTCGAAGCCCTTGATGATGGCGGCGATGCCGACAAAGGTCACTGCCAGGATCACCACCCAGAGGATGCGCCGCCGGAAGTGGCTGAACACCGGCTCCTTGATGTAGTCCTCTTGCTCGGCTTCACCGATGATGCCGGCCAGATTCTCGATATCTTCGGCGGCTTCTTCCTCGGCGATTTCGGCAGCATCGTCATGGGTGACGATGCCCATGAGCTTGCCGTTCTTATCCGTGACCGGGATCGCCAGAAGGTCGTATTCGCGGATCAGGTCGGCAGCTTCTTCCTGATCGGATTCCACCGTGACCGATTGCACGTTGGCGCGCATGATCGACTCGATGGTTTCGTGCGATCTCGCCATGATCAGATCGCGCAGCGACACCAGCCCGACGAGCTTGCCTTGCGCATCGACGACGTAGCTGTAGTAGATCGTCTCGCGGCTCGGGGCCTGACGGCGGACCGCGTCGATCGCTTGCACCGCGGTCATGCTGGCATCGAGCACACAGTATTCGGTGCTGAGGATCGCTCCGACTTGATCGTCTTCGAATTCTTCGCGGCGTAGAAGGTCGATCCGGTCAGCGCGTGTCAGTAGAGGGTAGACGTAATCGCGGACGCGATCATCGACTTCCTCCATGAGCTCGGCGCGCTCATCGGAGGCCATCGCCGCGAGCAGTGCCTTGACGCGTTCGCGCCCCTGGCCGCGCAGAATGTCTTCTTGCACCTCCGGATCAAGGTAGATGAAGAGATCGCGTTCCATCTCGAGTGGCACGATCGACAGGATCTCGGCGATCTGGTCGGCTTCGAGGCCACAGAGGTGGGCGGCGGCGTCCTTGGGATGGAGGTCATCGATGATCTGGACGAGATCCGCATGCTGACCTTCGGACAGCAGTTCGAGAATCTCTGGGACCAGGAGACGGTGTGGCATGACGCACCTCTTGTACGCATCCCTTGGCCGTGGGAAAGCGAAGATTGAATTGGCTCGCAACTCCGCTTGACCACCTCTGTCCGGCTGGCTAGGGTCCGCGCTCGGTTCGGCCCCAGCGGGTCCGGAACCTCGGGGCGTGGCTCAGCCTGGTAGAGCGCTGCGTTCGGGACGCAGAGGTCGCTGGTTCAAATCCAGTCGCCCCGACCATTTCTTACTTCATGTCGATCGCGCACTTGCGCGAACCTGCCCGGTAGGGAGCAGCGCGACAACCTTGCGGAAAAGTCCGAATGATTCGGCTTTTTTCAACTGAAGGTGATCGCGATGACCAAGAAGCGAGCAGCAAAGACGACGAAGAGTGCGGGACGGCGGGTGCCGGTCTTGCGAGTTCACAAGCAATCCCAGCGGTGCTACGGCACGTTTTCAGGTCAGGAGATCTGGTTCGGTGCGCGGACTGATCCTGAGACTCAGAAGCGGTTCGACGCCTACTTGGCCGAGTGGCTGGCGAGGGGGCGAAAGCTGGAGCAAGTGCGGGATGAGTCGCTGACCGTCCGCTCCCTGGCGGCGCGCTATCTGATCCACCTTGAAGCGGAGCACGACGCGGCGTGGCGCCGGAACAACGCGGCCCGGATGAAGTACGCGCTCGATGCCCTGCTAAAGCTCCATGGGCCGACGCCGGCGAAGGATTACGGCCCACTCAAGCTCAAGGCGCTCCGGGAGCACATCGCCTCCGCCAAGCGTCGGGACGGGTCGCCGCGGTTGTCGGTCGGGACGATCAACGAGCGGATCCAGATCGTGCGTAACGCCTTCCAGTGGGCGGTCAGCGAGGAGATCGTGCCCGCCGCGATCATCGAGGGTCTCAGGGTTGCCGTCGGCGAAGTGCCCCGTGGCCTGCATCGCACGAACTTTGTGTAGCCGGTCGCCACCGAAGGGGTAGCC
>CAZIVO010000132.1:0-8695 GCA_964542765.1 uncultured candidatus Brocadiaceae bacterium | reverse complement strand
TGCGTGCCGATGCCATTCTCGATGACCTTGCCGCGGGACATCAGAGGTCCTCCGCTCGCCGCCTTGTTCTTGCGCACCTGTCCCCATTCGGCCTCGGCACTGCTCCAGTCCAGATCCGTCAAGAAGGTCTGCTTACCATCGCCGACCAGTCGCGGACGGACCCAATCTGCCCAATCGCAGGAATAACCATTCCCGGCATCGGTGACGACCAGCCACAGTCGCTTCGCACCGGTGATGTCGACATCGACATCTTTCTTCTTGCTCCTTCTTCCCATCACTCCGCTGGTAAAAAGCGGTGTCCGTGACGGCACACCCTGAAGTCCCATGCCCGCCATACCCTTCCAGTCATTGGTCGTTCGGTGGCCGAGCCAGAACCAGGCGAGAGGCCGCAAATCCTCAGGGCCCTCTTCGACGATGCGCCGCATCGCCACAGCAGCAGACTCATCGACAATGAAGGCCAAAGTATTCACGGCTTCCTGGCGCTGCTCGATCGAAAGACTGGTGGCATGCGCGCGCGCCTCGAAAGCCCCGACCGCGGCAACGGGGTGCAAGCGCCACATCAAACGGGCAAAAGAGTCCGACCAGATCAGAGCATGGTCGCCCAATCGATCCACCAGGACCGGATACATGGCAGCTTCCTTGCCCTCGAAGGCCAGCCCGAGCGCCTCCAGATAGAAGCGGCCATCATCATGCGCAGCCAGGGTCAGCAATACCTCACGGCAACGCTCTACCGGCACATCGCGCAAGGCCACAGCCACCTCCCGGCGAACCGCCGGCGATGGATCTTTCGCGCAATTCGTCAGCAGGGCCAAAAGATCACCACCATGCTGACGCAGCGCGCGCAGAGCGGTGATCCGGATCTCGACATCCTCATCCTTGAGCAATCCACGCACGGTAGCCAGTCCTCGCCCACCGATCCGCGCAAGTAGCCAGACGGCGCGCGCTCGCGACCGAGAATCACCGTCGCGCAATTGTGCTTCGAGCGCGGGCAAGGCGGCTTCACCCATCTCCAGCAAACGCTCTCTGCCGAGATGGCGCACGTTCACCGCCGGACTGGCGAGCGCGGTGATGGCGCCCGGCACCGTCGAAACATCGATCCGAGGTGCCGAGAGCCCGGCGGTTGGCTCGATCCGCAAGATGCGTCCGACGCCGAGCTTGTCGACCATCTTGTGTCCACCGACACCGGCGTCATACCAGTCGGCAACATAGACCGCGCCATCGGTACCGACCGCCACATCACTGGGGCGGAACCAGCGCGCCATCTTGTTTGCCTTCGTCATCTTCGCAGCAAGGAAAACACTGCTCTGCAACTGGTAGCCGGCGCCCTCGCGCACGGGTCGATGCCCGTAGACAAGGTTGCGGCCCGCGTCACAGTTCAGCACGGTGCCGAGCAAGCTCGGCATACCCCCCTCGTAGACCGCGACTCCCGTCGGCCCGCCAGCACCATTGACCGTGCCCGGCGGACAAACCCCGGGATCATCCTGATGCCAGTGTGCCCGGGGAATGGGTTGCCCGGGGCGCTGGTCCGCGCGCCAGTTGCGTAAACCGTCGGCGGATCGATAGCCGTAGTTACCACCCTCCATCACCCACAGGGTGCGGCAACTCCGATTGCCATCGTCATCATTGTCGCTCTGGTACATATTTCCGTAGGAGTCCAGAGCGACCTCGTAGTTGTTGCGAAAATTGTGGGCGAGCACCTTGAGGTTGCGGCCATCAGGATCGATGCACATGACGATGCCACCGATCCAGGAGCGGCCCTCGTCAGCGGTTCCCTGCTCCGACTTCTTCCTCCGCCCCCTGTAGGGACTGCCCGAATGGATCCGGTGGCCGGCTCGATCTTCGACAACGTGTTGGCCGGCATTGCCGGCATTGAAGTACCAACGACCATCGGGACCGGCAACGAAGGAATGGAGTCCGTGGTCATGATTCCTGCCGCCAAATCCCGTCAAGAAGATCTCCTTCTTATCAGGCCGATCATCACCGTCCGCATCCGTGTAGACGACCACATGTGGAGAGGCCGAAACGATGACCTTGTCACCGATCACCGCAATACCCAGAGGTGCAAACAAGTCCTCGTCCTGGACAAAGACCTTGGAACTATCGCAAGCACCATCACCATCGGTATCCTCGAGAATCATGACCCGCTCGCCCCCTTGGCGCGTCATCCGATCCTTGGGAGGGTTACGGAAGTCTCGGTAATCGACGGCCTCGGTCACCCACAGCCTTCCGCGGTGATCGACATCGATCGCTGTTGGATTGTGGAACTGCGGCGAACGCGACCACAGAGTCACCTTCAAGCCATCAGCCACGGTGAACAACGACGTCACATCGGCACCCGGCTCGGGCTCCTGCGAGGCCAAGACAGCCGCTAACAAGGCCGGAACCGCGTAAATAAACGGACGATGCAGAGGCTCCATACCACCTCTTGTAATAGCCTCCGTCCTTGCCCGCCAGACTCGCAGCGAGACGCCGCCACGAAACATCCTCGACTCTCGCCCCGGGCAGGCACCCGATCCTTTCATCCGTGCATGGCTGACCGGTTTCTCGCTAGAATCACACCCGTGACCACACATCCGTGGATCTTGACCCTCGGCCTGGCGATCCCCCTCGCCTCTGCCCATGCCCAGAGCGAGGGTGCCGGAATCGAGTGGTTCGAAAACCGGGTCCGCCCGATCCTGGCCGAGCGCTGCTACAAGTGCCATGGCCCGAAAAAACAAAAAGCCGGACTGCGGCTCGATCGTTGGTCGTCGATCCTGGAGGGCAGCGAAACCGGTCCGGTCGTGATCCCGGGCAAGCCCGAAGAAAGCAAACTCGCACTGGCGATCAGTTATTCCGATGTCGATCTTCGCATGCCCCCCAAGTCACAACTCGCGCCGAAGCAGGTCGCCGATATCGAGAAATGGATCTCCATGGGCGCACCCGGCCGCCCCGACAACGACAGCCCGGCCGTCCCCGCAGAAGCCTTCGACCTGCAAGGCCGCATCCGGGAGCAATGGTTCTTCCAGCCGCTGAAGGATCCGGCGACACCGAGGGTTAGGAACCCACGCTGGCCACAATCGAGACTCGACCACTTCATCTTGGCAAGCCTGGAAGGACACGAGTTGCAACCTGCCAGGCCGGCCGACCGGCGCACGCTGATCCGACGCCTGACCTTCGATCTCACCGGACTGCCGCCCTCGCGGGGGGAAGTCGAACACTTCTTGCAGGATGACCGGCCGCAAGCCACCGAGCGACTGGTCGATCGCCTGCTCGAGTCTTCCTCCTTCGGCGAACGCTGGGCGCGTCACTGGCTCGATATCATCCGTTATGCCGAGAGTCGCGGCCACGAGTTCGATCACAACATCGCCAACGCCTGGCAATATCGCGACTACCTGATCCGAGCCTTCAACGCCGACCTCCCCTTCGACCGCTTCGTCATCGAACAGATCGCCGGCGACCTGCTCGCAGAACCAAGGGTTCACCCCGAAACCGGAGGTAACGAATCGATCCTCGCTACCGGCTGGTGGTATCTCGGCGAGGCGGTCCATTCACCGGTGGACATCCGCCTCGACGAGTGCGACCGCATCGCCAACAAGATCGACGTCCTCTCCAAGGGCTTCCTCGGTTTGACCGTCAGCTGCGCTCGTTGCCACGATCACAAGTTCGACCCCATCACGGCCAACGACTACTACGCGATGAGCGGCTTCGTGAAGAGCTCTAGCTACCGACAGGTCCGCTTCGAAACCATGCTTCACAATGACGGCATCGCCAAGCAACTCGATGCTCTGGAACGCGATCACACACCCGCCATCGCACAGGCAGTCGGCTCGGCGCTCGGCCACGACATCGACTCGTTCACCGAGATTTTGTCCGCTGTCGTCAAGATCTTCCGCCTGGGACCTCTGGCAAACGACGAGGCAACCGACACACGCGAGGACTCCGACCTGCTCTTCGACGATTTCGAGCGTGACACCTGGAGCCCCTGGACCACCACCGGCGATGCCTTCGGCGACGGCCCGATCCCGACGACGGAACTACCTGACTACCAGGGCGATGTCCGTGGCCACGGCGATCATGTAGTCAACAGCCATCACAAACGCAATGCCGGCAAGGGGGACGATCATATCGGCACCCTGTCGAGTCCCGAATTCACCATCGCGCACGACTGGATCCATTTCCTGATCGGTGGTGGCAAACACGCGGGCAAGACGTGTGTGGAACTGCTCGTCGATGGCAAGGCCGTGCTATCGGTGGTCGGACATAATCACAATCAAATGCGGCAAACCTCGATTGACACGCGCAAGTTCCGTGGCCGCACCGCGCAACTACGAGCTGTCGATCAGTTCCGCGAAGGCTGGGGCAACATCGGCCTCGATCACATCATCTTCAGCAACAGTGCCAAGACCAGTGAAGACCCTGCCAAACCGCTGGCCGAGCAAGAGGACTGGCTACGCCGCATCCGAGCGATTGCAAGCGAGACAGGCATCGAAGAAACCTCGCTCCGCCACTGGGCGCAAGCCATCGAACTCGCAGCCGACAAAACCGAACACCCACTCCATCTCCTGGCCCTCGCAATGCGCGCAGGCAAGAGAGCAAACACGGCGATTCGCGACCTCACCAATCGCTGGCTGCGCGACCGAGCAGCGGCTGACGCCACGCTCGCACAGGCACGTGTGCTGGTCGACTTCACACAAATCGACGCTGAGCAATGGATGACCAATGGCCCGGCCTTCGGCCGCGAGCCAGTACGCCCAGGCCAGATCCGACCAGGAACCGACCGGTCGCAGCCCATTGAATACATCTTCGACGAGCACGCCGCGCAAACCAATCCCGCATGGGCAGACCTGCATGTCGCCCCCGGAACCGAACGAGAGTCCGAGCAGATCGGATGGGTCCAGGCAGGTCGCACCTTGCGAACGCGCAGCTTCACGCTGGCTGGCGGCAAGCTCCATTACCTCGTACGAGGCAACGGCCACGTCTACGCAGCAATCGATTCTCACCGCATGGTCAAGGGTCCCTTGCACAAAGCTTCTCTGCTGAACATCAGTGCCGGCGATGGCTGGCGTTGGGTCACACAAAACCTCAGCGACTACAGCGGCCATGTTGTTCACCTCGAATTCACGCCTCGCAAGGACGGAAGCGAGCCCGCACAGGACTTCGCCATCGCCTCGGTCATCGAGTCGAAAAAAGCGCCACCACCGTCACACAACTCACACATCCTGGCCATCGCGCAGCGCACTCAAGGCGACTCTGTCCAGCTCATCCACGCCTACGGCGAGTTGCTTCAAGCCGCCGCCACCGCCCTGCGTGACGATCTCTGGCCGTCGGCTTCTGCGAGCAAGGATCTGGCACGGATCGCCGATTGGATGATCCACTCGCCGGATCTCTTCCCGTCACCAGGGCGAGACGATGCCGCCGCCAAGCTCTCCAGTTCCTATGCCTCCGCATATGACAGGCTCACCGCCAAGATCCGCCAGACCTCGCTCACCGCACCAGCGATCATGGATGGATCTGGCGAAGATGAGTTCCTCCTGTTGCGCGGCAGTCCTCGCAGCCCAAAGGGCCGCGTTCCGCGAAGATTCCTGGAAGCCATCGAAGGCATCGGCCCATCAACTTCGACCCACGGTAGCGGGCGACTCGATCTGGCTCATCGCATGACCGACCCGGCGAATCCTCAACTGGCACGCACCTTCGTCAATCGCGTATGGCACCACCTCTTCGGGCGGGGCATCGCCAAGAGCGTCGATGATCTGGGAGCGATGGGGCAAACTCCCACCCACCCCGAACTGCTCGACTGGCTGTGCTGCCGCTTTGTGGAGGACGGGTGGTCGATCAAGAAGTTGATTCGGCGCATCGCCCTGTCCAAGACCTACGCCATGAGCAGTTCCCATTCGCCGAGGGGCGACCTCGTCGATCCTGACAATCTTCTCCTGCACCGAGCCAATGTCCGCAGGCTGCAGGGCGAAGCCATCCGCGACGCCATCCTGACGGTTTCGGGCAGGCTCGACAGCAAGCAATTCGGGCCGCCCATCCCCGTTCACCTGACCGACTTCATGCAAGGTCGCGGCCGCCCCAAGGGTGGCCCGCTCGACGGCGCCGGACGACGCAGCATCTACCTCGCCGTGCGGCGAAACTTTTTACCCAGCTTCTTCCTCGCCTTCGACTTTCCCACACCGTCCACCACCAATGGTGCACGCCACGTCTCCAATGTCCCGGCGCAAGCCCTCGCCCTGATGAACAGTCCCTTCGTGGTGGCCGAGGCCAAACGCTGGGGTGCACAGGTCGCAAAGAACAACTCGCGCGGAACAGCCGAACGCATCTCCGATCTGTGGCAAGCCGCCTTCGCACGCCCACCATCGCCAGCCGAACGCGAGAAGGCCTCGAGTTTCCTCGAGCAACAACGACACCGACTTCGCGCAAATGAGCAGGATCCCAGAAGTTGGGCAGAACTCTGCCATGTTCTGTTCAACGTCAAGGAGTTCGTCTACCTGCGCTGAGTGCCGTGCACGGCTAGCAATACCTCATATGGACTCGACACGGACAATCCTGGAAGATACGCAAAGCGTAACGATCTGAGCGATGACCATCACCAAGCCCATCCTGCCGACCCGGCGCGAGATGCTCGCACATTGTGCGAACGGCTTCGGAGCCCTGGCCTTCACCGGTCTCTTCTCCGGCCGCACCACCCCATCGCATCATGGTGCCCTGCAGGCGCTGCATCACCGACCTCGCGCACGCCGCGTGATCTTCCTCTACATGGATGGCGGACCTTCGCAGGTCGATACCTTCGACCCCAAGCCGAGGCTCGATCGTGAGCACGGCTCACCGATCAAGATGAAGGTCCCCAAGACGCAGTTCGACAATGTCGGCGATGTGCTCAAGTCGCCGTGGAAATTCCACGAGCGCGGTGAGAGCGGAATTCCCGTCAGCGATCTTTTGCCACATATCGCGAGCTGCGCCGACGATCTTTGCGTGATCCGCTCCATGACCTCGGAGTTCCCCGAGCACACCAACGCAAACTATTTTCTGCACACCGGCGAAGGCCAGCAAGGCTGGCCCAGCATGGGGTCATGGATCACTTATGGGCTGGGAACCGAGTCGGACAAGCTGCCCGGCTTCCTGGTTCTCAACGGCGGCTTGATCCCACCTGGCGGATTCGACTGCTTTCACAGCAGCTTCCTGCCTGCGACCTTTCAGGGCTCGATCCTCAAATCCGGCAAGGAACCGATCGCCAATCTGGCCCGTACCGAAGCCACTCCTGAGTTACAGCAAGAAAAACTGTCGCTGCTGCGGCAACTAGACGGTGAAGCCCTGAAACTTTCGGATACGGATCGCAGCGTCGAAGCAGCGATCGCAAACTACGAACTGGCCTTCCGCATGCAACGAGCCGTACCCGACCTCATGGACATGCGCGGCGAATCCGAAGCTACCCGCCAGCTCTACGGCCTCGACGCAAAATTCGAGCACACCAGAAACTACGGCACCCTCTGCCTGCTCGCGCGACGCCTGATCGAACGCGGCGTTCGCTTCATCGAGGTGACCTGCCCGAAGGTTGGCGGCAACGACCGATGGGATCAGCACAGCAACCTCGAGAAAGGGCACCAGACCAATGCGCTGGCGGTGGATCAGCCGGTGGCAGCACTGCTCAAGGATCTCAAAGCACGCGGCTTGCTCGACGACACGCTGGTCCTGTGGGCCGGCGAATTTGGCCGAACACCCATGGCACAGGGGAAGAATGGCCGCGATCACAATCCTCACGGCTTCTCCATCTGGATGGCCGGTGGCGGTGTCAAGCCGGGGCATATCCACGGCGCTACTGATGAATACGGCTACTTCGCGGTAGAGAACAAGATCACCATGCACGACCTACACGCTACGATCCTCCATCTTCTGGGCATCGAGCACACCAAGCTCACCTACCGTTTCAGCGGCCGCGATATGCGGCTGACCGGCGTCAAGGGTGAAGTAGTGCACGACATCATCGCTTGATCGGAAACATCGACATAACCCACCCATTCATCTCCGCGGCCCTCTTCTCGGGACTCGCTCTACTCGGCTTCAGCAGTTGCAGCGATGACACTGCGGCAAGCAGCGGTAGCGATAACACTGCGGCAAGCAGCGGCCCACAGATCCACGCATTCGACCTCGCTGCCGATGCACGCCCCAGCATTGCTTTCGTCACCAATGGCGTGGACCCCTTCTGGACGATCGCAGCCGCCGGCGCACGGGACGGCGGCAAGGAATTCAAGTCCGACGTCGATGTGCAGATGCCCACCGGCGGCGTGCCCGATCAGAAACGGATCGTCGAAGGCCTGCTGGCACGAGGCGTACATGGCATTGCCATCAGCCCCATCGATGGCGTCGGCGAAGCCGGCCTGATCACCCAAGCAGGCACCCAAACCAACATCATCACGCAGGATTCGGACTCTCCCAACTCGCAGCGCATCTGCTACGTCGGCATGGATAACTACTACGCCGGCCGCATGTGTGGCGAACTGGTCAAGGAGGCTCTACCCGAGGGCGGCACGGTCATGATCTTCATCGGCCGCCTCGAACAAGACAACGCCAAGCGCCGCCGTCAAGGTGTCATAGACGTGCTTCTCGGTCGCCCTGTGAATCCAGAAAGCTATGACCCTCCCGGCAAGGCACTGGAGGGAGCGAAATACACGATCCTGGCTACTCGCACCGATCAGTTCGATCTGGTACGCGCCAAGGC
>CAZIVO010000131.1:1521-8971 GCA_964542765.1 uncultured candidatus Brocadiaceae bacterium | reverse complement strand
TCCAGTCGGCCAGCAAGAGTTCGCCGCCGGGCTTCAAGATCCGGCGAATCTCGCCGAGCGCGCACCGCTTTTCTTTCGGCAGGAGGTGGTGGAACAGAAGGCTCGAGAGGACGCGATCGAAGCAGGCGTCACCGAAGGGCAATCTATCCGCCATGGCCTGGCCGCCGGTCAGCTGCACACCCGCCCGCTCCGCCTTTGCGCGGCTGCGAGCAAGCATGGCTGGATCGGCATCGACGGCCCAGATGTCCGAATCCGGGTGAGCGCGAGCCATCGCCACGGCCAGGGTCCCGGTTCCACAGCCGAGATCGAGCACCTTGTGCCCGGCCTCGATCTGCGCTCGCTCCAGAAGGGCGCGCTTGAAGGTGGCTTCGCGGGTCGCCCACCGGACCAGCGGATCGTAGAGGGCGGTCAGGGCGTGAAAGCGCAGGGCCGGCAGGTATGCGGGTCGACTCTTCACGTTGCGGTGTGGGTTTGCACGGGTTCGTTTCGGGCGAGGCGATCGGTGGTTCCCCTGCGCGGGGGGGTTACCAGTTGGGCTCGCGCTTCTCCAGGAAGGCACTCATCCCTTCTCGAGCTTCGGGAGTGGCGCGCAGGTCAGCGATCCACTCGGAGGTCACGGCGATGGCGCTTTCGAGGGAAAGCGGCGCCACCGTTCCGATGAGTTTCTTGGCGCTTTCGATGGCGGCGGGACCCGAACTCAGCAGCTGTTCGATGGTCGCGTCGACACAGGCATCGAGTTCGGATTCCGGCACGGCTCGGTGCACCAGGCCGATCCGTTCGGCCTCCCGGCCATCGAAGCGTTCGCCCGTCAAGAACAGGGTGCGCGCCCGACCGACGCCGATCTTTTGCAATACGAAGGGAGAGATCACCGCCGGCACGATCCCCAGCTTGACCTCGGTCAAGCCGAAGATCGTTTCCTCGGTGCAGAGCGCGATGTCGACGCTCGCCGCCAGTCCGGTTCCACCGCCCAGCGCATGTGCATGAATCCTGGCCACCACCGGCTTGCTACATCGTGCGATCGCCAGGAACATGTTGGCCATCTCGGCGGCGCCGGCGGCGTTCTCGGCTCGTGGCAACTGGGCTTGTTCGGCCATCCAGGTCAGGTCGGCGCCGGCGCTGAAGCTCTTGCCCTTGCCCGAGAGCAGGACGACGCGGATCTCGTCGTCCTTGTCGAACTGACGAAAGACTCGACCGAGTTCCTCGACGACGACGCCGTTGAAGGCGTTGCGCACCTCGGGCCGGTTCAGCCGCACATGCATCACCGCTCCCTGGCGTTCGACTTCGAGGCTCTCGAGATCTTCGTAGGTCACGCGTTCACGTTACCCTCGAAGCCCCGTCGCGGCACTCGCATTGTCATTGCCAGGGGAGTGGCCGTCAGGAGTTCCTCCTCAAGCGGCCGGCGGCAGCCTCGTCCGCCGGATCTCCTCGCCGAGCCTTGTCCGCACCCGGATCAGCAAGAAGATGGCAACCGCTCCGAGCCCGACCACGAGACCCCACCACAGCCCGACGGCTCCGAGGCCGAATCCCCAGTCGAAGCCGAGCACCATGCTGGTAGGCACTCCCACGAACCAGAAGCCCACGAGCATGCTGATCATCGGCGCGCGGGTGTCGCCGGTGCCTCGCAGCACCCCGGCAGCAACGGCCTGCAGGCCGTCGAACACCTGGAACAGTCCGGCCAGGGGCAAGAGCAAGGCGGCCAGGGCGATGACCTGCGGTTCGCCGGGGATGAACATCACCGCCAGTGCTTGCGGGAAGGCCAGGAAGACGGCTCCCAGGACGAACATCACCAGGCTTGCGATGGCCAGGGGGATCAGTGCCGCTCGTTGCAAGCCTTCGCCGCGGCCGACGGCATAGCCGACGCGGACGGCGGCGGCGGCGCCGATGCCGACCGGCACCTGATAGGACAGGGCGGCGAGATTGATCGCCGGCTGATGGGCCGCGAGCTCGGTCTTGCCGAGCATCCCCATGAAGAGTGCGGTGATCGCGAAGGCCCACATCTCCAGACAGAATTGCACGCCGATGGGGGTGCCCAGAGCAAGCATGCGCAACAGCGGCCGCAGGCGGACAGCGGCGGCTTGCCAGGGGCGGAGCAGATCACGCAGATCTCGCCAGCCCAAGGCGAGCAGCGCGAAAGGCAGAACCCAGCGACAGATGGTCGTCGCCCAGGCCGATCCCACGACACCGAGGCTGGGGCAGCCCAGGTTGCCAAAGATCAGCACCCAGTTGGCCAAGGCATTGAGGATATTGGCGACAAGGATCACGATCAGGATCGCCAGGGTTCGAGACTGCGCCTGAAGTGTTTGTCGCAGCACCACGAAGACCAGGAAGGGCAAAATCCCGGGGATGGAGGCCAGGCAATAGTCGCGGGCCGGCCCGATCACTTCCGCAGGCTGACCGAACAGCACGAAGAGCGGTTCGCAAACCAGGACGAGCAGCCCGGTGGGAATGCTCAGGGCGAGTGCGAGGACCAGGCCTCTCTGAATGCTCAGCCGCGCTTCGGCGCGCTCGCCGGCGCCGATGGCCTGGGAGACCAGCGGGTCGAGCGCCATCAGCACGCCATTGCCGAAGATGATCAAGGACCACAGATAGAGATTGCCCAGCGTGACCGCTGCCAGAGCCGTGCCCGAGATGCGACCGACCATCAGGGCATCGACGGTGCCCATGAAGAGCATCCCTACCTGCGTTGCCATGATGGGAAGGGCGAGCTTCACCAGCGCGGTGCATTCGATCTGCCAGGCGGAGCGGGTCATGGGGAGGCTGGGTAATCCTTATCTGAAAAGGGTGTCGGGAATGCTTGGAAGACTGATAGCGATACCCTCCCCGACCGCGCAATAAAGCAAGATTTGTGAACATAGCTTTCGCGCTGCGGACATCCTTGTCCGCCCATGTCACGGCAGAGAGTCAGTATCGATTCAGGGGTTCTCGAGCCAGACCTGGCAGCTAGCCGGGGCTATCGGTTTCCGATCGTCGCCTTGCCGGCGTTGGAGAGGGCGATGCCGAGCGGGTTTGCCTTGGAGTCCATCACGAGCCCCTGGAGGTAGAGGCTCTTGCCGAGCAGCCAGGGATCACGACCCGGAATCGCGAGATCGAAGCGCGCGGTGCCACCGCTGCCCTTGAGTTGGACGAGCACATCGGCGCTCACGAGGAGTTTGCAGCCGGGTGCCCCCAACGGTCCGAGATCCAGCGGCAGCTTGATGGCCGCCCAGTTTGTATTCGATGCGCCAACCAGCATGAAGGGAGTGTTGGAGAGCCCTGCCGGCACGGGCGAGAGTATCGTCGTGAAGGTCTTGGCGTGAAGGGGAGGCTGCAATGCGGTGAGTAGCGGCACGCCCGCGCTGCTCTTGCAACCGCTGCCGAAGGAGGAGAAGGACGCGGGGAAGGCCCGTTGGTATTCCCATGTGTCTGCCAAGAAGCCCGCCAAGGAGGCGCCGCCGAACAGCACGGTGCGGTCACGAGCAGAGTCGTAGGCCATCGCGTGGAAACTTCGGGCAGATGGTGATGCAGCAGGCTTGCTCCGCATCCAGTTCTTGCCGTCCCACTCCCAGGTATCTGCCAGCAAGCTCGGAGAACCCGACCCACCAAACATCAAGGTGCGACCACGAACAGAGTCGTAGGCCATCGCATGGTTGACCCGGGCGGGTGGCGAGGCGACCGGCTTGATCTGCGTCCAGCTCTTACCATTCCATGCCCAGGTGTCCGCAAAGATACCCTGAGCCAATCCGCCGAACATCACGGTATGCCCGCGAGCAGGGTCGTAGGCCATCGCATGGCCGAATCGGGCGGGTGGCGAGGCGGTGAGCTTGCTCCGTGTCCAGTTCTTACCGTCCCACTCCCAGGTATCTGCAGTCTCGCCCGAGGTGGTGAATCCACCGAACAGCACGGTGCGCTTTCGGGCGGAGTCGTAGGCCATCGCGTGGCGGAATCGGACCGGCGGCTTCGTGAGAGGATAGCTCTTCGCCCAGTTCTTGCCGTCCCACTCCCAGGTATCTGAAAAGTGGCGGTTGGTGTTCATCACGTAGCCACCGAACAGCACGGTGCGTTTCCGGGCAGAGTCGTAGACCATCGCGTGAAAGTTCCGGGCAGGCGGCGAGATTGCAGGCTTGATCTGCGCCCAGTTCTTGCCGTCCCACTCCCAGGTGTCTGCGAAGGCGCGGTTACCCCTCTCCTTTCCGCCGAACATCACGGTGCGGTCACGAGCAGAGTCGTAGGCCATCGCGTGGGAGCATCGATTGGACGGTGATGTAGCGGGCGTGATCCGTGCCCAGAGCCAGTTCGGCTGGGCGGGACACGAAAGCGCGATACCGAGGCAGGCGATCGAGGTAGCGATGGAGTTCAAGGGATAACTTCCTCTACCAGAGGTGTGCACACCCCATGCTACTCCGTCTTGCATACCGCCGGAATCCCCGCAGGATCTGCCCTGCGCACGGGAGTTTTGCAGCGATGCTGAGCGATAACTACCCCGCGTCAGCGGCCGTTGCCTTGCCGACATTGGAGAGAGATACGCCGAGCGGGTTTCCCTTGGAGTCCATCACGAGCCCTTGGAGGTGGATTGCGGCTCAAGCAGATCAAGAGTGTCGCTCAGCTTGGCAAGGAGAAGGGCGAGCCCCGCCTACATCCGGAAGACCGGCGCGCGATACTCGGGGATCGGCGCGTTCAGGGCAGCTGACAGGCACAGGCCGAGCACATCGCGCGTCCGGCGTGGATCGAGGATGCCGTCGTCCCACAGGCGCGCCGTCGAGTAGAGGGGATGCCCCTCGCGCTCGTACTTCTCGAGGATCGGTCGGCGCATTTCTTCTTCTTTCTCCTCGGTCATCGCCTCGCCCTTGGCGGCGAGTTGATCCTTCTTGACCGTTGTCAGGACGCTGGCGGCCTGCTCGCCGCCCATGACCGAGATCCGCGCATTCGGCCACATGAACAGGAAGCGTGGATCGTAGGCGCGGCCGCACATGCCGTAGTTTCCCGCACCGAAGGATCCGCCGATGATCACCGTCAGCTTCGGCACCTGCGCGGTGGCGACGGCCTGCACCATCTTGGCGCCGTCCTTGGCGATGCCGCCGCTCTCGTATTCCTTGCCGATCATGAAGCCGGTGATGTTCTGCAGGAATAGCAAGGGGATCTTGCGCTGCGCGCACAGCTCGACGAAGTGCGCGCCCTTGAGAGCGCTTTCCGAGAAGAGGATGCCGTTGTTGGCGAGGATGCCGACCGGGATCCCCCAGATCTTCGCGAAGCCCGTCACCAGGGTCGGCCCGTAGCGTTCCTTGAACTCCTGGAAGCGGCTGCCGTCGACGGTCCGCGCGATCACCTCGCGCACGTCATATGTCCGATTGTTGCTGGAGGGGAGTATGCCGAGGAGTTCCTCGGGGTCATGGATGGGATCCTCGGCGGCGCTCAGCGCGATCTGGTCGGGCTTGGTCGTGTTCAGGTTGGCGCAGATCGAGCGGCAAATGGAAAGTGCTTGCTCCTCGTTCTCGGCGAAGTGGTCGGCGACTCCGGAGACGCGCGTGTGAACATCGGCACCGCCGAGCTCTTCGGCGGTGACGACCTCGCCCGTGGCGGCCTTCACCAGCGGTGGTCCGCCGAGAAAGATCGTACCGTTGCCCTTGACGATCACGCTCTCGTCGCTCATCGCCGGCACGTAGGCACCGCCGGCGGTGCAGGAACCCAGAACGATTCCTACTTGCGGGATGCCCGCTGCCGACATGCGCGCCTGATTGAAGAAGATCCGTCCGAAATGATCCCGGTCAGGAAACACTTCGTCCTGGAGCGGCAGGAAGGCGCCGCCCGAGTCGACGAGATAAATACAGGGCAGGTGGTTCTGTAGCGCGATCTCCTGCGCGCGAAGGTGTTTCTTGACCGTGATCGGCAGGTAGGTGCCGCCCTTCACCGTCGCATCGTTGGCGACGATCATCACTTCTCGGCCTTCCACCCTGCCGATGCCGGTGACCACGCCCGCGCCAGGCGCCGAGTCCTCGTAGATGCCGCTGGCGGCGAGCGGTGAGAGTTCGAGGAAGGGGGTGCCTTCGTCGAGGATGCGATCGATCCGTTCGCGGGGCAGCATCTTGCCTCGCTCGCGGTGCCGCGCGACAGCTCCTTCGGAGCCGCCTCGGTGCACGGCCGCTTTCTTCTCTTCGAGCTCTTGCAACAGCGCCAACTGGTGTTCGCGATTGCTTGCGAACTCGTCGGACCCGGAGTCGATCTTCGACGGCAGAACTTCGGTCATCGTCCCGACAGGTAACAGCTTCGGGCTCCACGCCTCAATGGCGGTTCTGGGTTTCTGCCGCGCGGGGTCACTTATCCCTTGCCGGGTGCGGGAGGCTTGCTCTCCGCGACCATGGGTTCGGGGGGTATTGTGGGTGCTGAGAGGAATCCCCATGGCCAAGGCCTTGCCCGAAGTAGATGCCTATATCGAAGCGGCCGCCCCCTTCGCGCGGCCCATCCTGACCCGTCTGCGGGCGATCGTCCACGAGGGGGCTCCCGGGATCCACGAGGAGATCAAGTGGAGATGCCCGTGCTTCGTCGGCAAGAAGATCGTCGCCGGGATGGCAGCTTTCAAGGAGCACGTGACCTTCGGGTTCTGGCGCGCCAAGGAGTTGAGCGACCCCGAAAAGCTGTTTCGCGGTGATCTCAAGGCCGGGATGCACGACATCAAGATCACGTCCTTGGCGGACCTGCCGACGAAGAAGGTGCTGGTGGCCTACGTGAAAGAGGCTGCGGCGCTGGATGCACAGGCCGGTCCTGCAGCGAAGAAGAAGGCTGTGCGGCGGCCTGACCTCGAGGCTCCCGCCGATCTGCTGGCGGCTCTGAAGAAGGCGAAGAAGGCGCGGGTCACCTTCGAGTCCTTCTCACCCAGTCAACAGCGTGAGTATGTGGAGTGGATCGTGAGCGCCAAGCGCGAAGAGACCCGGAGCCGGCGTATCGCTCAGGCCGTCGAATGGATGGCCGAGGGCAAGTCGCGCAACTGGAAATACCGCTGAGTTCCCGGGCTGCTGCGAGCTCTTCGCCGGCGCACAGAACAAGAGATACGCCCGCCAGCCAAAAGAGTTACCGTTGCTGCGATGTCTTCGGGTTCCCGTCAGAACCTCTTTTCCGGGTCGCAGCTCTCTGCAGGTCGGACTCCGGGCCGGAGGATCCTTCTCCTGGGGGGAGGGACCCTGCTCCTCAATGCTCTGCTCGCCTGGGTGGTTCAGAACAAGGATGATCACGATCTCACGCGGCTTTTGCCCTGGCTGAATCTGGCAGACAAGTTCCTGTTCGACTTCGCCTTCTTCATTGCCGCCGTCGGCATCCTGTCATTGCTGCCCCTGTTTCCGCTGCTGCCCCTGTCCTTCGTGGTCGGCTATCTGCTGCTGGCGATATCCGATATCTGTATTTACCACTTCGGGCACAGCTACTTCGAGCGCCAGTACCTCGAGTTCACCAATGACGCGCACCTTGCGGGTTTTCTCGGTTC
>CAZIVO010000131.1:0-1421 GCA_964542765.1 uncultured candidatus Brocadiaceae bacterium | reverse complement strand
GCCTTCAATTTCGTCGACGAGTATTTCTTTCACCCCATGCCGGAGCCTCGCATCGAGGAGAGCCTCGAGCGGCACCAGAGCGCGATCGAAAAATACGGCTTGCCGCTCGGACCGCGCGCCTATCCGTCGCTCGGCTTCTCTTTCGATCGCGTCATCTTGTTGCTGAGCGAGTCCCTGTCCCTCGACATGATGGACCCCTACAACCCCGCCCTGCCCGAAGGGCTCACACCCTTCTTCGGCGGAAGTGAAGTGAGGGCGAGGATGATGCAAAAGCATGCGACGACTTGTTTCCCGACCTTCCCGGGGATGATGGCGACCTTCAATAGCCATCCCAATGCCTGGATGTGCCGGGAGGCTGGCAGCCCCAACTCTCTGGCGAAGGTTCTCGTCGAGAAGGGTTGGCGTGCAGAGCTCATTCGCGCCGATCCGAGATTGTTCGCGGGTGGCGATGTCCACTTTCCCCGCGCTGGTTTTCAGCGGGACTGGTCGCGCGACGATTTCATGGATGCGGGTGCCGATCCGCGTCACACATCGGAATGGGGAGCCACGGATCGGCTTCTGTTCGACGATGCGATCGAGCGACTCAAGAAGTTCGAGGACGAGAAGATCTTCATCTCCATCTTGACCATCGACACGCACCCCTGGTTTGGCCGGGTCGATTATGCCGAACATCATCATGACCTTCCCTCATCGGCGGACGTCATCGAGGATGGGGGCCTGCGCGAGTGGCTGCGCTCGGTGCACATCCACGATTACGAGACAGGCCGTTTTTTCGAACGCCTTCGTCAGGAGGGCTTGTGGGATGAGCGAACGCTGATCGTCATGACTGCTGATCATAGCTGTCCACGCAACCCGGTGACCGACAAGCTCCCCGGCTATCCGCAGACCTCGCTCGTACGCATCCCACTCGCCTTGCTGACGCCAGCCGATTTGCCGGAGATCGATCGCCAAGCTCGATCTTGCCAGCTCGATACGGCGCCGACGATCTTGCACCTCCTGGATCTGCCGATCCCCGAAGGGTACTGGGGAAAGAGCCTCTTCGTCGATCGGACGGGCCACCCCTCCATCAGCACTTTTCGCGAAGTGGTGACGATCGATTACGGCGATCGCCGCGAGATCATCGATCTCGAAGAGAAACTTTCTGCGACGCAACCTTTCCGGGATCTCTACGGATCGATCCTGGTGAAGCCTCTTCGCTGACGGTCCAGCGGCCCCTCTGGTTTGCCCGATGGGGCCCCGTCATTCCGATTCGCGCCCCTCCCCAGAAAGGCATGCGGGACGGAGAGCCTTTCATGTAACCGCGAACCACCGGGGTGCACGGGAGTGTTGAGGGCCCGGCTCTCTTTTGTGTGACGCTGCAGCACCGTTGTGCCGCGCGTTGTGGGCGGCTGGTTTCATTTCGAGGAGACAGGAGGACGAGG